>JAEXPQ010000128.1 GCA_023446735.1 Verrucomicrobiota bacterium
GGCCGACGAGCGGGCCGTCGTTGACGGCGAGCTGCATCTCGAGGGTGGGCGGGTCGATCTGGGTGAAGGGGAGGGCGAGGGCGTCCTCGGCGAAGGCGATGGTGTCGCCGATGTCGATGTCCTCGAAACCGGAGAGGCCGACGATGTTGCCGGCGACGGCGTTGGCGGACTCGTTGGTGCCGAGACCGGAGTACTCGAAGACCTTCGTGACCTTGGCGCGGACGCGCTTGGCATCGGAGTGGCGGATGACCCAGACGGGGTCGCCGACGGTGATCTTGCCGCCGAGGATCTTGCCGATGGCGATACGACCCACGTAGTCGCTCCAGTCGATGTTGGAGACGAGCATGTGGAAGGGCTGGTTCGGGCGGGCGAACGGCGGCGGAATATGCTCCAGGATGGCCTCGAAGAGCGGGCTCATGTCCTTCTTCTCGTCGTCGAGGCGGCGCATCATGTAGCCGTCGCGAGCGGATCCGTACACGACCGGGGCGTCGAACTGCTCCTCGGTGGCGTTGAGCTCGAGGAGGAGCTCGAGGACCTTGTCGTAGGAACGCTTCGGGTCGGAATTCTCACGGTCGATCTTGTTGACGACGATGATGACCTTGAGGCCGTGTTGGAGGGCCTTGCGGAGCACGAAGCGCGTCTGCGCCTGCGGGCCGTCGTAGGCGTCGACGAGAAGGAGAACGCCGTCAACCATGCGCAGGGCGCGCTCGACCTCGCCGCCGAAGTCGGCGTGTCCGGGGGTGTCGACGATGTTGATGATCTTGTCCTTCCAGTGGACGGACGTGTTCTTGGCCTTGATCGTGATGCCCTTCTCGCGCTCGAGGTCCATGGAATCCATGGCGCGCTCCTCGACTTGTTGGTTGGCGCGGAAAACACCGCCTTCTTTGAGAAGCTTGTCGACGAGCGTGGTCTTGCCGTGGTCGACGTGGGCGATGATGGCGATGTTGCGGATGGATTGGTTCATAGCACTGAAACGGGACAAAGCGGCCGAAACTGCGGGGGGCAGTCGGACGCGGCAAGCGGGAAACGGGCGGGGGCGCGAAGATGCAAAAAGGCCGCACCGTGGGCGGGTGCGGCCGGAAAGGCGAGGGGGGGGGCGACGGGCGACCGCTCAATAGTACTTCACATAGCCGTTGCGGCGCAGGCGCTCGAGCCAGCGTTCCTGGGATTCGCGCGCCATCTGCGAGACGAGGATGCGCTCGATCTCGGGGCGGACGTCCTCGATGGGCTGGATGCCGGCGTACTTGCGGTCGTTGACGTAGAGGATGTAGGCGGCCTCGCCCAGGATGATCGGGGCGGTGAACTGGCCCTTTTGCAGGTTGAAGAGCTGCTCGGCGAACTCCTTGCGCAGGTCCGTGCGCTTCTGCCAGCCCCAGTCGCCGCCGCGGTTCTTGCGGGTGTCCTGGCTGACCTCCTTGGCGAGGTCCTCGAACTTCTCGCCGGCATTCAGGCGGGCGACGACGTTGTCGGCGGCGGCGCGGAGCTCGGTCTCGGTGAGCGCGTTGCGATTGATCTGGATGAGCCGCATCTCGACGGCGTCATCCTGGTAGAACTTGTCCTTGTTCTCGTTGTAGTAGGTCTCGATCTTGACCGGGCTGATGAGGCTCGTGCTCTTGCGCATCTGCTGGCGCATGTAGCTGTAGATGATGTCCTCCTCGATCTCCCGGCGGAACTCGCGCTGGGTTTTGCCCTTGCTGCGGAGGTAGGCCAGGAACTTCGAACGATCGCCCTCGAACTGGTTGTTCTGCATGTCGGCAATCTCGTTGTCGACGTAGTAGGGCGGGATCTTGTGCTTCTCGTCCTTGCGGAATTCTTTGATGATCAGAACGCGATCGATGAGGTTCTGGATCACGTCGGCCTGCAACGCCTCGAGCGCCTTGGCATACTCGGCCTCGTTCTTGTACTGGCGCTGGAGTTCGCCGATCAGCGGCCCGAGTTCGCGGCGCACTTCCTCGACCGTGATGGCCCGCTCTTCGACGACGGCGACGATGCCGTTCTCGTAACGCAGGTCGAGGTTGTCCTTGGGCTTGGGGTCCTCGGCTCGTGCGGGGCCGGCGAGCAGGAACAACGCAGCGACGGCGCTGCAGAAGAAGGGGCGAACGATCATGGATTTGGGAGATTGTTCAGGAACGAGCAGATTTCGCGGAGTCTTTTTTGCGCGGTGGGAGCGGTCAAGCGGGGAAACCTCCCGGAAAGCTGGCAGAAGTCGTCGCTGCGGCCGCTCGCGCGCAAACACTTGAGGCGGTTGCCGGACGTCTCGACCGACAGAATGCCCTTCTGTTCCGCGCGCACCCGGATTTCGGTGACCGCCAACAACGCGCGCACCTCCTCGCCGAACGCCCCGAAGCGGTCCTTGAGATCCGTCTCCACCTGTTTCACGTGGGCGAGGCTCTCCGCCACCGCGAGCCGCCGGTAGATGTCGATCCGCAGCCGCGCCTCAGTGATGTAGGCGGAGGGCACGCGCGCCTGGATCGGCTCGCACTCGCCGCCCTCCATCTCCGCGTCCCGCAGCGCGGTGAAACCGTCCTGTTTGCGCCCGCGCGTGGCCCCGGCCTCGGGGTCGCCTTCGCCCACGAAGACGAAGTCGAGCTTCACGGTCGCGCGGAGCCGCGTGGCCGACTTCTCGCCCTTCAACCGCGCCACGCTCTGCCGCAGCAACTGGCAGTAGAGCTCGAAACCCACGCCCGCGACATGCCCGCTCTGCTCGGGTCCGAGGAGGTTGCCGGCGCCGCGCAGCTCCAGGTCGCGCATCGCGATCCGGAAGCCGGCGCCGAGCTGGTTGTACTGGCGGATGGCGTTGAGGCGGTGCCGGGCGTGGTCGAGCAGGCGCGCATGGCGATGCAGCAGCAGATACGCGTAAGCCTGGTGCCGGAAACGGCCCACGCGCCCGCGCAACTGGTAGAGTTGCGAGAGGCCGAAGCGGTCAGCCCCCTCGATGATGATCGTGTTACAGTTCGGGATATCGAGTCCGCTCTCGATGATCGTCGTGCAGACCAGCACCTGGTAGCGGCCGGCGACGAAGTCGGTCATCACGCGTTCCAGCTCGACCTCGTCCATCTGGCCGTGCCCCACGCCGACACTGACCTCCGGTGCGAGCTGGCGCAGGTGTTGCGCCACGGCCTCGATGGTCTGGACGCGGTTGTGGAGGTAGAATACCTGGCCGCCGCGCCGCACCTCGTGGCGGATCGCCTCGGTCACCAACTTGTCGTCGTAGCTTTTCACCACGGTCTGGATGGGGAGGCGGTCGACCGGCGGCGTCTCGATCACGCTCAGGTCGCGCGCCCCGACGAGCGCCAGATAGAGCGTGCGCGGGATCGGGGTGGCGCTCATCGAGACCATGTCGACACTGGCGCGCCAGCGTTTGAAGGCCTCCTTGTGCTTCACGCCGAAACGCTGTTCCTCGTCGATCACGACGAGCCCGAGATCGCGGAAGACGAGGTCGCGCTGCAGCAGGCGGTGGGTGCCGATGACGATGTCGATCTTGCCGGTCGCGGCGCCCTCGAGGATGCGCGTCTGTTCCTGCCGGGTGCGGAAACGGCTGAGCATCTCCACCACGACCGGGTAGCCGGCCATGCGCTCGCTGAATGTATTGAAATGTTGCTGCGCGAGCACGGTCGTGGGCACGAGCACGGCAACCTGTTTGCCGCCCATCACCGCCTTGAACGCCGCGCGGATCGCGACCTCGGTCTTGCCGAAACCGACATCGCCACAGATGAGCCGGTCCAGGGGGCGCGACTTCTCCATGTCGGCCTTCGTGTCGACGATGGCGCGCAACTGGTCGGGCGTCTCCGTGAACGGGAACGAGCCCTCGAATTCCTGCTGCCACACGGTGTCCGCGCCGAACGCGTGGCCCGGTTGGCTGTCGCGTTTCGCCTGCACCTCGAGCAACTCCGCGGCGAGATCGATCGTCGCCCGCTCCGCCGCCTGGCGCGTTTTCTCCCAGCGGTTCGAGCCGATCTTCGCGAGCACCGGCTTCGACTTCGACAACCCCACGTAACGGCTCAGCAAGTGCGATTCCTGCAACGGCACGTGCAACGTGATCTGGTCGGCGAACTCGACCGAGAGCACCTCGCGCACCTGGCCGCCGGACTCGATGCGGGTGAGCCCGCGGAAGATGCCGATGCCGTGCTGGAGATGGACGATGTGGTCGCCCTCGACGAGGTCCGCGAAGTCGAGCATCTGGTCGACCTGCGAGGTCTGTACCACCGCACGGCGCCGGGCCGCGGGACGGCGCTGGCGGTGCCGACCGAAGATCTCGGTCTCGGATACAAGGACCACGCCCGGGCTGCCCGCGGGCAGGCCGGTCCAGCTCGGGCCGTGGGTGGCGGCGCGGGCGAGCTTGCAACCCTCGTCGAGCGAGCCGCGGCACCAGAGCGCGCGCGGCAGTTTGATCTTCTCCTCGGCCAGGATCTCCCGGACCCGTCTCTCCTCGCCTTCGCGCGGCAGCAGAAAATGGATGCGCCAACCGTCCTCGGCCCAGTCCTTGACCTCGAGCAGGAACCGGCGCCGCGCTTCCTGCTCGGCGTTGAGCCGGTCCTCGGCGATCAGGTGCGGCTCGGGCTGCGAGCGATGGAGGGCGAGCGAGACGGTTTCCCACGCTTCGGAAGCGACCGCCGCGTCTCCGGACGGAGAGGCGGGAGCGCCGAACAGTTCGTCGTCCACATCGAGGTCGAAGAGGCCGCCGAGCCAATCGCCCCGGCCGGAGCGCGCGGCGGCGATGGCGCCGAAACCCTCGCTCAGCGTCGGTGGCAGGCCGTGCCCTTCGGCGGAGGCGCGCAGTTCGTCCGCGTAGGCGGCGGCGAGCTCCGGCGGATCGAGGGCGAGGAAATGGGTGCGCGGCCCGAGATAGGCGGCGAGACCGGTGTGCGCCGCGGGAAGCTCGAGGTTCGGGCTGGCGGTGAGGACCACGCTGTCGAGCGCGTCGCCCGAGCGTTGGGTGACGGGGTCGAAGCGCCGGAGTTCTTCGATCTCGTCGCCGAAGAAATCGATGCGCACGGGGGCGTCCGCGGTCACCGGATAGACATCGACGATGCCGCCGCGGACCGCGTACTGGCCCGGCTGCTCGCAGAGCGGTTCGCAGTCGTAGTCGAGTTCGGCGAGCCGATCGAGGAGGGCCTGGAACGGCTGCTTTTGCTTCGCGGTCAACGTGAGTTCGCGCCCGGCGATCGCGTCGACCGCGGGCACGGGCTGGAAGAGCGCGGTGGGGGTGGTGACCAGGACAAGGGTCTCGCTCCAGTTCTCGCCGGAGAATCCGCGGCGGGCGCGCAGGTGGCCGAGGGCGGCGAGCCGGTCGCTGGCGATCGCGAAGGCCTCGCGCATGCCGGTCTGCGGATCGGGCAGCGGCGGCAGCAGGGCACGCTCGAGCCGGCGGCTGTCGCCGGAAAGGGAATGCGCCAGGGCCAGATCCTCGGTGAAGCGCTCGGCGGCCCGCATCGTGGCGGCGACGACCACCCAGACCGGGGCGGGGCGCCGCCGCAGCAGCTCCTCGGCGACGAAGGGCGCGGCGGCCGGGCAGACGCCGGTGAGGCGGCAGCGCGGAAGCGGATCGGACATGGGGGCGACTGCGCGCGGAAACCCGCGCTCAGGCAAGCGCGGACTCGATGTGCTCGGCCTTCGCCTTGATGTCGGTGACGATCTGTTCGTAGCGGTCGGGCTTCACCTTGATTTCGGGCAGGGCGGCGAGCGGATCGAACTCGGCGCCGACGCGCTTGGCCCCGTTGTCGAAGCCCAGGCCCCAGACCAGGCGATCCGCCACATTCACCAGGCGAACCAGATCCCGGTAGGTCTCACGGGCGCCCTCGGGAGCGTGATGGAATTGGCAGACGGCGACGATCGAGGGCGGGAAGCGCCACTCGCCGAGCAGATAGGCGGCGGCCTCGTGGTGGTCGACTCCGAGGAGGCGACGCTCGACCACCCCCAGCGGCTCCCCGCTCGCCCGCGCTTCGACGATGACCTCCTTGTAGCGCGTGGCGGCGTTGAGGTTGAGGTAGGCGATGCCGATGTCGTGCAGCAGGCCCGCGGCGTAAACATCGCTGCTGGTGATGCGCAGGCCGTTGGATTGGTATTCGAGTTGTTGGGCTGCGAGGGCGACGTGGAGGCTGTGCCGCCAGAAGGCCACGTAATCGAAGGCGCCGCGCCGGGGGAAGTGGTGCACGAAGACCAGCCCGAGAATGAGCTGCCGAAGCTGCACCGTGCCGAGCCGGAGGAAGGCTTCGGTGAGCGAGGAGATCGGCGAGGCGCCGCGCAACGCGGCGGAGTTGGCCACGCGCAGAACCCGCGCCGCCATCGCGGAGTCGGTCGCCAGGAGGGTGGCGATCTCCTCGAACGGCGCGTCCTGATTGATCAGCTCGAGCAATCGCTGGGCGACGGCTGGGAGCGGCGGCAGAGGGTGTTCGGACTTCAGTTTGACGCGGATGTCTTCCATAGGCGGAGTGCCTCGCGGGCGGCGTTTTCCTCGGCCTCCTTCTTCGAGCGGCCGGAGCCGGTCCCGAGGAGGCGGTCGAGCAGGTGGAGTTGGACGTCGAAATGGCGGTCGTGCGGCTGGCCCTTGGTATGGACGACCTCGTAGCGCAAGGCGGAGTTGCCGTACTCGGGCTGGACGAGTTCCTGGAGCTGGCCCTTGGGGTTGTCGCCCTGCTCGTTGCCGTCCAGGCGGCGGGCGAGCGGCCCGTACCACCGCAAGACCGCGGAGCGGGCGACCTCGAGGCCTCCGTCGAGATAGAGCGCGGCCACGAGCGCCTCGAAGGCGTCCTCGAGCGAGGAGGCCCGGTCGCGGCCCCCGGTCTGCTCCTCGGCCGCGCTGAGTTCGAGGGCCTCGTGGAGACCGAGCTCGCGGGCGAGGGTGACCAGGAACGCGCCCTTCGTGAGGGTGGCGCGCCGGCGGCTGAGCACGCCCTCCCGCGCGTCGGGGTCGGCCCGGTACAGCGCCTCGGAAATGATAAGCTGGAGCACGGCGTCGCCGAGGAACTCGAGGCGTTGGTTGCTCGCGGCCCCGGGCCGTGCCGCGGCGGCCGACGGATGCCGCAGGGCATCCGCCAACAGCGAGGGATCGCGGAAGCTGTAGCCGAGCTTCTGCTCGATCCGGAAGTTCAGTGGGGTGACGGTACCCATCGGGCGAGGAATGAGGTAATGGTTAATCCCTATCGGCGGAAACTCCGAAATGCGTAGCAAAAACCCCGGGCGCACCACGGCCCGGCATCATGAACTGGCGCTGGTGTAGCGACGGATGCCGCGCTGGAAGACCGCGATCGCCAACCCGCACCACAGCACGGCCAGGACGGCGAGCCAGGCGGCGTGGACCCAGTCGATGCGGCCGAGGAGGGCGGAGGCGGAGACGTTGGTGACGACGACGGTCGGCAGCGCATAGACGAAGACGACGTTGGAAAAGACGCTGCGGAACGCCGCCCGCGGCAACCGGCCGAACTCGGCGATGGTGAAGTAGCTGCCCTCGATCCCCTCGGTCTTCACGATCCAGAAGGTGAGCGAGGCCAACAGGAGCAGCAACCCGTAGTGCACGACCAGCCCAAGGAGGACGAAGACGCCGTAGAGCAGGAGGTCGCCGACGGACGGGGCCAGGCCGAGTTCGCGCGCAGCATAGACCACGACACCGAGGGCCACGAGGGAGTTGGCGAGACCGTCGGGGTCGAGCTTGCGCGTGGACACCATGAAGAGCGGCTGGCCCGGTTGGGTGAGGTAGAAATCGAACTGGCCGCTGCGGACGTTTCGCCCGATCTCGAACAGATTCGTCCAGAAGAACCCCATCAGCAGGCGCTGGATCAGCATCGCTGTGCCGACCAGCAGCAGCATCTCGTGCTTCGACCAGCCCGCGATCGAGTCGGTGTGCCCGTAGATGACGTGGATGAGGAGGAGATTGACCGCCATCCACGCCATCTCCACCGCCGACCACAGCAAGAAGTCGAAGCGGAACATCATCGTGCGGACCATCGAGTAACGCACCGAGGCGAGCCAGAGGCGGAGGTAGTGCATGGGATTTCCGATTGGGGAGTGCCGATTTCCGATTGGTGGGCGGCGCCGCCGGAGTCGATCTGGTGTTCGCGGGTGTTGAGGTTTCGTGGGCGCGCTTGCGCAATCGGAAATCGGCACTCTCCAATCGGCACTGCGCTCAGCCGCCCACCGCCGTGTGTTTCTGGAGACCACGCTCCCACAGGAAACGGGCGCCGAGCATCGCCACGACGACCCAGACGGCCTGGATCGCGAGGCCGCGGAACGCCTCGTCGGGCGAACCGATGCGCCCCGTGATGATCGCCGCCGGGAAATACATCTGGTACGGGAACGGCAGGTATTGGGCGACCCGCATCACCCCGGCCGGCAGCAGATCGAGCGGGAACATCGCCCCGCCAAGGCTGGTCTCGATCGCGTAGGCGAGGATCACGAAGCCCTGGATCTCGAGGAACCAGAACGCCAGCAGACCGAAGCAAAACGCGATCGCGAATTGCAGCGCGGCGGCCAACACCATCGCGACCAGCCCGACCGGGATGCGCCACGGCTCGTGCGGAAACGTGAGCTGCTCGCCGATCCAGGGCGACACCACCGCAAGCGGGATCAGCACCAGCAGTCCCGACACCACGCGCGCCGAGGCGAAGAGGCTGAGCCGGTAGCCGAAGTAGTTCACCGGCTTGAGCAGGAACTGGTTGATCAGGCCGTTGCGGATCTCCTCGCCGATCTGGTAGTCCTCGTTGAACGCGCCGACCATGAACTGCAACGCGAGCACCGTGATGAAGTAGGTGAGCGTCTGGCGGATGTCGAAGCCGCCCATCTGCTCGATGCCGCTGAACGCCGCGCCCCAAAGGATGAACACCAGACAGAGGTGAACCAGGGAGAACGAGCCGCGGATGAAGAAGTTCCAACGGTAGACGAAGGCCCCCTGCAGCCCCACGGCAAAGACGTGGCCGTATTTGCGCAGCAGGTTCATGGCGCGACAGCGGGGCGGGGAGTCGAAGCGGACGGGCGAACTATTTCAGCCCGAAGCGCTCGATGACTTCCTTCGCGAGGTTCTTGTAGGCCGTAGCGCCGGGGCTGGTCGGGTCGTATTCGAAGATCGTCTTGCCGAAGCTCGGCGCCTCGCTGAGCCGCACCGTGCGCGGGATCACGCTTTCGAAGATCTTGTCGGGCAGATGGGAGCGCACCTCGTCGACGACCTGACGGGCCAGCTTGGTGCGGATGTCGTACATCGTCATCGCCACGCCGCCGACCTCGAGTTTCGGATTCACGCCAGCGTCCTTGAGGCGTTGTACGACCTTGAGGATCTGGCCGAGGCCCTCGAGCGCGAGGTACTCGCACTGGAGCGCGATCAGCAGGTAGTCGGCCGCGGCGAGGCTGTTCATCGAGAGCATCCCGAGCGCCGGCGGGCAGTCGATGATGATGGCGCGGAACCGCTCCGCATCGTGCAAGGGCTGGAGGCAGGTGCGCAGCCGCTGGAGATAGTTCTCGGTCTGCGCCAGCTCCACCTCGGCGGCCGCGAGGTCTTCCTCGGAGGGGAGCAGCCAGAGATTCGGGTGGGGTGTCTGCACGATCATGTCGGCCGCGAGACCCTCGCCGTGCAAGGGCCGGTAGATGCTACGGCCCTCGACTCGTTCGACCCCGAGACCGCTGGTGGCGTTGCCCTGCGGGTCGAGATCGATCACCAAGGTCGGGATCTTCCGGGCGGCGATGGCCGCGGCGAGATTGATGGCCGTGGTGGTCTTGCCAACCCCACCTTTCTGGTTGGCGATGGTGAACGTCGTCGCGGGCATGGGCGGCGATGGTGCCCGGTCGAGGCGGCGAGTCTAGTCCGCAGTTGGTAGCGGCGCAGATTCGCGGCGGACCGGGCGAGGGCCGGGGCCCGAGCGATGCCGACAGGTGGGAGCAGCCTAGCCCGTTTTGCGGGGCTTGTTCGGATTGAGATCCGAATAGGTCGGGCCGGCTTCGTCCTTGCGCGCAGGTATGTAGACGATCTGGTCCTGCGGTTCGGGCTTGTCACCGGGTTGCCGGCCCAAATTGGGTCGGCTGGGAAGCCGCGGTGGCGGGTCGACCTTCTGGTCGCTAGACACTTTGTCGGCTCCGGGCGCGGCGTAGGCGAGAACGGGAGCGTAGCTCGCAGCGCTTTGGACTGGAACGGACGTGGTCATGGTTTCTTCGGCTGTATCGTTCCAGTCATCGGCCGGTTAAACGCGTCCTCCTGAAATAAGGGAACGACCCTAGCGAATCGCACGGCAATGCCCGCAACGCCTCCGCGGCGGTACGCTCGCTCCGAAGCGAGGCGCGGACGCGCCCGCGCCGGGAGGAGCCGTCGGTGTCGGCGTCGGCCATCGGCGCGTTGCGGGCTTGTGCCCGCCCGCCGTTTGCAAACCCTCGCGGGCCCATGCCGACCGAGACCCGCGAAGTACGTCCATTCTCCTCGCCCCGCCGCGTGCTCAGCGCCGAGGGGCGGGTGCTCGCCGTGCCCGACGACTGGGCGCTGCTTCCGCCCGGCGACGCCGCGCTCAGCCGCCGCATCAAGGCCGACGGCCCCTCGTGGACCGTGATCGAGCAGAAGGGCAACAAACGCTTCTCGCGCGGCATCTGGGCCCCGGCGGCGAGGATCGAGGCGCTGCGGGCCGAGCTGCTCGTCGAGCGCATGGATCCGGCCTACGCGAAGAAGCTGGCGGCCGGCCGGGCGCGGCGGGCGGCCGAACAGGCTGAATACGTGGAGGACTTCCGCGGCGCCGTGCTTGCTTTCCTGGGATTCCATCCGGACCACCGCGAAGCGGCCGAGCGGATGGCGACGCTCATCACCGCGCACGCCACGCCGGTCGGCAGCGGCACGGTGGCGCGCACCGAGCGCATCCCGATCGAGGAGCGCGCCGAGGCCGCCACCATCGCCTGGATGCGCCACCAGACGACGGGCTACGACAACATGGTCATCCCGCGCGTGAAGGGGCGGCGCCGCGAGGTGCGCCGGATGCTGGCCCAGCGCTCGGTGCAGCTGCTCGCCCGCTATCGCCGCGGGGATCCGGTCGATCCGGGGTCCTGCCCGCTGCAAAGGGCAGTCGGCGGGCGTTGAGGCGGCCGGACTAGCCGCGGGGGCGGCCTTGGTGATCGAAGGCGGGCGCGGCCGTCTGGAGGTCCGGACCGTGGGGACCGCCGGACGTCCCCCCGGAGATGTCACAGGTTCGTTGCTCAAGGTTCCGGCCTTCCATGCCGATGCGCGCGTTCGATGTCTCTTCTCCGCTCGCTCTCCCTCGTCTGCAGTCTCGCAACCGGACTGGTCGCCCGTGGCGACGTCCCCTGTATCACCCTGGCCGGTTCCAGTACGGTCACCCGGGTCCTGCTGCCGCTGCGCGCGGGAGTCGAAGCCAACCATGGTGTGGAGCTTCGTCTCCAGCCCACCGGCTCTGGCCGTGGGCTACTCGCGCTCGCGAAGGGCGAAGCCGACGCGGCGATGCTTTCCGGGCCGGTTGATTTCCTGCTCGCCAGAATCGAGGCGGATGGACTGGCCTCGCTGTCCCTGGAGCAACTCGAGAAACTCAAACTGGCCGATACGGCGAAGGCGGAGGTGGTCGCCCTGATCCACCCCACAAATCCCGTCCGTCGCCTTAGCGCCGGGCAATTGCAGGCCCTGCTGACTGGAGAGATTTCGAACTGGAAGGATTGTGGCGGAATCGATCTTCCGGTGCAGGTGATCATTCCCGACGAACTCGACGGAGTCCGAGCCACCGTCGCGACCACACTGATGGCCGGTCGGCCGTTCACCACCACTGCGGTAGTGGTGATGCGGACCCCGGAAATTGTCCCTCTCGTTGCGGCGAAGGCGGGCGCGGTGGGGCTTTTGCCGCGGTCAACGCTATCCTCCGACTCAGTCTGGGTGGAGATCGAGCCGAAGCTTTCGGTGGAGCTCTTCATCGTCGCCCGAAAAGACCGGCTTGAGCAGAATCCGAAGCTCGAAATGGTGCTCAATTCACTCCATTCGCGCGCGCGGTAGCGGTGTGCGTGGTGGAGTTCTTCTCGCCCGGTGCGCTCGCGTGGGGCGCCGGAGGTGAACGCGACGTGTAGGCAGGCGGCGTCTGTGCAAACAAAGGCTTTCCGCCGGGGTGGTTCGTTCTCTAGCCTTCGACCTTTCGCCTCCCGCCCAACGCTTTTCCGTCATGTCCGACTCCGTCACCGCCCTCATCCCGCACCGGCCGCCGTTCCTCTTCGTTGATGAAATCGTCTCCGAGACGGCCGACACGCTGGTGGCCAGGCGCACGTTCCGGGCCGACGAGTATTTCTACCAGGGGCACTATCCGGGCCAGCCGATCACTCCCGGCGTGTTGCTGTGCGAGGCGGTGTTCCAAGCCGGGGCGCTGCTCATGGCCAAGCGCGCACAAGCTGCCGGCGGCGCGGCCGGGGCGCAGGGTGGGGTGCCGTTGTTGGCGCGCGTGAGCGACGTGAAGTTCCGCAATCCCGTTTTCCCCGGCGATACGGTGGAGCTGACCGTGAAGATCAAGGAAACCCTGGGTGGGTTCACGATGATGGGCGGCAGCATCACCAGTGCGGGCAAACGCATCCTCACCGTGGATTTCGCCGTCGCCTGGAAAACGCCCGGAGGCGCGGCATGAGTTTCCTGGGACTTTCCGGCAAGACGGTGCTCGTCGCCGGCGTGGCCAACCGCAAGAGCGTGGCCTGGCACATCGTGAAGTCGCTCGAAGCCGAGGGCGCGCGGGTGATCCTGAGCGTGCACTCGGAAAAACGCCGCGGCGAGGTGCAGAAACTGGCGCCGCACCTGCCGGTGTTCGTGTGCGATCTCGAGCGCAACGGCGCGTGCGACGCGTTGGCGGCGGAGGTCGGGCCGCAATTCGGGCCGGTCCACGGGCTGGTGCACTCGGTCGCGTTCGCCAACTACGCGGAGGGCTTCAAGCCGTTCCACGAGACCCGGCGCGCGGATTTCCTGCAGGCGACCACGATCTCGGCCTTCTCGCTGGTCGAGCTCGCGCGGGCGTTCAAGCCGTTCCTCGCCCCGGACGCCTCGGTCGTGGCGATGGGCATCTCCTCGCTGCTCGTGACCGCCGAGAACTACGGTTACATGTCGCCGATCAAGGCCGCCCTCGACGGCATCGTGCGCAACCTCGCCAAGTCGTTCAGCACCGACACCGCCGTGCGCTTCAACGCCGTGGGCGCCGGTCCGCTCAAGACCGCGAGCAGTTCGGGCATCCCGGGCTATGTCGAGAGCTACCTTTTCGCCGAGAAGCTGACCTTTCGCCGCCGCAATCTGGAGACGCAGGAGGTGGCCAATGCCGCGTTGTTTCTGCTCAGCCCGCGCTCCAGCGGCATCAACGGCACGACCATGGTCGTCGACGCCGGCCTCGGCCTGAATTACTTCGACAAGGATGTCATCCGGCTCGCCATGCGCCCGGAGACGAAAGCCTGACCGCCGCGATGCGCTTCCAGAACGTCGTCCTAGAATCCCTCGTCGCCGTGCTCCCGCCGCAGGTGTTGACCACCGCCGCGCTGGAGGAGCGTCTGCGCCCGCTCTACGAGCGCCTGCGGCTGCCCTTCGGCCGACTGGAGCTGATGACCGGCATCAAGGAGCGGCGTTTCTGGGAACCGGGCACGCTGCCCTCGGAGGCGAGCGCCCGCGCCGTGCGCGCGGTGCTGGCGCAGACGGCGGTGCCGACCGCCGCGCTGGGCATGCTCGTCCACGGCGCGGTCTCGCGCGACATGCTGGAACCGGCCACGGCCGCCTTCGTGCACCGCGCCTCCGGCCTGCCGGCGCAGATGCAGGTGCTGGATGTATCGAACGCCTGTCTTGGGTTCCTGAACGCCTGCACGCTGCTCGGCGGCATGATCGACTCCGGCCAGATCAAGGCCGGGCTCGTCGCCTGCGGCGAGAACGGCGGCCCGTTGGTCGAGGAGACGATTCGCCGCCTCGGCACGACCGCGCTGGACCGCCAGCAGATCAAGCCGTACTTCGCCAACCTCACGATCGGCTCTGGCGCGGTGGCCGCCGTGCTCTGCCACCGCGACCTCGCGCCGGCCGGTGCGCCGCGGCTGGTCGGCGGCGTGGCGCGGGCCGCGAGCGAGCACAGCGCCCTGTGCCAAGGCGATCGCGCCGAGGGCGACGCGCTAGCGATGCAGACCGACTCCGAGCAGTTGCTCGTCGCCGGCATCGAGACGGCCCGGCTCACGTGGCAGGACCTGGGACGCGAATGCGGTCTCGGTGAGCGGGACTTCGACCGTTTCATCTGCCACCAGGTGGGCGTGGCCCACCGCCGCAAACTCTACGAGACGCTCGCGCTCGATCCCGCGAAGGACTTCTCGACCTTCGAGACCATGGGCAACACCGGCTCCGTGGCCCTGCCGCTGACGTTGGCGAAAGCCCGCGAGACCGGGTTCGTGCGGCCCGGGCACCGCGTCGGCCTGCTCGGCATCGGCAGCGGAATCAATTGCGTGATGCTCGTCCTGGAGTGCTGAACATGGAAATCTGGCGCAGCGAATATCCCTTCGAATCCCGTTTCTTCGACGTCGGCGACGGCGTGCGCATGCACTACCTCGACGAGGGGCCCGACACCGACGAAGCCGTGGTCATGCTCCACGGCAATCCGACGTGGTCCTTCTACTACCGCCACGTCGTGCAAGCCCTGCGCGGGCGGATGCGGTGCGTCGTGCCGGACCACGTCGGGATGGGCCTCTCGGACAAACCCGGTGACTATCCGTACCAGCTGGCCCGCCGGATCGGCGACGTGCAGAAGCTCGTCGCCCATCTCCGGCTCAAGCGCGTCCACCTGGTCGTGCACGACTGGGGCGGCGCGATCGGCATGGGGTTGGCGACCCGGGCGGCCGACTTGACCGGTCGCATCGTGATTCTCAACACGGCGGCGTTCCCCGATGCGCGCATCCCGCGGCGGATCGCGGTCTGCCGGTGGCCGATCCTCGGGGCCGCGCTCGTCCGCGGGCTCAACGGTTTCGCGCGTCCCGCCGTGCGGATGGCGGTGACCAAGCCGCTGTCGACGGCGGCGCGCGCCGGCTATCTCGCCCCCTACGACAGCTGGGCGCATCGCGTGGCGGTGCACCAGTTCGTGCGCGACATCCCGATGGAGCTGGAGCATCCGAGCCGGATGATCCTGCAACAGATCGGGATCGATCTGGCCTGGTTGCGCGCCAAACCGATCCTGATCGGGTGGGGCGGCCGCGATTTCTGCTTCAACGACCACTTCTACGCCCGCTGGAAACAGGTGTTCCCCCAGGCCGAGACCGAGCATTATCCCGACGCCGGGCACTATGTGCTCGAGGACGCCCGGGAGCGGATCATCCCGCGCATCGCGGAGTTTCTGGGGCCGTAGGCGAAGCCAGGCGGTACCGCCCGCGGCGGACCGAACCGTTTCGCGGGCCAACGACCGAGCGGGCCGCGGCCCTGAGGACATCGATCGCCGCGGCCTACGTGGCAATTGAATACGTGCCGAGAGGACGCGGTCAAACCGCCGGCTTGTCTTCGGGCAAGCGACCGTAGAGCTCGCCGAGTTCACGGAGATAGGCGGCGCTGTTGCGCTGCAACTCCGCGAGTTGCTCGGCTCGATAACGCCACTCCCAATTGCCGTCGGCCTTGCCGGGGGTGTTGAACCGGGCGGAGCTGTCGAGGTTGAGCAGGTCCTGCAGCGGGATCACGGCGAGGCGGCAAGGCGACGCATAGGCGGCGCGGAGAAAATCCCAGGCGATCTCGGCGCCGCTGATCCGGAAGTAGCGGCGCAGGTGGTCGCGGGTCTTCTCGTCCGCGGCGGCATACCAGCCGCGGGTGGTGTCGTTGTCGTGGGTGCCGGGATAAAGCACGCAGTTCGCGGCGTGGTTGTGCGGAAGGTACAGATTCCGGGCGTCGCCCCCGAACGCGAATTGGGTGATCGCCATGCCCGGAAGCCCGGTGGCTTCGCGCAGCGCGATCACCTCCGGGGTAAGCACGCCGAGATCCTCGGCGATGATCTTCGCCGCCGGGAACGCGGTGCGCACGGCGCGGAAGAAGTCGAGACCGGGCCCGAGCTCCCAGGTGCCCTTGCGGGCGTTGGGCGCGCCGGCCGGGACCGCCCAATAGCTCTCGAAGCCGCGGAAATGGTCGATGCGGACGACATCGCACAAGTCGAAGGTCGACGCCATCCGGCGCAGCCACCAAGCGTAACCGGTTCTTTGATGCGCGGGCCAGTCGTAGAGCGGATTGCCCCAGAGCTGGCCGTCGGCCGAGAAATAGTCCGGCGGGACGCCGGCGACGAAGGTCGGGCGGCGTGTGGTCGGATCGAGGAGAAAGAGGTCGGGATTCGCCCAGACATCGGCGCTGTCGAGCGCGACGAAGATCGGGACGTCGCCCACGATCTCGATGCCGAGCGTGGCGGCGCGTGCTCGAAGCTGGCGCCATTGGCCGAAGAAGAGGTACTGGAGGAACTGGTGCGCGAAGATCTTCGGTCCGAGGGTTCGTCGCAGGCCGCCTTTCGCGGCCTTCTCGAAGGCGCGCTGGTCGGCGGGCCATTCCCACCACGGGCGGCCGGCGAAATGGTCCTTGAGCGCCAGGAAGAAGGCGTAGTCGTCCAGCCAAGCCGATTGGGCGCCGCAGAACTCGGTGAAGTCGCCGTACGGCATCGGGACCGGCTTCTTGAGGAAGCGCTCGGCGGCGGCGAACAGCACCGGCCATTTCTCCTGCCAGATGCCGCCGAAATCGACGCGTTCCGCCGGGAGACGGTCGAGCTTGGCGAGGTCGGAACGCTGAAGCAGGCCGGCGGCGACAAGGGGCTCGAGGTCGATCAGGTACGGGTTGCCGGCGAAGGCGGAAAACGACTGGTACGGCGAGTTGCCATAACCGGTCGATCCGAGGGGACAAACCTGCCAGTACGCGAAGCCGGCCTGAGCGAGGAACTCGAGGAAGCGGACCGCGTGGGCGTTGAGGGTGCCGATGCCGCCGGGACCGGGAAAGGAAGTGGGATGGAGTAGGACGCCGGTGGCGCGGCGATCGAGCCAGTTGAACAACGGAGCGGAGATGAAGCTCATGGGCGGGCCGGACAATGCACGGAACCGCTGGAGGGGAAAGGCGGATTCAGTGAAGAACCCGAGGGGGAGGCGCCGCACCCACCTCGATTAGACATAATGCCTATTGTGCCATGGGTGGAGATAATCAACCGAAGGGGAGAAATCCGGTTCGCCTCAAGGTTCACTGCCGACGGCCCGTCCGGTTTTCACCTGGGCCATCGCCTGCCAAGCCATTGATGATCAACGCGCCGGGCCCCAGCGCCGCGTGAACGGATAATAGATGAACAAAGGCCGCCCGATCGCGTCCTTGGCGGGCACGAACCCCCAAACGCGTCCATCGGCGCTGTTGTACGAATTGTCGCCGAGCGCGAAGAAGGAGTCGTCCGGCACCTTCAGAACCTCCCCGGCTTCGAGCAAGCCCAAGTTCTTCTCCCACGGCCTGTCACCATTCTTGTAGCCCCGGTAAAGCCCGGAGCGTCTGCCATTCAGGTCAAACGCGTCCGCTCCGGACACCGGCTCGCCGTTGCGAAAAAGCACCGGCTCCTTGATTTCGAGCAGGTCGCCGGGGCCGCCAACCAAGCGCTTGATGTAGTATTGGTCTTGGCCGATTCCCGGGATGTTGCCGGTGCGAAATACGAAGCCCTGCCCCACCTCGGGCTCGAAAAAATGGTTGCTGAACCGGTCGACGAAGAGCTGGTCGCCGGTGAGGATGTCGAAGCTGAGGGCAACCTCGCCGCGTTCGACGCGCTTGCCGGTCTTCAGCATCGGCACGCGGGCCGAGAAGCGCCGTCCTTCCTGGTGCAACTCGACCGTCTGTTCGACGACGCGCCCCTCGCGTTGCAGCGCGGCGTAACCCTCGCGGCCACCGTTGATTCGCCCGCCGAGAAAAGTCTCGAGCACGAGCGTGTCGAAATCGAAATCCGCCGGCACGCGGAGCTTCACCGGCGTCTCGCCCACATACAGCGTGTACTCCTTGAGCTGTGCGGGCAGCACCAACCACTTTCGCCCGTTCACCAAGCTCACGGTCGGCACCGCGACTCGGTCCTCCCGGGCGGCGACGATCGGAATCCGCAACTCCCCGCTGACCGGCGCCACGATCTCGCGGCGGGTGGCGCCGAAAGCGGCGAGGCGCAACACTTGAGCCACCGGGCCGGGCGCCTCTTTCGGATCCACGAAGACCTCGTGCTTCATCCCGAAATAGGTCGGCCACATCGAGTTGGTCGGGATCTTGAACGGCTGCACGAAGTACGCGCGGATTCCGAGGATCACGATGGCGGCCGCGAGGAAGAACTCCACGTTGTCGGCGAGCGATCCCTTCGGATACACGCGGCCGCCGGTACGGTGCAGCGTCTGTTCCAGCGCCTCGACGGCGAGCTTGAGCTGGGCGGCGTCGGCCTTGGTCTTGATCTTGGCCTTCAGTTCGTCGCGGCGCTGCACCAACTCGCCGATTTCGGCCTCGTTGAGCTGGTCGCGCCGGTAGTGGTAGACCTTGTCCGCCACCTCGAGCCAGTTCTTCGCATCGCGCCGCGCTCGGGCGGCCTGGGTCATGAGGAAGCTGAACATGGATTCGGGGGCTGCTCGGCGGCGCGCGCGGTCAGGTGGTCTTGAGCACCTGGATGAAGGCTTCGGGGGGGATCGAAACGGAGCCGATCTGCTTCATCTTCTTCTTACCCTCCTTCTGCTTCTCGAGGAGCTTGCGCTTGCGGGAGATGTCGCCGCCGTAGCACTTCGCGGTGACGTCCTTGCGCATGGCGCGCACGGACTCGCGGGCGATGATCTTGCCGCCGATGGCGGCCTGCACGGCGATCTGGAACATCTGCGGCGGGATGATCTCCTTGAGCTTCTCGCAGAGGGCGCGGCCTTTGCCTTCGGCCTTCGTGCGATGGCAGATCGAGGAGAACGCGTCGACCGGCTCGGCATTGACGAGGATGTCGAGCTTCACGAGATCGGAGGCCACGTAGCCGCTGAGCTCGTAGTCCATCGAGCCGTAGCCGCGGGTGACGCTCTTCAGCCGGTCGTGGAAATCGACGAGGATCTCGTTGAGCGGGAGCGTGCAGGTGAGCATCACGCGGGTGTCGTCGAGGGTGTCGGTGTGGTCGCAGGTGCCGCGTTTGTCCTGTACGATGCCGAGCACGTCGCCCAGGGCCCAGTTCGGGATGTGGATGGTGGCCTTGATCGTGGGCTCGAGGATCTCGGCGATGCTGGAGACGTCGGGCAGCTGGACCGGGTTGTCGACCTCGAAGGGCTTGTCGGCGCCGTCGAGGCGGACCTGGTAGATGACGCTCGGGTACGTGGAGATGATGTCGACATCGTACTCGCGGCGGATGCGCTCGATGACGATCTCCATGTGGAGCAGCCCGAGGAAACCGCAGCGGAAGCCGAAGCCGAGGGCGACGGAGCTCTCGGCCTGATACTGGAAGGCGGAGTCGTTGAGCTGGAGTTTGCCGAGCGCGGTGCGGAGCTTCTCGAAGTCCGAGGTGTCGATCGGATAGATGCCGCTGAACACCATCGGGCGCACTTCCTTGTAGCCCGGGAGCATCTCGGTGGCCGGCTTGTTGGCCAAGGTGATGGTGTCGCCCGTGCGGATGTCGGCGACGGTCTTGATGTTGCAGACGACATAACCGACATCGCCCGCTTCGAGGATGTCGGTGACCTCCATCTTCGGGTTGAACGTGCCGACTTCCTTCACTTCGAACTTCGTGTCGTTCGACATCAGGAGGGCGAAATCGCCGGCCTTGATCGACCCCGAGAACACGCGGACGTAGGCGATCACGCCGCGGTAGGTGTCGTACATCGAGTCGAACACCAGGATACGCGCGGCCGGGTACTCGGTCCAGCGCGGCGGCGGCACGCGGGCGACGACGGCCTCGAGGATGTCCACGATGCCGATGCCGGACTTGCCGCTGGCGAGGATGGCCTCGTCGTGCGAGATGGTGAGGATGTCCTCCATCTGGCGCAGGCAGAGCTCGAGGTTCGCGCTGGGCAGGTCGATCTTGTTGATGACCGGCACGACCTTCAGATTCTGGCCAAACGCGAGATGGGCGTTGGCCACCGTCTGCGCCTCGACGCCCTGGGAGGCGTCGATCAGGAGCGCGGCGCCCTCGCAGGCGGCGAGACTGCGCGAGACCTCGTAGTTGAAGTCCACGTGTCCGGGCGTGTCCATCAGGCCGAGTTGGTAGGTCTTACCATCCTTGGCCGTGTACTGCATCGTGACCGGGTGGGACTTGATGGTGATGCCTCGTTCGCGTTCGAGGTCCATCGAGTCGAGATGCTGGGCCTGCAGCACTCGCTTGGAAACGGTGCTGGTGTACTCGAGCAGCCGGTCGGACAGCGTCGTCTTGCCGTGATCGACGTGGGCGATGATGCAGAAATTGCGTTTGAGGGAGACGTCCATGCGGGGCGGTGTCGGCCGGGCGTCAGGCCGCGGAGAGATCGGTGAACTCGTTGAAGGTCTTGGCGGGCCATTCCTTGTTGATGCGTCGGGCCAAGCCGACGAGGACGGCGCCGGGGCCGCACTCCCAGAACTCGGCGGCGCCGAGCACGGCGGCCTCGCGCATGCACTCTTCCCAACGCACCGACGACACGACCTGGCGGATCAGCATTTCGCGGATCTCGTCGGGCGAGGAAACCTGCTTGCCGGTGACGTTGGTGAGCACCTTCAGCTTCGGCGCATTGAACTGGACGGTCTGGAGAAACTTGGCGAACTCGGCGCGAGCCGGTTCCATGAGTCGGCTGTGGTAGGCGCCGGCGACATTGAGCGGGATGACCTTCTTCATGCCGCGCTCCTTGGCGGCGGTGACGCACGCGTCGACCTTGGTCTTCTCGCCGGAGACGACGACCTGCCCGGGGCAGTTGAGGTTCGCGACCTCGATGTCGAACTCCTGGCACAGGTCGTTGATCTTGGCGAGGTCCTCGCCGATGATCGAGGCCATGCCGCCGCGGGTGGCCTCGCAGGCGACCTGCATGAGGCGGCCGCGTTCGGCGACCACGCGCAAGCCGGTGTCGAAATCGAAAACGCCGGCGACGGTGAGCGCGGTGACCTCGCCCAGGCTCAGACCGAGCACGGTGGACAAGTTGCCGAGGCGGCCCTGCTCCTGGAGGAGCGAATAAAGAGTGTAGCCGTGCACGAAAAGCGCCGGCTGGCACACGCGAGTCGGGACGAGCAGTTCGTCCGGACCTTCAAAGCACATCTTGGCCAAATCCCAGCCCAGAACCTCGTTGGCGCGGGCATAGAGGCGCGCCGCGGTGGAGGAATTGTCGGCGAGGCTTTTGCCCATGCCGACCTTCTGGGCTCCTTGGCCGGAGAAAATGAGAGCGAGTGACATGTGAGAAAGGGCTGAGGAAAGGGCCGGCGTCCCAAAAACCAAGTCCGAAGTTCAGGGCGCGAAACCGCGCGAATCCCCGGGATCGGGTCGTGGCGCAGCGGTTTCGTCCCTCCGGCGCCCGGTGACTTCCAAGCCCGCGGCAGTCGGACCGATGCCGTGTGGTTCTGCGACTACGAAAAGGCCGCAGGCTGCTATCCAGCTGCGGCCGTGGTCGTCAACGCACCGGGGTGCCGGCGCTCCTTACGTGCGGATGAAGATGCCCTTCAGGTTCATCTCCAGCGCCTGCGGATTCGGCGAGACGCGAAGACCATCGGTCTTGGCGATCCGGCCTTCCTTGATCAGGCGGTACAGGTCCTTGTTGAAGGAAACCGAATTCGACTCGGTCGTGGCTTCGAGCAGCGCCTGCACCTTGTCGAAATGCCCTTCGAGGATGAGGTTGCGCGCCGTCGAGTCGACCATGAGCACCTCCTGCGCAGCGTAGCGGCCGCCGCCTTCGAGCGCGGGCACCAGTTTCTGGCAGACCACGCCCTTCAGCACCGCCGACACCTGACGGCGGATCTGTTCGTGGGACTCGTGCGGGAAGAACTCGAAAATACGGTTCAGGGACTGCTGGACGTTCGCCGAGTGCAGCGTGGTGATGACCAAGTGGCCCGTCTCGGCGGCGGAGAGCGCTGTCTCCAGCGAGACCGCATCGCGCATTTCGCCGATCAGGATGATATCCGGATTTTGGCGCAGCACCGAGCGCACCGCCAACGAGAAGCTCGGGGTGTCGATGCCGATCTCGCGCTGGTTGAAGATTGATTTGCCATCCTGGAACGTGAACTCGATCGGGTCCTCCATCGTCACGATGTGGCGCTCGAGATTCTGGTTAATCCAGTTGAGCATCGACGCCATGGTCGAGCTCTTGCCCGAACCGGTCGGACCGCAGATCAAGACCAGCCCGTCCTTGACCTGAGCCAGTTTCACCAAGCGCTCGGGCTGGAGGTTCAGGTCCGAGAACGTCGGGATGTGGCTCTTGATGTGACGGAAGACCACCGAGATCGAGCCGCGCTGCTGGAAGGCGTTCACGCGGAAACGGCCGATGTTCTCCGCGGTGTAGGCGAAGTCGATCTGGCCGTCGGTGTCCCACTGCGGCTTGAAGACGAACGGCACATACTCGTCGACGAAGGCCTGGATGATGTGCCGCGGGATCGGCTCCATATCCACCGGCTTCAACCGCCCGCTGATGCGGAGGTAGCCGACCTTGTTCGTCTTGATGATGCAATCGCTTGCACCGGTCTCGACACCGAGCTTGAGCAACTCGTTGAAAATCTGGGTGTGCATTTAGGCTGGGTCTTGCTTCCGCGGAGAAACGCGCCGTTGGGGAAAATGGGATGGATTTTCGCTAACGGACGCTGCAATCCTCCTCAAGGTCTCGTTTCGTAAACCGCCAATTAAATCCCTCAGCATGAGCATTCCGCGCGAGTTCACCGGCGCCATCACCGCATTAGTGACGCCGTTCCGCAACGGTCAAATCGCCTATGACGATCTGGATCGTCTGGTCGACGCCCAGATCGCCGGCGGGATCAAAGGGCTCGTGCCGGTCGGCACCACTGGTGAGTCACCGACCCTCGACTACGATGAGCACATCGAGGTCGTCCGGCGCGTCGTCCAACGGGCTGCGGGCCGCGTGCCCGTGCTCGCGGGCACCGGATCGAACTGCACCCGCGAGGCCGTCGAGCTGACCAGGAAGGCCGAGGCGGCCGGCGCCGATGCGATGCTGGTCGTCGCGCCGTACTACAACAAGCCCAGCCAGGAGGGACTCTACCGGCACTACAGCGCGATCGCCGAGGCGACGCGCAAGCCCATCGTCCTCTATTCCATCCCGGGGCGCTGCGGCATTGAGATCGCCGTCCCCACCGTGGCCCGTTTGCGCGCCGCGTTTCCGCACATCAACCACATCAAGGAGGCCGGCGGCTCCTGCGATCGGGTCGACCAGCTCCGCCAGACCTGCGGCGATTCCGTCACGATCCTTTGCGGTGACGACGGCCTCACCGTGCCGTTCATTGCGCTCGGCGCCAAGGGCGTGATCTCCGTCGCCTCGAACCTTCTTCCGGCCGAGATCGTGCAGCTGTGCCAGCTCGCCATGGGCGGCAAGCTCGCCGAGGCCACCGCCCTGCACCACCGCCTCCAGCCGCTGTTCAAGAACCTCTTCGTCGAACCCAATCCGGTGCCCGCCAAGTACGCGATGGCGAAGCTGCGGCTCATCGGTTCCCCGGAAGTGCGCCTGCCGCTCTGCGAGCTGACCGACTCCAGCCGCGCCCTCCTCGACAAGACCCTCGCCGGCCTCGGCCTCTGAACCCATGTCGCAACCACGCGTTCTCATCAACGGCGCCAAGGGCCGCATGGGCCAGGCGCTGCTCGTCTGCGCCAAGGATGCCGGCCTCGCCGTGGCCGCCGCCCTCGACCAGGGCGACGACCTCGCCGCCGCCCTGCCCTCCTGCGATGTCGTGATCGACTTCAGCCACCACTCGGCGACCGCCGGCGTGATCGACCTCGCGATCCGCCACGGCAAGGCGCTGGTCGTCGGCACCACCGGCCATACGTTCGACGAGCGCAACAAGCTCGCCGCCCGCGCCAGCGCCGCGATCCCGACCGTCTGGGCCAGCAACTACTCGGTCGGTGTCAACGTGCTCTTCCACCTCGTGGCCGAGGCCGCCCGCGTGCTCGACGACTCGTTCGACGCCGAGGTGATCGAGATGCACCACCGGTTCAAGAAGGACGCGCCCAGCGGCACCGCCGCCAGCCTCGTGGAGATCCTGATGCGCGCCCGCGACCTCAAGGAGTCCGACCTCCGTCACGGCCGCTCCGGCATCACCGGAGAACGCACCAAGCGCGAGATCGGCGTCCATGCCCTCCGCGGCGGCGACGTGATCGGCGACCACACGGTGATGTTCGCCGCGCTCGGCGAACGCGTGGAGCTCACCCACAAGGCCGGCGACCGCGCGATCCTCGCGCGCGGGGCTCTGCATGCGGCCCGCTGGGTCTTCGGCCGGCCGGCCGGACTCTACGACATGCAGGACGTGCTCTCGCTCCGCAAACCCGAGGCAGCCCGATGATCGCGAGCCTCCGCGGTGTCCTGCTCTCGACTACGCCTCTGCGCGCCGTGGTCGAGGTTGCCGGGGTTGGTTACGAAGTGAACGTGCCGGTCACCACCGCCGAGAAGCTCCCGGCGACCGGCCAAACGGCGTTCCTGCATACGCATGTCGTCTATCGCGAGGACTCGCAGGCGATCTATGGTTTCGCCACCGCCGCCGAGCGCGACTTCTTCCGCCTGCTCATCGAGAAGGTCGGCGGTGTGGGGCCCAAGGTCGCCCTCGCGTTAATGAGCCACCTCGCCTTGCCCTCGCTGGAGGGCGCGATTTCCGGCGGCGATGCCGATCTCCTCTCGAAATGTCCCGGGATCGGGCGCAAGACCGCCGAACGGATCATCCTCGATCTCAAGGACAAGCTCGGCGTGGTCGCCCACGTGGTCCCCTCGGGAGCTTCGCTCCAGGGCGCCGCCGGGAGCGGCGGCTCGAGCATCGCTGATGCGACCGCGGCGTTGGTCGCGCTCGGCTACCGTCCGCCGGATGCCGACAAGGCGATCCGCAAGGCCCAGGCGTCTCTCGGTGCCGGCGCCTCCACGGAAGCGCTCATCAAAAAAGCGCTCTCCTGAATCGAGAGCGCTTCGGTGTGGAGACTCTCCGGCGGTGGTTTACCGCTGGTACTGGAATGCCGCGGCCTCGATCTCCTCGCTGCGCAGCGGCGACCCCGGACCGGGGCCGTAGGGTTGGAGGTCGAGTTTGAGCTCCTCGCTGCCGATCGGCTTGGTGAGATCCACCGGGGTGGGCGTCAACCGGGCGAAATCGACGACCAGATCGGGGTTTTTCGCGGACCATGGATTCCGGAAACCGGCCGGGTTGCCGCCCAGCGCCACGGTCGTCGTCTGGAGGGCCGGAGTGGACGCGGGCGATTGCGTCCCGGCCAGAGCCCCCGCCTCTTGCGGGCCGATCCGCTGGATGGCGACGAAAACCACCCCCGCCGCCACGGCACCGCTCGCGACCAACGCGATCGAGCGGATCCACTCGCCGCTCGTGCGTCGTCCGAGCTCGACCACCCTGCCCTGGCGAAAAAATGGCGCCGGCGCCGCCTCCTCGCGGAAGCGTTCGGCAAGCTCCCCGCAGGCGTTCTGGATCTGACAATACTGGCGGTAGATCCGCCGGTGCTCGGGATTGCCGGCGATCTCCTGTTCGAGGACCGCGGTCTCGTGCGGAGGCAGCTCGCCGTCGAGGTAGAGATTGAGTAGCTCGATGAATTTTTCGTGTGTCATTTGAAGTCCTCCCCGAGCAGCTCGCGCAAGGCCTCGCGGGCCCGGGCGATGCGGCTCTTCACGGTGCCGACGCTGATGCCGAGGATGTCGGCGATCTCCTCGTAGGAATGGTTCTGCACGTTGCGCAGCACCAAGATCTCCCGGTGCTTCTTGCCCAGCTTCTCCATGCTCGCGGCCACGCGTTCGGTGAACTCGCTGGTCACCGTGATGGCGTCGGGCGCCTCGACCTCGGCCGGGATCACGTCCGCGAGCGTGGCGCTGTCCGCGTCGTCGCCGAGGGGCTGGTCGAACGAGACCGTCTTGTCGCGTTTGCGGCGCCACCAGTACCAATAGCGGTTGCGCGCGAGATTGGTCGCGATCTGGTAGAGCCAAGTGGAGAAGGCCGCGTCGCCGCGGAAATGCTCGAGCCCGCGATGCGCGCGGATGAAGGCGTCCTGGGTCACCTCCTCGGCGTCCTGCTGGTTGCGCAGGAGCTGGTGGACCATCGAATAGATCCGGTCCCAGTATTTCCCCACGACTTCGTTGAACGCGTGTTCGTCGCCGGCCTTGATGCGGTCGACGAGGAGGCGGTCGAGGGCGACTTCCTGGGCGCGGGTTGACATGCGTTCAACCTCGTTGCGACTGGCGTAGTCTTTGAATGTTCCCACGGTGTTGGCCTTCGTTGCGCGGATCTCCGCGGCGGCACTTTCGTTTTCTCCCGGGCCACGGTCAAGCGAGGGCCGAGCCGGGGAACACGGGCCCCGACCCTGGTGCGGCATGCCGGAAACAAGATCCATTTGGCGTGGAGTCGGCGCACGTCCTCAGCCCCGGCGTCCGGAGTGAACGATGGGCAGCGGAAGACCAGGGGTTCTCGACATGCGCCTGTAGAACCGCCCGCGCCCTGAAAGTTCCGCGCAAACGGCCACGTTTCTGCTGGGGAATTTACGTGGAAAGCCGGCAGGCGCTTGGTCTGAATCGGCAACCGCCCCAGCTTCGCTCGCGCCGCGGCCCATCGCAGCCCCGACCTTCGCAAGCGCCTCTTTCGTGCCCATGTCCCCGCCCCACGACTCCCTCGCCCCCCTCCCCTCGTTCGATGTCCGCTCCTTCGGCGCCCGCGGCGACGGCGTCGCCCTGGCCCACCCGGGCATCAATGCCGCGATCGCGACGGCTGCCGATGCAGGCGGAGGTACGGTGGTCGTCCCCGCCGGCGACTACCTCTGCTACTCGATCCGCCTGCGCAGCCGGGTCACCCTGCAACTCGAAGCCGGCGCGACCCTGATCGCCGCCGATCCTCCTGCCGTCGGCCAAACCGGAGGGTACGACGCACCGGAGGACGGCCCGGTCAATCTGTTCCAGGACTTCGGGCACTCGCGTTTCCGCAACAGCCTGATCTGGGGAGAGGAGCTCGACACCGTTTCCATCGTCGGCCCCGGCCGGATCTACGGGCGAGGCCTCAGCCGCGGCAACGGTCGCATCGCGTCGCCGGTCGGAGTCATCGCCCCTCAGCCTCCCGGCCATCTGCCCGATGTCCTCGAGGCCGACGGACCGATCGACCCGGTCGAGACGCCGCCGGCCGGACCGTTCGGTTATCCCCATGGTCGCGATACTCTTCCGGCGGGCGTAGGCAACAAGGCCGTCGCGTTGCGCGCGTGCCGCAACGTCACGCTGCGCGATCTCACCATCTTGCACGGCGGCCATTTCGCGGTCCTCGCCACGGCCTGCGACACGGTGACGATCGACAACCTCCTGATCGACACCAACCGCGACGGCATAGACATCGACGCCTGCAGCAACGTCCGGATCTCCCGCTGTTCGGTCAACTCGCCGTGGGACGACGGCATTTGCATCAAGTCATCCTTCGGTGGGGGCGTCCTGCGCCCGGCCGAGAACATCACCGTGAGTGACTGCTACGTGAGCGGTTTCGAGGAGGGCACGCTCTACGACGGGCGCCGCTCGCGCGTGATCCGCCACCGCGGCGGCCCGATCGGTCGGATCAAGCTCGGCACCGAGGGCAGCGGCGGCTACCGCAACATCGCGATCACGAACTGTATCTTCGAATACTGCCGCGGTCTCGCGCTCGAGCAGGTCGACGGCGGCGTGATGGAGGACATCGTGGTGAACAACCTGACGATGCGCGACATCATGAACGCCCCGATCTTCGTGCGCGTCGGGGCGCGGTTGCGCTCCCCGGCGGCGCCCACCGCGCTGCCGACCAACCGCATCATCATTTCCCAGATCGTGGCCTCCGCGGTGGCTGCCGACCATGGGATCTTCATCGCCGGGCTCGAGAACGCTCCGGTGAACGAGCTCTCCCTCTCGGACATCCGCATCACCTACCAGGGCGGCGGCACGGCCGACGATGCCCGTCGCCCGGTACCGGAACTGCCCACCGGCTACCCCGAACCGTTTCTGTTCGGAGCCCTGCCCGCCTGGGGGCTAAACGCCCGCCACGCCACCGGGTTGGCCGTGCGCGCGCTCACCATCGACACCGCCACTCCGGACGTCCGCCCGGCGGTTTGGCTCGAGGATGTCTGCGCCAGCGAGTTCGATGGCGTACGGACACCGCGGCGGGAACTGCAACGGGACGAGTGGCGCGTCGTCGACAGTTGCGGTGTGATCCTGCACGACACGGCCGGTACCGACCTCGGCCGCGACGAATCCCGCCGCCGCTAGATGCCGGCGCTTGTCGCCGGATCGTGTCATTTGTATTCATTGACTGAAGCGATCCCCGGCAAGCACTGCCCGCATCGGTGACCGGCGACGCGCTCTTCCGAGCGCGGACAATCGGTCTTCGGCCGCGAGTTGTGGGGCGCCCAAGCCCGCTTGATCGCGCCGACACCGCGCCCTGGGCTCACGGCAGCCGCTGCAATCCCTCGGCGCGGATCACCCAGGTGCCGTCGTCGGGAAACCCCGGATGCGGACGAGGGCAGCCATCCCAACCGGCGACCATCAGCGCGATCGCGGCGAGGAACGCGCCGTTGGCGGGAAGATAGGCGGCGATCTCGCGTCTTCCGTCGGTCTGGCTTGCCTGCGCGCGGTCGCTGCCCTGCGGGCAATGGCCGTTGGGTAGGTACCGGTTGTTGGGGCCGTCGCGCAGCAGGACCTCCAGCGCGACCTCGGGCCGGTCGAGACGCGCGGCCGTCATTGCGATCATCGGGTAGTCCCAACCCCAGATCTTCGTCTGCCAGTCCCATTGGGTGAGCACCGCGTCGAGGGTGCGCTCCATCGTGCCGCGGTCGCCCGCGGCGGTCGGAGGGAGGAAGCCCCACGCCATCAGCATCGATGGGTGGTCGTGCCGACTGGCGGCGTTGTCCCAGGTGTCGGGCGTTGACTCGAGGGCGACATACTTCCCGTCCTTCGTCGGCAACGCGGCCAGCTGCTCCAGGAGCCCATCCCACCCGGCGTCGCGGCTCCGCCCGGCTCGCACGCGCCAGCGTTGCGCGGTCTCCAGGGCCCAACGCCAGTAGGCGAGCTCGAAACCGGGGTTGCGGCTTGTCGCCGGATCGTGGATTTCCTGGGCGCTCCAGAGCGGCGGGCCGAGCCCCTGTCGACCGGTCGCCGGATCGGGCACAAGCATCGAGGCAAGGCACTCCGCGGTCTCCGCAACGAGATCGTGGTACTTCGCCAGGTTTTCCGCCGACGGCGATTGCCGCAGCAGCAACTGCGCGAGGTAGATCGGGTGCGCCTGATTCCAGACGATGAGCGGATTACCGCCGGGACTCTCGCGGTGGTCCGGCCCGACCATCTTCGCCCAACGCGCGCCCCGCAGCCCGCGGGCGAACGCGAGCGTCCGCGCCTCCGGGAGGTGGGCAGCGTACCAGTCCAGGCTGCGCGCGGCGAGTTCAGGCTGCCCCCAGAGCACGAAATGCGCGGCATGCCACCAGAGCATCTCGGTGTGGTGCTTGCCGTACCAGGTGTTGCAAGTGAGCCCACTCTCCTGCGGCGGCACAGCGCCGTTGCACTGCACAGCCGTCAGGTAGCGCGAGAGAATGATCCGCTCCTCCACCCTGGACGCGAGCGGGTTGGAACTGCCGCTGAAATCCACCGCCGCCCCACCCTGCCAGAAACGCCTCCAATGGGCGGCCGAGGCCTTCTCCACCACCGCGACCTTCGTGACGGCCTCGGAGCGCGGCGTGAACGCGGCGGCGTACGCCAGCGTAAGGTCCAATCGGGCTTCACCGTCGTCGGGTGAGATCGTGAATGCATGCGTTCCGTCCGCTCGCAACGGCCGGCTGCTTGTGACGTAATAGGTCATATTCCCGACCGCTCGCTCGATCAACCCGTCGGCGAGCAATCTCGTGGAATGCGTCTCCGGCCGGCTCCAGTCCAGCGCGGGGGTGTTTTTCACGCCCTGGTCGTGTCCGCGAGGAAAGGCCAGCCGCACGCGAAGCCTTCCCTGGCGCACCAGCTCCGAATCCACCTGCACCGCGAGTCGGTCGCAGCGCGGATCGCATGCCGTCGTCACCCGCACCGGCACGCCGCCGAGTTTGAAGCGGCTGGTGATGATGCCGGTCCAGAGATCGAGCACCTGCTCCGGTTCTTGGATATCGGCCTGCGTCAGCGCTCCTCCCCCGGGCGTATCCCACTCCAGCGCGAGCCGACCGAGCGGATGGAGACGCGGATTGCGCCGCAGCCAATCGCCGGCCGGGGTCGCGGCCCGGGTCGGGTAGCCGACAACGCGGCCGTCCGCCTGCACAAAGTCCTGGTTGGTGTCGTCGAGCGTGAATCCCTCCGGGTTCGGGTCGGTCGCCCAACACCAGCGGGCCAGCGTCTCGAGCGGAATGCCTTCGCGCCAGTACTGTTCGCCGAAGGATTGCAGCCCCGTGAGGTCGACCGTGAAGGCGAAACCGCCGTTGCCGACCGTGAGCGGGGCGGCGGGATCGACGCGGCGCACCACCGGATTGTGGCGCCGGACCAGCGCCTCGCGATCAATCGGTGTCGCGTCGGGAAACAGGACCGGCACCGGTTCATCTCCCGGCGCGAAACGCAAATGGTCGAAGTCGGCCGCACCGCCTCCCGCGCCGTAGCAGAACAGCGCGATCCGCGCGCCCTTCCACTGTCCGGACCGAAGCGTGAACGTCGCCCCGGCGTCGGCGTAGGTCGCGCCATCGAGGCTGTAGGCCAGGCGCGCCGTGGCCCCCCGATACTCGGCCCGTAACCAGACTTCGCGCCCAGCGCCCAGAGCAACCGAACCGCCGCTCCACCCCAGCAGCCAGCCGGACGACGCGTGCTCGATCCCGACCCACTCGAACGCCTTGCCGCACTGGAACGCCAGACCCGCACGCTGGCCGGGAGACAACTGCGCCCCGTCGAGCTTCACCACGAAGACTCCTTCCTGCCCCCACAACTTCTGCGTGAGCGTGTTCCGCGCGTGCGCGAGATCCGGCGCAGCCAGCCCGCGCAGACGCAGCCACCCCGGGCGTGCGACGAGCGACCAAGCTTCGGCGACCGGGTTGTGGTTCCACTGCCATTGGTGCTCCAGGATGGCCCCGTCGAATTCGTCCGAGACTTTCGGATGCGCAATCGGGACGGGGGAGGCGACCGCGGGCTTGCGCGCGGTCTGGACCGGCCGACCCACGGCGCCGAAAACCGGCCAACCATCGTGCCAACGCACGGGTTGGAGGTGGCAGACCCGCCCGAGATGCCCCGCGGACTTGAAGCCGACGAACCACGATTCGCCGCTTTCCAGTTCGACGATCCCGCCCTGATGGGGCCCGCCGTCGGGGACGACGACACGTCGTTCGTACGGGCCGCGGAGGTTGCGCGAGCGCAGGACGGATTGGCCGCCCGTCTCCACCCCACCCTCCGGCAACGAGAGGTAGTACCATCCATCGCGCTTGAAGAGCTTCGGCCCCTCGGCCACCGGACCGCGGTAGATCTCCTCGCCTTCGTCGAGCAACCGAGTGCCATCGGCTGCCATCCGGTGGAGGTAGATCGGACCGGCGCCGAGTCGCCCGCGCACCAGGTAGGCCTGCCCGTCGTCGTCCCAGAACGGGCACGGATCCTCCCATTGGTCCGCGGTCTCCACCGTGACCGGCCCCGACCACGGGCCGGCCGGGTCGGTCGCGGTCCAGAGGAACAAGCCCTCGTGCGGCGTGCAGACGTAGAGGAAGAATCTCCCGTCGTGGTACCGCAGCGACGGCGCCCACGTGCCCTCGCCGTAGCCCTGCATCGTATCGAACTTCGCCGCCACCGGCAGATGATCGAAGACGCGCGCCAACACCCTCCAGTTCACCAGGTCGCGCGAATGCAGCACCTGGATGCCCATGAAATGGAACTCCGAGGCGACGAGGTAGAAGTCGTCGCCAACGCGGATCACGTCCGGATCGGAATAGTCGGCCGGCAGGATCGGGTTGCGGAACGTGCCATCGCCCTGATCCCCCCACGGCCGCGCCCCACCCGCTCCAGCAAACGTCTGGATCGACAGGCCGACGACCAGGGCGAGAACGAGGCGCAGGTGCACGGGAAAGGGCTGCGTTCAGAGCGGAGCCACGTAGCCCGCGCGCCCGCCCAGTCGGTCGCGGTGGCCGCGCACCTTGAGCACGCCGAACCACGCCGCGCCGAAGAGGAGCGCCATCATCAGATTCAGCAGCCGGTACCGCCCGCAAGCCACCTCGCCGACCAGCGGAAGGGAGAACGTGAAGCTCCAGCCCTGCAGCGCGTCGAACGTCCAGCCCACGAAGGGCATCACCAGCGCGCCGATCACCACGGACTGGAGGATCGTGTTGGCGCCCGCGAGCTGGCTGTAGCGCTGCGGATGGAAGATCTCCTGCGTGAGCTTCAGCTGGGCGACCATGATGGTCCAGAACGCGATCCCGGCCAGGAGCGTCGACCAGAGGTAGCTGACCGGCCCGACCACGAGGAAGAACGACGCCGCATAACACACGGTGATGGCGACCAGGCTCCAGCGCAGGACCTCGATCGAGCCCTTCCGATCGATGAGTCGTCCCATCGGATACGCGAGGAAGACCCACGCCAACATCGGCCAGCTGCGCAGCCGACCCACCATCCCGAGATCCAGGCCGAGCTCCTCGCGAGGAAAGAAGACGACGTAGGCCGAGAGTCCGAGATGCACACTGTAGAGGCAGATGCGCACGAAGTACGTCCACAGGTAGACCGGATGCCGGTAGGACTCGCGCACGAAGACTTTCGCCGCGGCGACAAAGCGGGAGCCGAGCGACGACTCGGCCCGGCCCGGCGGCTCCGTGGCCGGCGATTCCGCCGCGGGATAGGTGCCCTCGCGCACGAACCAGCAGATGGCGAGGAAGCCCACGAGATTGAGCACCGCGATTCCGACGAAGATCGGGCGGCTGTGCGTCTCCGCGTAGCCGAGCAACCAGTAGTTGATCGCGAAGGTGCTCAGCGCCCCGAAGAGCCGGAAAAGCGAAAGGAAAAGCCCCATCTGACCATCCGGAACGACATCGCGCACGAGTCCGAAGAAGGTGACGTTGGTCGCGGTCTGCACCGCGCGGTAGAGGAAGACGAGAAGCGCGAAGGTCGCCACCACCGACGTCACGGGAAGCATCTCGAGCAGGCCGCCCAACCCGGCCTGCTCCAGCCACCGGGCGAACTCCGGCGAGAAGGGCGTGAGAGCCAGAAAGACGGTGACGAACGGAATCGTGAGAAACAGGATCGGGATCCGGCGGCCCCAGCGCGTGCGCAGGCGATCCGAGTAGTAGCCCAGGGGCGGCATGATGAGCGCCTGGAGCACCATGTTGAACGTGACGATGATGATGCCGATCGCGGTATTTGAGGCGCCGTGCGCCTTCAGGATCACCGGCAGGATCGTCGGTTCGATGTTGTCGATCAATGTGAACACGACATCGCCCCAGAGCAGCCACCCGAACACGCCGATCAGCCCGCGCCGGTCGTAGGTGAGCGAGCCGGCACGATAGACGGGAGCGCCACCGGAGGCGGAGGGAGCGGGAGGCGAGGAAGACATGGGTTGGGGCGAGGAGCCCGGCCGGGGCCGACCAGAACGGACGAGAGCCGGGAGAGCAATCGGGGGATTGGGCGCGAACGGCGTCCGGCGGTCCGCCATCGCGAACCGCCGGGCGGCTGGCCGACCGCCACGGGCTGGGGCCGAAGCCCCTCCCCCGCGGCGACTCCCGGCGAGACTAGAAGGCGATGGTGGTCGAGAGTCGGAAGTTGATGCCGGTCGCGGTGGTGATGCCGGTGCCCGACACGCGTCCGCCCGCCACCGCGATGTAGCCTTTCTTGTCGAAAAGATTGTCGATGTTGAGCCGCGTGGAGATGAACTTGTTCCACCGGTACGAGACCGTGGCCGAGGCCAGCGTCTGTGGCTCGAGGAAGAAGCTCGTCTTGCCGACCACGTTGAGCGGCGTGTAGTTGATCGGCACATCACCGGCGCGGCGGCCGACATGGGTCACGCCGAGGGTGAGGCCGAGGCCCTTGAACGCCCCGTCGTCGAAGCGATAGTTGAACATGAGGCTGGCGGTCTCGTCGGCCACGCCGCGGACATGGCGGCCGAGGGAGTCGCGCATCTTCAGGTGGGCGTAGCTGGCCATGGCGGAGAGGTTCGGCGTGAGGCTGCCGGCGAGCTCGAACTCGAGCCCGTCGTTGCTGAGGTCCGAGACGAGCTGCTCCGGGGCGGTCGGATCGGTCTGCCGGGCGGGGTTCGGGACCGTCACGTTGGTCTGGTCGATCTTGAACCAGTTGCCGTTGAAAGAGAGCTTCTGGTTGAAGAACTCGGTCTTGAAGCCGGCCTCGTCCTGCACGCCGTCGCGCCAGAGCGGGGCGTTGTTGGCGATCACCGGCGAGGAGTTGGTCGAGTGGCTGTAGTAGAGCGAGATGTTCTTCCGCACCTTGAATAGCGCGCTCGCCGACCACATCGTCTTGTCGTCGACGAGGCGGCCGGTCTGGGCGTCGGTGAGGGCGTTCCAAGTCTTGGTCGTGGTGCCGTAGTTCAGGATGCCGCCCGTGAGGTAGAGCCGGTCATCGAAGAACCCGAAGCGCTGGTTGAGGTAGAGCTGGCGGTTCCGGTAGGAACTGCCGTTGCGATAGGAGAAGCTCGCCGGGTAGCTCGGATACACGGAGACCTTCGGGTTGGAGAGGTCGATCAGGATCGAGCCATTCGGGGTGTTCTTGTTGCGGGTGTCCGCCTCCTGGTAGCTGAGTGCGGCGCCCGCGACGGTCTGGGAGCTCACCGCGCCGAAGACGTAGTTGGCCACCGTGTCGGCCTGGAGGTTGCCCGTGCGCCGCGTCGTCCATTGCTTGTCGCCGCGCGCCGGGATGGCGTGGGGATTGAAGAACGACGAGAACGTCGCGATGTAGGGGTTGCTCGCCGCGTCGTGCGCCAGCGAGGGCGTCGTCAACGCCCACGTGTAGTCCTGCGTCAGCTCACCGGTGTATGGGTTGTAGCGGTTGTTGAGGCCCGGCGTCCCGAGAAACTGCTGGTCGGAATCTTCGTAGTAGTAGCGGCCGTTGGCCGCGAACCGGAAGCTGATGTGCTTGTTGAAGCTCGTGGTGAGCGTGGTGAACAGATCCGCGCTGCGGGTGCCGACATGGCTCCACGGCTGAATGCCGTTGAGAGACTTGTGGCCGATGCCTGGGGCCAGATACGGACTGTCGGTCTGCGCCGTCACCTTCGGGTCCAGGATCAGGAGCGGCTCGCGGAAGATCCAATGCTCGGCGCCGATGAACTTCACGGTGAGGAGCGTCCGATCGGAGACCTTCCAGGAGAACATCGGAGCGAGGGCCTTGCCCTTGATCTTGGCCTCCGACGACCAGTAGCGCCGGGAGTCCTGGTACGAGCCGACGAGGCGGTAGGCCATGGAGTCGTTCGGGCCGAAGGGGGCGCTCACGTCGAGCGTGGCCTTCTGCGCGTCGTAGAGACCGAACTGGGTCGTGAACGTGCGCTGCGTGCGAAACAGCGGGGACTTCGTGACGACGTTGATCGAGCCGCCCGGCGCGCCCGCGGGGGACAGGATGGCGTTGGGGCCCTTGGCGACCTCGAGGCGCTCGATCACCGACTCCTCGATGTTGTCGGCGTCGGCGGACTGGAGGAAGTTGTCGACCGTCCGGGCGCCGTTCTGGGTCTCGAAGCCGCGGATGATCATGCGGTCCTGGAACTGGATCCCGCGGCCTTCCTGCACGCCGGCCACGTAGCGGGCGACGTCGAAGAGGCGGCCCGGGGCCACGTCGTCCATCATGTCGCGGGTGATGACCGAGATCGAGCTGGGGGTATCGATCAACGGCGCGCGCACGCGTACCGCCGAAATCGCGTCTGCCGAGCGGTAGCGGTCCTCGGACTGGGTCGACACGGTGAACTCCGGGAGGACGTACACCTCCTCGTCGACGACCGCGGGGGCGGTGGCTCCGGGTTGGGAGGTCTGGGCGAAGCCTGTGGCCGTGAGCAGGCAACAGGCGAGCGGCGCGAAACGCCGGGCTGCGGGAACTGAACACATGGGATATCGGGGGTTGGGGGTCACGTCCGTGGGAGCGGGACTGCGCCGTTCGCACCGCGGGCGGTGGTGTCATCGCCCGGCGTCGCGTCCGGCTGGTTGGGTGTTTGCAGGTCGGGCGGGGGGAAGGACCGACGCCGCGATGTGAACCCAGCGCGGCCGGCGCAGCCAGCCCCCCCGGGCTTTCCACGTAAAACCCGGTTGCCCTTTCCGGGCGCGCGGCTTCGAGTCGCCGCGTGTCCAAATCTCCGGTTCCACCGCCCGACCGCGGCACGCCCCCCACCCTGCGCGAGATCGCGCGCAGCATCGGGCTCAGCCACACCACGGTCTCGCTCAGCCTTCGCAACGACCCCTCGATTCCGGCCGCGACCCGGGAGCGCGTCCGCGTCGCCGCGGACCGTCTCGGCTACCGCTCCAACGTTCTTGTCTCCACTCTTATGACACAGGTGCGCTTGAAGCACCAGAAGGCGGCCCCGGAGGTGATCGCGTTCCTCAGCGGCGGCGCCTCCGCCCACGACTGGCAACAGCACTCCGCCTGCGTCGGCTTCTACGAGGGGGCCCGCCGGCAGGCGCCCAAGTTGGGCATGCGCGTCGAGCCCTTCTGGCTCGGCTCCGCCGGCGAGTCCTCCGCGGCCGCCTGCCGGATCCTGCGCGCCCGCGCGATCCGCGGCGTGCTGATCGCCCCATTCCCGGTGCCGGTCTACCGCCATGAACTCGATTGGCCGCGCCTGATCTGCGTCGGCCTCGGCTATGTCTACAAGGACCACCCGCTGCACCGCGCCACCCACAACCATTTCCACGGGGTTCGCACGGCTTGCGAGAACCTGGTCCGGCTCGGGTACCGGCGCATCGGACTGATGCTCGAAAGCTCGCAGAACACCCGCGTCGGCTACAGCTGGCTCGGCGGCTACCTCGCCGCCGCCCAGATGCTCGGGGTCGCCCGACTCGAGCCGCTCCTCACCCGGGACGACGAACCGCCCGCGACCGTGCGCCAGTGGCTCCGTCGCCAACGTCCCGATGCGGTCATCGGCTTCGGTCCCCGACAATTCCTCGCCCTGGAACACGCCGGATGCCGCATCCCCGCCGATGTCGGCTTCGCCGCGCTCGACATCGCGCAGATGAACCTCGACCACGTCGCCGAGCCGGCGGGGATCGACCAGAATCTCGAGCAGATCGGCGCCACCGCGATCGATACCCTCGCCACCCTCCTCTATCACAACGAACAAGGCTTCCCCCTCCATCCCGTGCTCAGCATGATCGAAGGACGCTGGATCGACGGTCGGACCGCCCCCCAACGCCCGCCCGCCACCTGATCGGCAGCGGAGGGTCCAGCGCCCCCCGGGGACTGGCGTTGGCCTTCGCCGCGCGCGGCCGCCCCGAGTCCCCGCAACGCCGTGCCGTTCACCCGACCTGACCCGGCGCGGTCGGGTATCACCCCATATCGCGGGGCCGCTGCCCCTGGTACTGTCCGCACGCACACAAACGTGGCCCGGAACAGGCGGTTACCGAGCGCACCAGCCGGTCCGAGGCTCTCGGCGCCGGCGGTCCGGCGCCGCCCCACGTCAAATATCACCAATAACCAACGACACGTCTCCGATGAAAATCCAACATCTCCTCCTCGCCTCGATCCTCGCCGCTTCCGCGGTACCGTTCTTCGCGGCTTCCGATGTCGACCGCAGGATCGTCGACTCCGCCAAGGCCTCCTACAACTACCGTACGCTCCTCGACGACAAGGTCACCGTCCGGTCCGACGATGGCGTCGTCACCCTCACCGGCATGGTCGCCGACAAGGATCTCCGGAACATCGCGGAGGACACCGTGAGCAATCTCCCGGGCGTCCTCCGCGTCGACAACCGCATCACCCTCGATCCGGCGATGCAGGAGCATTCCGACGCCTGGATCGCCTGGAAGATCCGTTACCAGCTCCTCGTTCGGGCCAGCGTCAGCAACCGCAACACCAAGGTCGACGTCACCGACGGCGTCGTGACTCTCACCGGTTCGGCCGCCAACGCCGCCGAGCGTGAACTCGTCGGGGTCTACGCCACCGAGGTCGGCGGGGTGAAGTCGGTGCGGAACGACATCGTGATCGATATCCCGGCATCCGACGAACGCACCGTTGCCGAGACCATCGACGACGCGTCGATCACCTCGCAGGTCAAGTATGCGCTCCTTACCCACAAATCAACCAGCGCGCTCAAGACCAAAGTCAGCACGAAGGACGGCGTTGTCGTGATCACCGGCATCGCCGCCAACGAGGCCGAGCGATCCCTCGCCGGCAAGCTCGCCCTGAGCATCCGCGGCGTGAAATCCGTGACCAATCAGATGACGGTGAAGAGCTGACGTCCGTCGTCGGTCCGCACCTTGCCCATTCCGAACGGTTCGGCCGGAGCTACCAATCCGGTCGCGGCCTTCGGAACCTCCGGCGGTCGGGGCTTCGGCCCCGGCCGCCCATCTCTCCATCACCGTCGGCTTCGCAGCCATGCTCTACTACAGCCTCACCTTCTTGATCCTCGCCCTGGTCGCGGCCGCTCTCGGCTTCGGCGTCGTTGCCGGCACCGCCGCGTTGATCGCGAAGATCCTCTTCGTCGTCTTCCTGCTCCTCTTCGTCGCCTCGTTTTTCCGTGCCCGGAAAACGTGACCGGTGTCTGGTTCCCCGCACCGGCGCGCCGCCGCATCCCATCCCGGCAGTTCGATGAACATCGCCTTCCTCGGCAGCTACCCGCCGCGTAAATGCGGCATCGCGACGTTCACCCACGACCTCCGGCGCGCCGTCGTCACCCACAGCGGCGCCCCCTGTCCGGTCGTCGCCCTGAACGATCTCCCCGCCGCCTACGCCTACCCGCCCGAGGTCGTCTGCGAGATCGCCGAGCAGGATCCGACGAGCTACGCCCACGCCGCCGAGTGCCTCCACCGTAGCGGCGTCGATCTCCTCTGCGTGCAGCACGAGTTCGGCATCTTCGGCGGCGCCGCCGGCGCCCATGTCCTCGCGCTGTTGCGCGCCGTGAAGCTGCCGATCGTCACCACGCTCCACACCGTGCTGCGCAACCCCGCGCCCGCCCAACGCCGCGTGATGGACGAACTCGCCGCGCTCTCCGACCGCCTCGTCGTCATGACCGAGCGCGGCCGGATGTTCCTGCGCGAGATCTACGGCGTGCCGGCCGCGAAGATCGACCTCGTCGCCCACGGCATCCACGACGTGCCTTTCGAGGAGCCCGACCGCGCGAAGGAGCTGTTCGCCGTCGACGGCCGGCTCGTCCTCCTCACCTTCGGCCTGCTTTCGCCGAACAAGGGCATCGAGCATGTCCTCAATGCGCTCGCCGGGATCATCTCCGAGTTCCCCCGGGTCGTGTACCTCGTTGTCGGAGCCACCCATCCCAACCTGCTCCGCGAGCAGGGCGAGGCCTACCGCCTCGGCCTCGAACGACTGGCCAAGCGCAACGGTGTCGAGCAGCACGTCATCTTCTACGACCGCTACGTCGCCCTGCCCGAGCTCATGCAATTCATCGGCGCGGCCGACGTCTACCTCACGCCCTACCTCAACGAGCAGCAGATCGTCTCCGGCACCCTCGCCTACGCCTTCGGCGCCGGCAAGGCCGTCGTCTCCACTCCCTACTGGCACGCCGCCGAGCTCCTCGCCGACGGCCGCGGGGTGCTCGTACCCTTCGCCGACTCCGCCGCCATCTCCCGCGAGGTGCGCGCGCTCCTCCGCGACGAGCCCCGCCGTCTCGCGTTGCGCCAGCACGCCTACCGCCTCGGCCGCGAGATGATCTGGAGCCGCGCCGCCGCCCACTACGGCGAGGCCTTCGCCCGCGCCGCCGCCGACCACGCCGCGGCCCGGCCTTCGCCCCGCCGCACCGCACCACCGGAACGCGCACCGATGCCCCTGCCGCCGCACCAGCCCGACCACGTCTTCCGCCTGAGCGACGCCACCGGCATCCTCCAGCACTCCCTGTTCTCCGTGCCGAATCCGACCCACGGTTACTGCACCGACGACAACGCCCGCGCCCTCATCCTCCTGCTCCTCTGGGACGAGATCGGCGAGACCACGCCCGCCACGCGGACGCTCGCGACCCGCTACGCCGGCTTTCTCGCCCACGCCCTGCATCCCGGCACCCGGCGCTTCCGCAACTTCCTCGGCTACGACCGCCGCTGGCTCGAGGAGGAGGGCTCCGAGGACTCCCACGGGCGCGCGCTCTGGGCCCTGGGCTCATGCGTCGGCCGCGCCCGCGACCGCGGCCTGCGCCGGCTCGCGGCCCGTCTCTTCACCGAGGCGCTGCCGGCCGTCGTCGGCCTCGCGCATCCCCGCACCTGGGCCTTCGCCTTGCTCGGTATCCACGCCTACCTCGAACGCCAGCCCGAGGATCCGCGTGCCCAGGATGTCCGCACGGCGCTCACCGCCCGCCTCATGCGCCGTTTCGCCGAACACTCGCGCGACGATTGGCACTGGCTGGCCGACGACGCCACCTACGACAACGCCCGCCTGCCGCACGCCCTGATCCTCTGCGGCCGCGCCACGCAGCAGCCCGAGGTCCTCGCCACCGGCCTGCGCGCTCTGCGCTGGCTTGTGCAGCTCCAGACCTCCGCCACCGGCTCCTTCCAGCCGATCGGCTCCGACGGCTTCTGCCATCGCGACGGGACCCGCGCGTTCTTCGACCAGCAGCCGATCGAGGCGCAGGCCACGGTCGCAGCCTGCCTCGAGGCCTTCCGCACGACCGACGACGACTACTGGCTCGCGCGCGCCCACGTCGTGTTCGAATGGTTTCTCGGCCGCAACGACCTCGGCCTGCCGCTCTACGATCCCACCACCGGCGGATGCCGCGACGCCCTCCACGTCGACCGCGTGAACGAGAACCAGGGTGCCGAGTCCACCCTCGCCTACCAGCTCGCCCGCGCCGAGCTGCAGCTCGTCCACAACGATCTCGCCCTGCGCCACGGGCTGCGCTCCGCCGCGGTCAAAACCGCCTGAACGGTCGCGCCCCATGGCCCCCGTCGTCCAGCGCGCTGAGATCTTCATCAACCCGGACCGCGCCCGCGTGCTGATCCGCCCGTTCACGCCGGCGACCGAACAGCGCATCGTGAAGATCATCGCGCGCCTCCTCGCGCTTGGCGAAGCGGAGATCGAGGCGCTGCTCGCGCAGGTGCTCACGGAGTTCTCCGGCCGGCACCAGAAAACCCGCGAGCTGTTCCTCGAGCGCTTCGAGTTCGTCCGGCCGTACCTCGTCACCGACCGCGAGCTCAGCGAGCCGCGCCGCCTCGTGATCGGCGCCTACTTCACCCACGAGTACTCGCTCGAGGCCGCGGCGCTCTTCAACCCCTGCATCGTGCCGCACCCCGACCAGACCGACCTGCCCGCCGGCACGCTGCGCTTCGTGCTCAGCCTGCGCGCCACCGGCGAGGGCCACGTCTCCTCGATCACGTTCCGCACCGGCACCGTCGACTCCGAGAACCGGATCGTCATCAACACCCCCACGCGCTTCGTCACCGAGCCCCAGCCCGTCGCCGACGAGCCCTTCGACCGCCCACGCTTTGCCCAACAGCTCGCCGAACTCGGGTTCGCCGGCGAGTTCACCCGCCGCACCCTCGCGGCGCTCGGCGAGACCTTCGGTCTGGCGGACCTGCGCGCCGCCGTCGCCCTGGTGCAGCACCAGATGGGCCCGGCCGACACCGCCGGCATCCCGGCCGCGGCCGGCGCGATCCTTTCGCTCGCTCTCTCCAACTATCGGGTACGCTTCCCGGCCGACCAGCGGATGTCGGAGCGCGTGATCTTCCCCCGCTCGCCCAGCCAGCGCAACGGCATCGAGGATGCCCGTTTCGTGCGCTTCCGCCGGGACGACGGCACCCACACCTACTTCGCCACCTACACCGCGTACGACGGTCGCGCCACCGACCCCCAACTGCTGCAGACCGACGACTTCCTCGACTTCACCTTCCGCACGCTCAGCGGCGCCGCCGTGCAGAACAAGGGCATGGCGCTCTTCCCGCGCCGGATCGGCGGCCGCTTCGCGATGCTCGCCCGGCAGGACAACGAGAACATCTCCGTGATGCTCTCCGAGGATCTCCACTTCTGGCGCACGGCCACGCTCATCCTGAAACCGACCTACGCCTGGGAGTTCGTGCAGCTGGGCAATTGCGGTTCGCCCATCGAGACCGAGCGCGGCTGGCTGGTGCTCAGCCACGGCGTGGGCGCGATGCGCAAGTACTCGATCGGCGCCTTCCTCCTCGACCGCGACGACCCGACCAGGGTCCTCGGCCGCCTGCGCGAGCCGCTCATCACGCCGACCGAGGACGAGCGCGAGGGCTACGTGCCCAATGTCGTCTACTCCTGCGGCGCCCTCCTCCACGGCGGCGAGCTGATCATTCCTTACGCCGTGTCCGATTTTGCGACACGCTTCGCCACCGTGCCGGTCGCCGCGGTGCTCGCAGGCCTCGAGTGAGGGCAACAGTATCCTATCTTTGGCGCCAGTTCGCCGGGTGTCGGGTTAGACCCCATGGCCCGGATTCGACCGATGCGGTACTGTCCCGCAGCCAAATACCAACCATGCGCGCTTCATCAAAACACCTTCTCCTGGCCCTCGCGCTCGCCGCGACCGCCTTCCTCCTCGTCGGCTGCCAGACCACCAAGGGTTTCGGCCGCGATGTCGAGAAACTCGGCGACAACATCCAGGGCAAGTGACCCGTCGCCCCCTCCACCCATCAACTCCATCACCACAAGGCATCCCATGTTAGGAACAATACTGCTGGTCCTGCTGATTCTGCTTCTCCTCGGCGCGCTGCCCACTTGGCCGCACAGCCGCAATTGGGGCTACTATCCGAGCGGTGGACTCGGGCTCGCCGCGATCGTGCTGCTGGCCGTGCTTCTCCTCCGCTGAATTTACCGCCGGCGTCGGATGGGATGAGTCGGGGTGGCGCCCGACCGTCCGTTCCTCGCAGGCGCAACTCCCGAACGTCAACCCGGAGAACCTTCCCGTGCCCGCTTCGCCTACCGGCCCCACCCGTGACTCGGATCGACTCGGCGGCGAGAACGAAAACGCCGTCCTCCGCCTCCACGCCGCCGACCTCGCCCACCAGGACGGCCGCGCCGAGGCTCGCGCTCAGGACCGCTCCGCTGCCATCCGCGAGAGTACCGACACCGAACCGGACACCGCGCCGGAAGTCCCCTCCGGTGCCGAGGAGCTCGTCAGCTGGGACACCAGTCCCGACGCCACGGGTCATCGACTGCCGGAGTCGGTCCCGGAAGACGAGGCGGACGATTCGGCGGCGCTGGCCGAGGAGGGAATCGGCGAGGCGGAACAGGACCTGCGCCGTGCGGCCAACGCGGCGCTCCATCCACGCAGCGCGTCGTCGTCCGCGTGAAGGCGCCTCGCCTCTCTCGAGGCGCCCTGCTAGTCGGCCGAAGGCGCGCCGCGATCCGCGCGACGGACCAGGCGCACAACGCCGAACAGGAGCATCCCCCAACGCGCCCATGGGCGCGCACCGGAACCCGGCCGCGCCGTCGCCGCCCGCCCCTCCTGGTGTGGGCGCCGCGCAAAGTGCCGCCAAAGCCCGTAGACGCGCTCGCTCAGCGCGACGAGGGCACCCAGGCGCGCGCCGGCCGCGGCCCACTCGACGCGTTGCGTGTCCAGTCGGCGGACCAGCTCCGCCTTCCGGGTCGCCAGACGGTTTAGTTCTCTTTGCGGATGCATTCCCGGTCCTTGCCGAACTCGTGCAACGTTGCCGCAAACGGGCTCGGCTGATGGGCCAGGAAGCGCCACAGAACCAGCAGCGCCGCGCACATCGCACCGGTGAAGAAGAGCGCCAAGCCTCCGAGCACGGCCAAGCGGGCGCTCTCCCAGAAAAGGTAAACCACCGTCAGACAGGTGAAAACGACCGACAGCACTCCGAGGAAGACCGCGGCCCCGATCCAGACCACGGTCTGGAGCAGGCGAAACTTCTCCTCCTGAAGCTCGATCGAGAACAGCTCGAGTCGCCCTTGGATTCCCGCGAGAAGCCCGTCGGTGAACGTGCGGAGCGAACCCAGGAGCCCGGTGGAACCGCGTGTCGCAGTGTCCATGATGGTAGGACTATTTGCTGCGCCGCCCGAGGATCACCCCGAGGAGCAGGCCGGCCCCGGCGGCGATGGCCAGCGATTGGTATGGATTCGCGCGGATGGCCCGGTCGGTGCACTTCGCCCCGGCCACGACCTTGTCGCGGGTGCAGGCGTAGAACTCGGCGAGCCGCTCCTGGGCGGCCTTGAAGCGATGCTGCAACGACTCGATCGCCTCGGCCGAGTGGCCGGAGACGGAGTCGCCGATCATTGCCTCGGCTTCGGTGACGAGCGACTGGAGGTCGCGGAGCAGTTCGCTGGGCGTGGAGGCGGCCTGGTTTGTTTTCATACTGTGACTTTGGTTGGTCCCGTGGACGGGACCGATGCGGCGGGCAACCGGCGCGAGTGGATCTGGCGCCGGCGTTCTCCGTGGTGAGAGCATAGTCCCCACCGAGCCCGGACGCCATGGGGTGTAACCCGAACGCACGGCTCCGCACCGGCTGCAAAGAAAGATTCGTCCGGGATGGTTTGAGTCTCGCCGGGCAGGCGTCTTGGGTGGATAATATGGACCGCGGCCGACGCCGCACCGGTCTCCGCCGTCAACCGGCATCCGGTTAGTTGATTCAAAGTCCCTCTTCTCCGATGGAACGCCGCTCCGAAGATTCCGCCGCTCTCCATCGCCGCGCCGAAGCCCGTTGGCACGAACGACAGGGAGAGCGCGTCGCCGCGCGGCCGGCCTCGGAAGCCCTCCGCCTCGTCCACGAGCTGGAGGTGCACCAGATCGAACTGGAGATGCAGAACACCGAACTCGAGGCGGCGCGGAGCCTCGCCGAACAGGCGCTCGCCCGGGCCACCGACCTCTTCGACTTCGCCCCGCTCGGCTACGTGACCCTCGACCTCAACGGCGCGATCCGCGAGGCCAACCTCGCCGCGAGCCACCTGCTCGGGGTCGACCGCTCCGCGCTGGTGGGGCGTCCGCTCGCGGGCTTCATCGCCGCCGCGGCACGACCCGCCTTCGGCCGCTTTCTCCGTCTTGTATTCGAAGGAAAGAGCCGCGAGCGGTGCGAGCTTCCGATGACACCGGAGGCCCGCCCGGGGCTGGAGGTGGAACTGGAAGCGGCGGCGACGATCGACGGCGAGGCCTGCCGGGTGGCGTTGATCGACCGCACCGAGCGCAACCACGCCGCCGCGGATCGCCTGGTCCTCGACAAGCTCGAGTCCACCGGGATCCTCGCAGGCGGTATCGCCCACGACTTCAACAACCTGCTGGTCGCGATCATCCTGAACCTGGATATGGCGCTGGCCGGCGAATCCGCCTCCCCGGACAGTATCCGTCACATCGAGCAGGCCAAGACGACCGCCTTCATGGCCCGCGGTCTGACCCAGCAGTTGCTGACATTCTCCCGTGGCGGCGCCCCGGTACGGAAGACGATCGGCGTGCCGGATCTGGTGCGGGAGGCGATCCGCCCCGCCCTCGGCGGCTCCAACGTGCAATGCGCCGTCTCGATGGCCTCCGATCTTTGGCCGGTGGTGGCGGATGCCGACCAGATCGGACAAGTGGTGCGCAATCTGGTCTTGAACGCGCGCGAGGCGATGCCGTCCGGCGGGATCGTTTCCCTGCGGGCGGAAAATGTCCTTCACCGGCGCGCCAGCATGCCGGCGCTTCCGCCCGGTGGATTCGTCCGGATTTCCGTCACGGACCACGGAACCGGGATCGCGGCGGAAGACCTGCCGAAGATCTTCGATCCGTACTTTTCCACCAAACAACGCGGGGCGAAGAAGGGCATGGGGCTCGGGCTCACGATCTGCCACTCGATCATCCAGAAGCACGGTGGGGCGATCACCGTGTCCTCGGTGCCGGACAAAGGCACCACCTTCGAGTTCTATCTGCCGGCCGCCCCCGGGCCGCCGCCGCCCGCCACCGCCGCCCCGCCCCACTCCGCTCCGCGGCCCTGCCGTGTTCTCGTCATGGACGACGAACACGTCGTACGCGAGATGTGCGGCCTCATCCTGTGCAGCCTCGGCCATGCGGTCGAAGCAGTGGAGAACGGCGAACACGCGATCGCGGCGCACGCCCGAGCCCTGCTTCGAGGCGAGCCCTTCGGCGCCGTGCTGCTTGACCTGACCATTCGCAACGGCATCGGCGGGCTCGACGCCTTCCGGACGATGCAACAGGCCGAACCGTCCTTGACCGCGATCATCATGAGCGGCTTCGCCGATGATCCGGTCGTCAACGACTTCAAACGGCACGGCTTCGCCGCCGCACTGGTGAAGCCCTTCGACTCCGTCCAACTCCAGGAGGCCCTCGCCCGGGTCCTCGAACCCGGGCGGACGCCTTGAAGCGCCCCTTGACCGGAAAGCGGAACAGCGCCCCCACAGCTGGCGGCGGTCCGCGGCCGTCGGCCAAGGCAGGCGCAGCTCCCAGCCGTACGGTCCGCGCCCGGAACCCGAGCGACGCGCCGCGCCTGCTCCATGAGCTGGAGGTTCATCAATTCGAGCTGGAGATGCAGAACGCGGAGCTGCTGCGGGCCCGCAGCGAGAACGAGGTCGCCCTCGCGCGCTACACCGAGCTCTACGATTTCGCCCCGGTGGGCTACCTGACCGTCGACCGGTCCGGCCTGATTCAGGAGGTGAACCTCACCGGAGCCGCCATGCTCGGCCTGAGCCGGCCCGCCTTGGTGCGACGTCACTTGCTCGACTTCGTCGCTCCCGCGGGCCGCGCACACGTCGCCACGTTCCTCAAAGGCGCGTTCGCGTGCCCGGACAAGCAGGCCTGCGAGGCCTTGCTCCGGAAGGCCGACGGTTTCCTCTTCTGGGCCGATCTGCAGGGGGCCGCGGTGCGGCACTCCGGCGAGACACCACGATGGTGCCGCATCGCGATCTCGGATATCGCCGCCTTGAAGCGCGGCGAGGAGGCCCAGCGGCGTGTGGAGTCGCTGGCGGTCGCCTACGAATCGGCCAACCGGGAGATCGTCCGGCGCCGCGCGGCCGAGGCGGCTTTACGCGCGAGCGAGCAGAACCAGCGGCAGCTGCTCGACGAGGCGCGGGACCTGCAGGCCCATCTCCAGCGGCTCACCCACCGGATCATCATCGTGCAGGAGGAGGAGCGGCGACGCATCAGCCTGAAGCTGCACGACGAGATCGCGCAGGTCCTGGCCGGCATCAGCCTCCAGCTCGCCGCGTTGCCCGCCACGGCGACGAACCGGCCGCGGGATCTGTCGCGCCAAATTCGGCGCACCCAGCAAATGGTCGGCGAGTCGATTCGCCTCGTCCATCGCTTCGCCCGCGACTTGCGCCCGGCGCTCCTGGACGACCTCGGGCTCATCCCGGCGCTCCGCTCCTTCACGAAGGAACTAGCGGCCGGCGGTCTGCGCCTCCGGTTCACCGCCTGCGCCGAGGTCGAGCAACTCGACAGTCTCCGCCGTACCGTGCTCTACCGGGTCGCGCAGGAGGCGCTGACCAACGTCGTCCGCCACGCCGCCGCCCGCAGGGCGACACTGTGCCTCAGCCGATCCGCCTTCGGCATCCGGCTCGAGATTCGCGACGACGGGAAATCGTTCGCCGCGGAGCGGGCCCTCGCGGCGCGGCACGAGGGCCGTATCGGACTCGCGGGCATGCGGGAGCGGGTCGAGATGGTGGGCGGGCGCTTCTCGATCGCCTCCCTCCCGGGCCGCGGCACGGCCGTGCAAGCCGAGATCCCGTTCTCCTCCCCCGCCGACGGCCCACCCGGGGGGCCGTCTTCCGCGGCTGCTGCGGTCGGGTTACACCCCATGGAACCGCCCCTCGCCTGAGAGTATGCTGCCGTCGTGCCCAAGGGCACCGCCGCGCCACCGAAGGCGACTCCTCCCCCATTCCTCAACCGAACGATTCCCCGCGCCACATCCATGAGAGACGAATACATTGCCGCCGCCTCGAAGATCATCGACGATCCCTACATCCTGGTGAACGTGATCTCGCTGCGCGTGAAGAGCCTGCGGCGCGGCGCCCGTCCGCTGGTCGAGTCGCTCGAGAAGCTCGAGCTCGAGGATATCGCCCTGCGCGAAGTCATCGAAGGCAAGATCACCTACGAACTCGGCCCCGACACCGCGCCCGGCCACCGATGACCAACAAGTCCGCCCATTTCCCATGATTCCCAACCACGCCGATTTCATCGAGGCGATCCGCCGCCGGAAGCTCGTTCGCCTCGCGTTCTATTCCGTCCCCGACCACGGCACAATCGACCGCGAGTGCGCGCCCTTGGCGTACGCCCCCGCGCCGACCGGCGGCGACCTGTCGAACCGTTACTGGGTCTGGGACTGGGCCAGCACCGCCGGGACGAATCCGCTGCGTTTGCTCCCCGACCAGATCGTGAGCCTGGAGATGCTCGGTCGGGAATTCGACCCGGCTACGCTCGATTTCGCGCCGCCGCCCGCTGCCGAGACCGGACCGGTGCTGCCGCCGAGTTGATCAGTCCGCTCGGTGGGCCGACTGCGCCCATCCCGCTCGCCCAAGACCCCGGATCGTCAGGAGCTGAACCCGAAGCGGTCCTGGACTTGGGCGGCGTCGAGGGAGAGCGATGTCTGCAGCAATCCCGCCGCCACCCGACCGACCGAAACCTTGATCAGCCGATCGAACTGGGGAGGCGTCAACGTCTCCCCGTCGCAGCGAATCGCGGTGATGCGGGCCCCGGAGGCGAGGAGTTGCATCACCATCGCCTCGACTTCGATCCGCTCCTCGGCTTTGCGGGTGAACTCGCGACCGCGCCGGAGCTCGAAGGGGCGGTAGTCGACCGCGTATTTGTGGGGCATGGCGGACGCTTTCATCGTTTGCGCGATTCGCGGCGGCCGCGCGATCACGCGGCCTTGCGCTGTTCCAGGCCCTTGAGGAACCCCTCGAACAGGCAGCGGTGCTTCTCCTCGTCGGCCAGGATGCGCACGGCGAGATCCGCTGTCACCGGATCTCCGACACCCGCCGCGGTGATGATCGCCTCGTAGTTGGCGATCGCGGCGCGTTCGGCCTCGAGCACACCGGTCACCACGTGGTGCAGGTCGGTGGGGTCGGCCGAGGGCTGGAGGGACACTTGGCGGAGCACCAGCGCCAGCGATCCCGGCGGGCAGACGCCGAGTTGCTTCAGGCGCTGGGCGACTTTCTCGGCGTGGCCGAGTTCGTCGGTGATGTCGTTGGCGAGCGCCTCGACGATCTCCTGGGCGCGCAGGCCGTCGAGCCAGACGGAGTTGGCGAGGTAGTTCTGAACCGTCTCCAGCTCGCCTGCATACGCTTGTTGGAGGAGCGAAACGACGTTCGGAGTCTTCATGACGAGTGGATTCGGTGGGGCGGGCCTAATCGGAGGAGTCGCCCGGGCCAACCGCGGCCCCGGCGGGTTGTGCCACGTCGTTCTTCGAGGTGTGGCGGATGTCGGCTTTGGTGAGATTCACGAAGACGGTGGAGTCATCATAGCTGATCCGCCGGATGTTCTCCGCGAGGATGAGGATCGGTTTGCCGGCATACCAGTGGCCGGTCTCGACGACCATCTCCCGGATCGACCAACTCCAGATTTCCACCATGAAGCTGCTCACCGTTCCGATCTGCCCGTCGGTGGCCTGGATCTGGTAACCGGTCACCGCTTTCGCGCTGCGCAGGTGGATCTCGTCGCGGTGCGCCGGCTCGGGGCGCATCGGGATCGCCGGAATCGGTGTGGGCGGCGAGGCCGGGAAGCCGGCGGCGCCCCACAGCCCGCCGCCCTCCCAGTAGATCGGCCAGCCGTAGTAGCGGTAGTACTCCTCTTCGTACTGACGCGACACCGGCCGATGGGTCTCGATCGAGGGGCAGTCCGCGATCTGCTTGCGCGTCAGGTTCACGCGGAGCGAGCCGTAGTCCGAATCCGATTTGCCGAAACCCTGCGCCCCGAACGCGTGGGGCGAAAGCAGCACCTGATGGTCGGCCAGCCACGCGCCGGTGTCGACGACGACATAGCGGATCGCCCAGGTGAGATCGTCAAAATAGAAGTCCTGCACGTGGCCGATCTCGCCGTCCGAGGCGCGAAGTTTCCGGCCGTAGAGTTGCTTGAGGTCTTGGTACATGGATGAGTTCCGATTGTGAGTTGGACCGGTCGCTCCGTCGTGGAGAGGCCGGTGTCTTTCCGGGCGTCAGTGTACGCGAGCGGGGCCTTCCGCCCTATGGGGTGTAACCCGCCGCGCCGGTGCGCGATGGCCGCGGTTCAGTACCAGTAGCCTTCGGTGAACAGGTAGGCGTTGCCCTGCGGTTCCCACCGCGGCATCACCCACTGCGCGCCCGTGTACGGCGGCAGCTCCCAATGGCCGGCGATCCACTCGTAGCGGTCGTTGCGCCAAGTCCAATAGCCGGCGAGCCAGTTGTGGTGCGGTGTCGGTCGGGCCAGCACAACCTCCGGCTGGGGGGCCGGCGGCGTCTGCGTCACGACGGTTGTGCTCACCACCTGCGAACCAGGCGCCGCATAGCCGCGGCCCGGCGCGACCACATTCGGGGTGGTGGTGGTGGTCGTCGTCGTCATCGCGCGATTCGCGGGTGCCGGGGGCGGAGCGGACACCACGTGCGACTCCGGCTCGGTGGCGCAACCGGCGAGAAGGCCGAAGGCGCCGCAACAGACGAGGGCCGAAGCGCACCGGAAGGCCGTGAGGACGGTCGCCGCGGGAGCCGGGGAAACAGGCATGGGTGTTTTCATTTCCCGGAGGATACGCCCGAGGTCGGTTTCCCGCCATGGGGTGTTCTAGGTAGCACGGTGCCCGGGGTCCGGGTACAGCGGGCCTCCGGACCGATCCGGAGGTCCGCCCGCACTCAGTCTTCCACCGCGAAGCCGACCTTGATCGTCACCTGCCAGTGCTGGATCTTGCCCTTCTCGATGTTGCCGCGCGATTCGACCACCTCGAACCAGCGGAGGTTCTTGATGGTCTTGTGTGCGCGCGCGACCGCCTGGCCCACCGCGTCCTCGATGGACGTGGTGGAAGTGCCGGTGAGCTCGATCAGTTTGTAGACGTGGTCTTTCATGATGGTTGGGCCCGGCGCCGCTGCGCGGCCCCGGGCGCGGCGTCGACTAGCAGCCGCAATCGCGATTGAGCTCCTTGAAGGTCTTTTCGATCGCTTCGCGGTTCTCACCGGTTCGCTTCTGGATACGGCCGAGCAGTTCATCCTGCTTGCCCTCGACATACTGCAGATCGTCGTCGGTGAGCTGGGCCCACTTCTGCTTCAGCTTTCCTTTGGTGATGTTCCAGTCCCCTTTGATTTCGAGCGTGGTCATGTTGGTGTCTCCTTCGTCGTTCACGGATCGTGCGCTCCCGGGATGGCAGCGCGTCGTCCCCGTGGCCGGTCGATTGGTGGCGCCGGCTCTCGAAAATAGCCCGCGGGCGGCGTCACGAAAATGGGTTGAAACCCTACCCCGCCGCCGCGCTCACGGCCGCCGGCGAAGCCGGGTAACGCCCCATGGCGGCCGTCGCCCTTCGGGTGCAAGCTGTCGCAGCCAAGATCCATCCACCCAGCCGCCGTCGAATCGGCCTGCAGCCATGAAACACAATCCAACGCTTCCTCCCTTCGTCGCCGTCCCGCGCGAGTCCGACATCCGCGCCTATGCCTTCCACCTCTACGAGCAGGGCAACTGCGCGCACGGCCACGACCTCGACAACTGGTTCGAGGCCACCGCCTGCCTGCAGGCGAACATCCCCTACCACCGTTCCGCCACGCGACTCCACGCGCACATCAACCAGCACGAGATCGACAAGGCCCAGGCCGCGGCCGAATCGGCCGGAAGCGGCACAGGGGCCTGAGGCGCTCCGGCGCATCCATCCGCGCCCGCTCAACGCCGGCCCGCTGCAAGCGGCGGCGTTTCCCCGCGGTGCGGTTCGAGTGGGACGAGGCAACCTACGCGACGCTCTTCCCCCGCCTCCGCACCACCTTCACCAGCTCCAACGTCGCCAGCGGGACCGCCCCCAGCGCGAGCAGGACCAGGCAATCGGTGAACGGCAGATACGTGGTCTTCAGGAAACGGCCCAGTACCTCGCTGTGCTGGCTCCACACCTGGAGCCCGATCGAGGCGGCCACGACGAGCACCAGGTTCACGTTCGTGAACAGCGAGATCCGCCAGACCGGCTTGGTCCCGCTGCGGGCGCCGAAGGAGCGCAACAACTCCGCAAACACCAGCACGGTGAAGGCGGAGGCGCGGGCGGTCTCCAGCGTGCCCGTCCGCGATACCCACAGGTAAACCGCAAACGCCACCCCGGCCGTGAGCAGGCCGGTGAAGGCCATCGTGCGGAGGAAGCCGCGGTCGGCGATGCGCTCCGCGCGGCCCCGCGGGTGGCGCTTCATCACCTCCGGATCGATCGGATCTGTCGCTAGGCACAGCGCGGGCAGCCCGTCGGTGACGAGGTTGATCCACAGCAGATGGATCGGCAGCAGCGGCATGGGCAGCCCGACGATCACGCAGACCGTCATCAGGAGCAGTTCGCCGGTGTTTCCAGCCAACAGATACTGCAGCGTCTTGCGGATGTTGTCGTAGATGCCCCGCCCCTCCTCCACCGCGGCGACGATGGTCGCGAAGTTGTCGTCGGTGATGATCATGTCCGCCGCCTGCTTCGTCACCTCCGTGCCGGCCCGGCCCATCGCGATGCCGATGTCCGCCCCCTTGATCGCGGGGGCGTCGTTGACGCCGTCGCCCGTCATCGCGACCACCGCATCGTTCGCCTTCCACGCGCGGATGATGCGCAGCTTGTGCTCGGCGGTCACGCGGGCGTAGACCGCGATCTCGGGCACGCGCCGGCGGAGCTCGTCCTCGGACAGCTTCTCCAGTTCGACTCCCGCGACCGCCACATCCTCCGCCGAGGCGATGCCGATCTCGCGGGCGATGGCCGTAGCGGTCTCGGGGTGGTCGCCCGTGATCATCACCACGCGGATACCGGCCGCCCGGCAGGTCGCAACCGCCGCCTTGGCCTCGGCGCGCGGCGGATCGTACATCCCGGAGAGGCCCACAAAGGTCAGGTCGCGCTCCACCGTCTCGGCGGTGAGGGCTTCGGGGCCAATATCTCCGGCCAGATCGCGGTGCGCCGAGCCGAGCACCCGCAGGGCCTGCTGCGCGTACGCGGTGGTTTGCGCGAGGATGCGCTGCCGATCCTCGTCGGTCAGCGGCCGCACGCCCCCGCCCGTGAAGAGCCGCGTGCAACGTTCCAGCAGCGGTCCGGGGGCGCCGTTGACGAAGGCGCGCAGTCCACCGTCGGGCCGGCGGCGGATGACCGCGCTGCGTTTCCGGTCGGATTCGAAGGGGATCTCGTGGTGTTTCGGCCACTCCTTCTCGATCCGGTCGCGCTCGCCGCCGGCCTTGCGCCCCGCCGCGAGCAACGCGCCCTCGGTCGGATCACCGACCGTCTTCCACGCTCCCGCCTCCTCGACCAGGTGGGCGTTGTTGCACCCAAGCTGGACCGCCGCGAGCTCGAGCAGCGGCGCACGCTGCGCCCCCTCCACGCTCCTGCCCTCGAAACGCACTTCGCCTTCCGGCCCGTAGCCCTCGCCCGTGACTTCGTAGCTGCGGTCCGCCACCCACAGCGCGCGCACGGTCATCTCGCCCACCGTCAGCGTGCCCGTCTTGTCCGTACAGATCACCGTCGTCGACCCGAGGGTCTCGACCGCCGCCAGCTTGCGCATCAGCGCGCGGCGACGCGCCATGCGCAGCACGCCCACCGACAGCGCCACCGTGACCACCGCCGGAAGCCCCTCCGGCACCGCTGCCACGGCGAGGCTCACCGAACTCATGACCAACTCCAGCAGCTTCGTCCCCCGCAGCAGCCCGAGGCCGAAGAGCAGCGCCACAATCCCCAGCGCCGCCCAGACGAGCACCCGCCCGAACGACTCCAGCTTCTGCTCCAGCGGAGTGCCCGCGTCCGCCCCCGCCTCCTCGATCAAGCCGGCGATGCGGCCCAGCTCGGACTTCATCGCCGTGCCGACCACCACCGCCTGTCCGGTCCCGGTGGCGACACCGGTGCCCAGGAAGACCAGGTTGGCGCGGTCCCCCAGCGGCACGTCGCCGGCGGGCAGCGCCTCGGGCCGCTTGGTGACAGCCTCCGCCTCGCCAGTGAGCGCCGCCTCGACGCACGACAGCGAGGCCGCCTGCAGCAACCGGCCGTCGGCGGCCACCAGGTCGCCCGCCTCCAACACCAGGATATCCCCGACGACGATGCCCGCGGCCGGAATAACCATCACCTGTCCGTCGCGCCGAACCTTCGCCTGCGGCGCGGTCATCTTCTTGAGGGCAGCGATGGACTTTTCCGCATTGAACTCCTGATAGAAGCCGATGGCGGCGTTGAGCACCACGATGGCGAGGATGGCGATCGCATCGATAGTTTCCCCGAGCACCCCGGAGAGCACGCCCGCCGCGATCAGGATCCAGATCAGGAGACTCTTGAACTGGCTGAGGAAGATCTGCAGCGGGCTGATCCGTTTGCCTTCTTTCAACTCGTTCGGCCCATCCGCCGCGAGACGGGAGGCCGCCTCCGCTGCGGAGAGGCCGCTCGGCGAGGAATGGAGTTCCAACAGGACCGCCTCGGCGGACCGGCTGTGCCAGGTCTCGTTCGCGGGCCGTTCGTTCCGGGAGGGTGCAGCGGCCATGGGTTGGTGGTGGTTTGGTGGTGCGAGTCGGCGGTGCGGGAGCGTGGAGGGCGGTGGACCAGCGTGGTTCTTCGCCGGCTAGAACGCGCAGGAGAGCGAGCAGGAACCGAAGTCGGTCGGCGGCCCCGTCTGAGTCTTGAACTCCCGGGTACGACGCACCTGGGTGAACGTCGCCTGCCAGCGCCCCGCGATCAGCCCGATCCCGCAGCTCACATCGGCCACGAAGTTCTCCCGGTCGACCGAGCGGCTGTCGCGGATCGTGTTGCCGTCGAGAAAGAGGTCGCGCGCCACGGCGCGGCCGTCGACGGCGCCGAACACGAAGAGGCTGAAGTTGCGCGTGAGCGAGATGCGGGGATCGAGGTCGTCGGTGGGCGTGCCGCCCACGCTGCCCGCGCGGGCGAGCTGGACACCAAAATCGCTGGGCAGATTCAGGCCGAGCCGCAGCGTGCCGCCGCCGTTCGCGTACGTCTGCACATTCCCCAGGCTCGCGCCGGCATGCGGAATCAGGTCGACGCCGAGGGTGTGGAAGAGGACGCGGGCGTAGAGCCGCCAGCGGCGTTCGTAGACCAGATTCACCCCCGGTTCGTCGTGCAACTCGTAGTCCCAGCCACGCGCCCGCGGGCTTCCGATCCAGTCGTGGATCGTGCTCTGCGTCCGCCCGGCCAGGCTGGAGGGCCCGACGATGCCGAGCTGGAGCGAGAGCGTATCGGAGATCCTCGGCGTCTTGCTGACGAAGGAGAACTCCAGGTACGTCCAGCCGGCATAGGGGCGATCGGCCGGATCGGGCACCAGGGCCTCATTGTCGCGCGGCGTGTACATGTGCTGGCCGAGCGAGACGCCGAAGTTCTTCTGCCCATCCCGGCGATTCACGAACGGCAGCGCCTCGACGACGACCTGCCGCCAGCCCGTCTGGCCCCAACCGACGAGATCCGCCGAAAGCCAGGAAAGCTTCACGCCGTTGGTGTAGTGGACGTCGGTGCCGTTGAAGACGTCGTTTTCATAGTAGATCGTGAAGACCGGCGCCGCGCGGGCGCGCTCCGTGGAGATGGCCGAGTCATCGGCCGCCGCGGCGATGCTCGGGCCGGCCGCCAACGCAGCGAGGGCGAGCACCGCAAGCGAGACGGCGTGGCCGCACCGCGAGAAACCGAGGCGAGTGATGAAACGGAAAGAGTTCATGGGCGAAGTGGGACAAGGTTCAGGTCATCTGGCTGATGGTTCTGCGGAAGCGGCCGAGCGAGAAGCCGAAGAGCGCCGCGCCGATCGCGCCGAGCGCGAGGAACTGCGGCCAGACCACGTTCAGGCCGGCGCCCCGGAAGAGGACCGCCTGGCTGAGCGCGACGAAGTGCGTGGTCGGCGCCGCCTCCATCACGACCTGCACGAACTGCGGCATGCTCTCGCGCGGGGTCACGTTTCCAGAAAGCAATTGCAGCGGCAGCAGCACGAGCACCGCGAGCATGCCGAACTGCGGCATCGAGCGCGCCACCGTCGCCATGAAGATCCCGAGCGAGTTCGTCGCGAAGAGATGCACCGTCGCCCCGCCGAGAAACAGCACCACCGAGCCCTCGACCGGCACGCGCAACACGCCCTGCACCACGACGATCAGGGCGAACGCCGCCGCGACCAGCACGACCAGCCCCATCGACCAGACCTTCGCCAACATGATCTCCGCCGGCGTGACCGGCATCACGAGCAGGTGCTCGATCGTGCCGTGCTCGCGCTCCCGGATCAGCGCGGCGCCGGTAAGGATGATCGAAAGCATGGTGACATTCGTGATCACCTCCATCAGCGCGCCGAACCACGACTGCTCGAGGTTCGGGTTGAAGCGTGCGCGCAACGCCAACTCCACCGGCGCCGGCGCGGTGCCGCGGTGGCTCTGGACAAACTCCGCGACCTCCCCGAGCGCGATCTGCTGCACATAGCTGCTCCCGCTGAACGCCTGGCTCATGCACGTGGCGTCGACGTTGAGCTGGATCGTCGGCGAGCGTCCGCCGAGCACGTCGCGCTGGAAGTCCGGCGGGATATCGATCACGAAGGTGAACTCGCCGGCGTCCATCCCGGCATCGATGCCCGCCGGCGAGATCATCACGGGCTGGAGGAAACGCGGCGGGTAGAACGCCGCGGCGAGGCGCGCCGAGAGCGGCGAGGCGTCCTCGTCGACGATGGCGATCGGCGCCTTGTTCAGCGTCTCCCGCATCGCGGTGGCCGCGACGTAGATCGACACCGTGAACGTGTATGCGATCAGCCCCAGCATGATCGGGTCGCGCGCGAGGCTCCACAGCTCCTTCACCCCGAGTCGAAAGATGGTGGCGACGTTCGGCATGGTCAGCGCTCCTGTTTCCGCAGCAGCCCGATGGACAGGCCCAGGATCACGGGCACCGCGAGCGCCAACGGCCAGAACGACGCGTGCAGGCTGGCGAAGCCCAGCGCCTTGCTGAACACCCCGCGGCTGATCGTCAGGAAATGCGTCGCCGGGTACACGCGGCCGATCCACGCGCCCGGTCCCTCGAGCGACGAGACCGGGTTCAACATCCCGGCGAACTGCACCGCCGGGATCAGCGTGCCGATCATCGTGACGAAGAGCGCCGCGATCTGGCTGCGCGTGAACGTGGAGGCGAAGAGCCCGAATCCGGTCGAGAAGATCACGTAGAGCAGCGCGGCGGCCGTGAGCGTGAGGAAGCTGCCTTTGACCGGCACGCCGAAGACGGTGATCGCGAGCAACGTCATCAGCCCGAAGTTGACCATCGCCAGCGCGACGTACGGGAGCTGCTTGCCGAGGAGAAACTCGCTGCGCGTCACCGGCGTGACGTAGAGGTTGATGATCGAGCCGAGCTCCTTCTCGCGCACCACCGAGAGCGCGGTGAGCATCGCCGGGATCATGAGCAGCAGCATCGGGATCACCGCCGGCACCATCGCCGGCAGGCTGCGCACGTCGGGGTTGTAGCGGAAACGTGTGGCGATCATCGCCGGGCCGGCCGCGGCGTCGACTCCAAGGCGGTGCGTCGCCATGTCCTGAAGCCAGCCCTGGTGCATGCCCAGAACGTAGCCGCGCACCGTCTCGGCGCGGCGCGGCATGGCGCCGTCGACCCAAGCGCCGATTTGCACGGCAATGCCGCGCTTGATGTCGCGCGCGAAGCCGGCGGGGATCTCGATGGCGAGCGCGAGCTCGCCGGCCCGCATGCGTTGGTCGAGCTCGTCGTAGTCGGCGAGCGGCGGCCGCTCGATGAAGTAGCGCGAGCCGGAGAGGTTCAGCGCGTAGTTCTGGCTCGTCGTCGTCCGGTCCCGGTCGAGCACGGCGTACGTCAGATTCTCCACGTCGAGGCTGATGCCGTAGCCGACGACGAACATGAGGATCGCCGTGCCGAGCAACGCCATCGTGGCGCGCACCGGGTCGCGTTTCAGCTCGAGCGTCTCGCGCAGGCTATAGCTCCACGCCCGGGCGAGGCTGAAGAACACCTTGCGGCGTCCTTCGGTCGCGGGCGCCGGGGCGACCGGCGCGGGAGCGTCGCGAACCGGCCCGGCCGCTGGTGTGTCTTTCGCCTCCGCCTCCTTCAGATAGCCGATGAACGCCTCCTCCAGCGTGGCGCCGCCGCGTTGCCGCACGATGGCGACCGGCGCATCGGTCACGAGCACCCGGCCGGCGTGCATGAGCGAGATGCGATCGCACCGCCCGGCTTCGTTCATGAAATGCGTGGAGATGAAGACCGTCACACGGTCGTTGCGCGCGAGGTCGATCATGAGCTGCCAGAGGCTGTCTCGGGCGATCGGATCCACGCCCGAGGTCGGCTCGTCGAGGATCAGCAGCTCGGGCTTGTGCACCATCGCGACCGCGAGCGAGAGGCGCTGGCGGATGCCGAGCGGCAGGTTGTCGGGCATCGCATCCGGCACGTCGGCCAGCCCGAAACGCTCGAGCATCTCCCCCACCCGCCCGGGAATCTCCGGCTCCGGGACCTGAAAGAGACGCGCGTGGAGCACCAGGTTCTGGCGGACCGAGAGCTCCGCATAGAGCGAGAATGCCTGCGACATGTAGCCCACGCGGTGGCGCGTCGCCAGGTCCTTGGGATCGACCGCGTGCCCGAGCAACGCCGCGTGGCCCTCCGTGGCGGGCAGCAACCCGGTGAGCATCTTCATCGTGGTCGACTTCCCGCAGCCGTTGGAGCCGATGAAACCGAAGAGTTCGCCGCGCCGAATGCGCAGGCTCACATGGTCCACGGCGACGAAATCGCCGAAACGCATGGTGAGATCCGTCGCCTCGATCGCGATCTCGGCCTCCGCGCCGAGGGCAAGCGGCGGGATCGTCACCTCGCGGTGCCCGCGGCGTTTCTCCTCCGGTAGCAGCGCGATGAACGCCGCATCCAGCGTCTCGGTTCCCGTACGCTGGAGCAGTTCGGCCGGTGTGCCGGTGGCGAGCACGCGGCCGGCATCCATCGCCACCAGCCAGTCGAAGCGCTGCGCCTCGTCCATGTACGCGGTCGCCACAAGCACGCTCATGGCCGGGCGCTCGCTGCGGATCGCACCAATGAGCTCCCAGAACTGCGCCCGCGCCAGCGGGTCCACGCCAGTGGTCGGCTCGTCGAGAATCAGCAGATCCGGGTCGTGGATGAGCGCGCAGCAGAGCCCGAGTTTCTGTTTCATCCCGCCGGAGAGTTTGCCGGCGGGGCGAGAGATAAAAGGCGTCAGCCCGGTGCTGCGGGTGAGGTTGTCGATGCGGCGGCGGCGCTCGGCGCCATCGTGACCGAAGAGCCGGCCGAAGAACTGCAGGTTCTCCTCGACCGAGAGCGTCGGGTACAGGTTCTTGCCGAGCCCCTGCGGCATGTACGAGATGATCGGGCACACGCGCTCGCGGTGGCGCCCGTCGACCAGATCGCCCCCCAGCACCCGCACCGTGCCCTGCTGCACCACCCGGGCGCCGGCGAGCAGCGAGAGCAGACTGGATTTGCCCCCGCCGTCGGGACCGAGCAGGCCGACCATCCTGCCGGCCGGAATCTCCAGCGTGACGTCGTCCAGCGCCACGACCTTGCGGTAGCGCAGACCGACGCCAACCACGCTGGCCACCGCCGCGGGGCTGGAGGCCGCCGCGGTCATTGCGGCAGCTTGATGGCCAGTTTGGCGGGCCACGGCGCCTGCGCGTCGAGCTTGAGCCATGCGACGCCGGGCAAACCGGTTTTCACAAGCTTCAGGTGCTTCTCGAGGAGGGCGCGGTCGATCTGCGCCTTCACGCGAAACATCAGCTTCTGCCGCTCGCTCGCCGTCTCCACCGTCTTTGGCGTGAACTGCGCAGTGCTCGCGACGTAGGAAACCTTCGCCGGGATCACGTACTGCGCCGCGGCGTCGAGCACGATGCGCACCTCGCTGCCGAGGGCGAGTTTCCCGACGACCGTCTCGGGCAGGAAGAACGTCATGTAGACATCGCCGAGATCGACGAGGTTGAGCACCTTGCCGCCGGCGCCGAGCACTTCACCCGGCTGCGCGATGCGGTATTGCACGCGGCCGGCCCGCGGCGATTTGAGCAGACTGTCCGTGATGTCGGCCTCGACGCGCGCCACGGTCGCATCCGTCGCCTCGACACTCGAGCCGGCGCCCACGACCTGCGATTGCGCGGCGACCGTCGCCGCCTGCGCGGCATCCACCTGCGCCAGCGCCCCGGCGAGCACGGCCTCGGCGCCGACGACTCTCGCGCGATCGTCGTCGAGTTGTTGCACGGCCAACACGCCCTGCCTAGTCAACTGCTCGGTGCGCACGAGTCGTCGCTGCGCGGAGTCGAGCTCGCTCTCCCGCTGACCGACCATCGCCTGCGCGGCGGTCGTCTGGCTCTGGCGCGCGACGACCAGCGCCTCCGCGCTGGCAACCGCGTTGGTCGCCTGGCGCGATTGAGCGAGCGCCTCGTCGCGCTGCGCGTCGAGCACCTCGATCTGCATCTGCGCGAGCGGCTGTCCGACGACAACGAAGTCGCCCTCGTTGACCATGATGTCGCGCACCCGGCCGCCCAGCTTGGTGGCGACGTCGATCTCGGTCGCCTCGATGCGGCCGTTGCCGCTGACGAAGCCGGCGCCCGGGCCGGTGGTACGCAGCTCCCGCCAGAAGACGAAGGCAGCCAGGGCGACCAACGCCGAAATGCCGGCCACGGTCAGCTGTTTCCTCAGCGCCGGAGTTGGCTTCGTGAAGTTCATCCTGCGGAACCTGTCTGCGGGGGGCGGCGTACGTGGAACCAGTTGAGCAACGCCGGCCACGCCCCGGCTCGGCACGGTGGCGTCGGAATCACTTGATGTCCGGCAGTCGGACCTCGCCGCCGTGTCCGAGCACGCCGAAGCCGTAGAGCAGCCAGAGGACCACGGCCACGACGACGAGGATATTGAGGATCTTTTTGATCGAGGCCGCCATCGGGATGTAGGAGTTGACGAGCCAGAGCAGCACGCCGACGACGATCAAGGTTAGGACTGCGGTGAGAAGTGACATAGGTGGCTTTCGTAGAGTACGCCGCTACAATAGCCGCGGCCCTTGCGCCCCGATATGGGGCCTTACCCCACCGATCACGTGGCCGGCGCAGATTGAATTCGCGGTTTCCCGACGCGGCGGCCGCCTTCCAACCCGCCGTCCGCGGTAGGGCTACGCCCCATGGCCCCGGCTTCGGAAGAAGGCTAACCTCCCGGCTGTGAGCTCGGGATCCGGCAACACTACTGAGCGAAGTTCGTCGCCCGGTACGCCGGCCGGATCTTGGAGCTCGAACCATGGAGACGTAATAGATGATAACTTCGAATACTAAAGACCCTCAGCCCTCTTCCTCGCTCCGTCCGACGCTGCCGCTGCCCGCCCCGCGGCTCGCCCCCGGAGTCTCACGGCTCGCCGCCGGGATGTTCTGCGGCTCGGGTCTCTGCCTAGGACTGGCGACCCTGCTCACCACCGGCTGCGCCAGCACCAGACCGGTCGCGCAGAACCAGCCGACGCCGCAACCCAGTCTTGTCGGTCCTCGCGGACCCACCGGACCGGCCGGTCCGGCCGGTATCCAGGGTGAAACCGGCCATGCCGGTACTCCCGGAGTCGCCCTCTCCGGTCCGCGCGGCGAGACCGGACCGGAAGGTCCGACCGGCCAACGCGGCCCGATGGGCGCGATCGGACCGGCGGGCCGAGTCGAGGTCGGCGAGGTCGGACTCGTCGGCGCGGCCGGACCGGCCGGCTCCCAGGGAGCCCGTGGCGCCACCGGCGCCCAGGGCGCGAGCATGGCCGGCTACGCCGGCGAGACCGGCGTCGCCGGACCGACCGGTCCGCAAGGTCCTCGGGGTGAAACGGGGCCGCAGGGAACCACTCTGGTCGGACCGACCGGTCCGGTCGGCGCGAGGGGGCCGGCCGGAGCGCAGGGCGACCTCGGCGCCACCGGCGCGCAGGGC
>JAEXPQ010000145.1 GCA_023446735.1 Verrucomicrobiota bacterium
CTGCGCACGAACTCCGGCGTGATCTCGCGCGGAATCGACGCGCCGAAGTTCTGGCCGACGTGCTGGCGGAAGAGCGAGTTTCGCGGGCCCTGCTCGGTCATCTCCAGCAGCTCTCGCGCGCTCTGCAGGCGCATGTTCTCGCGGATGGCGACGAACTCCATCTCCGGCGTGATGATCCCGCGGCGCGCGTAGTGCATCTGCGTGACGCACGCGCCCGGCTTCGCGCGCAGGGTCTGGCGGTCGGCACGGTCGAAGGGCTTGAGCGGGTTGCGCTTCCCCTCGCGCTCGGCCTGCTCGCGGTGCTTGGCGGACAGGTAGCCGTCGTCGAGCGGTTGCACGACACGGCCGGCGATGGCCTCGGTGTCGCCACGCTCGGCGATCCACGCCGCGCGCAGGGCCGGCACGCCCTTGGTGACGTCGCCGTGGAACGCCGGGTCGCCCCACGCGCCGGCGGTGTCGTACACGCGCACCGGGTCGTTGGGCACCTCGGTGCCGTTGGGCAGGCGCGTGGGCGTGAGTGCGATTTCGCGCATCGGCACGCGCAGGTCGGGACGCGAACCCGGAAGATAGACGCGGCGAGAACCCGGAAAGACGGTGTGCCCGGTGGAGGCGGAGGTGGTGGACATGGTAGCGGAATGAGTTGCGATCCGCCCCAGCGATGCCGCCGGGAGAACAATCCCGGGCGACCGGGCCTGTTTTCCCTTCGGCGCGTTTGAGGCGCATCAGGTTCGAAGGCTCGCGCGACGGATCGTGTCGCAATCTCAGCCCGGCGCCCCGGGCTCACCTAAACGAGGTGGGCGGAAGCAAGGGCCGGCCGGCCGGTTTTTCAACCGCGAATTCTCCCAGCGGCTGGGCGCGGTGCGAAACGCCCCGGCGAAAGCGATCGCAACGGAACGAAGCATTGAGAAAAAGATACAGCAACCTGCCCCCCCGCGCGCGATCCGACGCCCACACCAGCGGCGAAGCGACACCGTTTTGCACCGGGTTTACCATCGGCGTCCTTGTCGCCAACCGCCCGCTTGCGAGACTTTCCGGGCCCACACACGCCCCGCAGCACAGCCACCGCTCCTAAATTATGATACGAACACTGCTCCGCGGCCTGCTTCTTCTGTGGGCGGGCCTTCCCCTCCTCGGCCAGACCAGTTCCGACCCCAACGAAGGCCTACACGTCACGCATGACACGGCGACGGCCGCCGCCACCGCCTCCTGGTGGGCGCGGGGCGACCGCACCTACTTTCTCCAGTCCTCCGCGGACCTCCAAACGTGGACGTACCTTCCGCCCATCGTCACCGGCACCGGCGCGCCACAGAGCGTCACCACGCCCACGGTCGGCGAACGTTGGTTCGCCCGCCTGCGTTCCATCGACCAGACCGCCGCCGACCCCGCCGTCGCCGACTTCGATGGCGACGGTGTGGGCAGCACCGTCGAGATCGCCTTCGGCACCGACCCGCTGGACATCGACACCGACCATGACGGTCTCGACGACGGCGCCGAGCTCCGCCCGACCATCGTCACCCCGCCCGTCCCCGCCACCGTGTCCGCCGGAACGACCGCGACCTTCGCGGTCGGCGCCACCGGTCCGGCCCCGCTCTCCTACCAATGGCTACGGGACAACACTCCGCTTGCCGACGCCAACGCGGCAACCTACACGACTCCGGCCACCACGCTCGCCGACAACGGAACGCACTACGCCGTCGTGGTCACCAACCCCGCCGGCTCCACCACCTCGGCAGAGGCGCAGCTCACCGTCACACCGCCCGGCCCGGTCATCACCAGCTTCACCGCCGCGCCTGCGAACATCACCGTCGGCCAGAACAGCATTCTCCGCTGGTCCGTCACCGGCGCGACGAGCGTCCGCGTCGATCCGGCCCCGGGCCCGCTTCCCGGCACCAGTTGCCCCGTCGGCCCGACGTCCACGACCACCTACACCCTCACCGCAACCAGCGCCGACGGCAGCACCACCGCCGCGGTCACCGTCACCGTCGCCCCCGGCCCCGCCAACACGGTCACCCTCCGCGAGGACGACGGCGTCGCCGTCACGAACCATCCGGTACAAATCGGGCGCCCCTTCCTGCCGGGCGAGATCGCCGCTTTTCCCGAGGTGCTCGTCGACGGCGTGCCCGTGCCGACCCAGGCCGACGTCAAGCAGCGCCACCCCGACGGCAGCGTGCGCCACGCGATCCTAAGCTTCATCCTGCCGTCGCTGCCCGCCCGCGGCACCGCCACCGTCTCGTTCCGCAACCAGGCGACCGGCGGCAACGACACGCCGCTCTCCGCCGCCGAGATGCTCGACGCGCGCTTCGATTTCGACGCCCGCATCGACCTGACCAACGGCGCCAACCCCGTGCAGTCCGCCTCCGCCCGCCAGATGCTGCAGGACGGCCGTTTCACCTACTGGCTGCGTGGCCCCATCGCCACCAGCATCATCCTCGCCGACCACTCCGCCATCCGGGCCTACGACTTGGGATTCCGCCGTACCCTGCTGACCAAACTCACGGCCGACCTCACCGCCGCCGCCACCCAGCTCAAGGTCGGCGATGTCGCCGGTTTTGCCGTCGGCGACACCATCGAGGTCGAGGGCAACTACGGCTCCATCGAGTTCATGACCATCGGCGCCATCGATGCCGCCACCCACACAATCACCCTCTCCGCCCGCGGCGTGAACGGCAGCACCGCCATCGCGCACAGCAGGAACAACCACCTCGCCTCGCTCTCGTGGCTCCCCGCGCCCACGGCCGCCCATAAGTCATTCCGCCCCGTCTTCGTCGCCACCTTCTGGCCCGCGCTGAACAAGGTGCAGGTCCGCGTGATCGGCGAGAACGCCAACACCGAGAGCCTCCAGGACCTCCGCTACGCCCTCGATCTCTTCAAGGGTGCGGCCGCCCCCCAGAAGTTCTACACCAAGCCGACATTCACCCACACCGCCGGCTCGCGCTGGACGAAGAGTTGCTGGCTCGGCGACGCCGCTCCCGCCCGTCTCTCGATCAACCACAACCTCGCCTTCCTGCGCGCCGCCCGCGCGGTGCCGAACTACGACATCGCCAAAGTCGTCCCCGAATCCGAACTCGCCGCCCTTGCGACGACCTGGGCCGGCAAGGCCAAGGACATCGGCGACGCCGGCTGGTGGGAGAAGGCGATGTTCGCCACCGGCGGCCGGCCCGACGTCGGCCCCTATCCGCGCTGGACCGTGATGTGGCTCTACT
>JAEXPQ010000155.1 GCA_023446735.1 Verrucomicrobiota bacterium
TCAGCGTGCCGGTGGCGCTGCCGGTGTAGAGCGCGGCCTGCACGGTGGTCACCACGTTGTAGGTACCCGCGGCGGTCGGCGCGGTCGCGTTGCCGTTGTAGGTCGTCGTCACCGTCAGGCCGGCCGGGGTGGTCGTCGCGGTCGCGGCGTGCGGCTGGCCGTCGTAGGTCGCCGTCAGGCCAGAGAGCGCGACGGTGGCCGCGCCCTTGCCGACGGTGAACTCGCGGGTGACGGAGGCGGCGGGCAGGTAGTTGCCGTCACCGGCCTGCGTGGCCGTCACGCGCACCGTGCCCACACCGGTGAGGGTGAGCGTGTTGCCCGAGAGGGTCGCCGGGCCGCTGTCGACGCTGAGGCTGACCGGCAGACCGGAGCTGGCCGAGGCGGCGAGCGTCACGGGGCCGGAACCGTAGATGGTGTCGGCGGGTTGCGCGAAACCGATCGTCTGCGGGCCGCGCTCGATCGTGAGCGTGCCGGTGGTCTGGCCCGAGTACAGCGGCGTGTCGACCACCGCGAGCACCGCGTAGGTGCCCACCGCGCTCGGCGCCGTCGTGTGCGTGTCGTAGAAGAGCTGCACGGGCAGGCCGGGCGGATTGGTCGCCGCGCCCGCCGGGTGCGGCGTGCCGTCGTAGCTGGCCTTCAGGTCATAGAGCACGAATGCCACACCGGCCCGCTGGATCGTGAGGGTGAGCGTGAAGCTCGGGCCGCTGCCAAAGGCGTTGGTCGCCACGAGCGTGACCGGGAAGGTGCCCACGGCCTGCGGCGCGCCGCTGATCCGGCCGGTGGTGGTGTCGAGGCTCAGGCCCGCCGGCAGACCGGTCGCGGTGAACGACGTCGGGTTGTTCGTCGCGGTGATCTGGTAGGTGAGCGCCGTGTTGTAGTAACCGGTCGCACTCGCCGCGCTGGTGATGGTGGAGCGCGGGTCGACGATCACGCCGGTGGTGTTCGGGGTGACGAAGCTCGGGTCCGCGGGCCAGTTGCCCGGGTCGCGCAGGGAGCCGCCGTTGAGGTCGATCGCGCCGCCGAGCACCTCGATGCCGTCGCTGTCCACATCGCCGGCGACGACCGTGTAGGTGAAGACCAAGTTCGTGCTCGTGCTGCTCGCCGGGACGTAGGTCGCATGGCGCGTCGTGCTGCCGAGCCGCAGCGCCAAGCGCGGGCTGCCCGTGACCGCCACCGGCGAACCGTAGGCGAGGTCGAAGCGCAACGTGTCGCCCACCCGATACGTGCCCGCGGCCGGCGGCGTCACGGTCGTGACGGCGGCCGGGGAGGCGAGGACAAGGGTGTGCGCCGCCACGGCCCCAGCGTTTACAACATAGCCGTCCCGACCAGCGAGCGCGCTGATGCCCGCGGTCGCGTCGACCTCCGCCGGCACGGGGCCGGGGCCACCGACCGTGCCATTGCCGAGTTGGCCGTGGTTGTTCACCCCCCACGCCGAGACAGCGCCATCGCCGCAAAGCACCACCGCATGGGCGGCACCCAACATGATCGCGGACACTGTCTGCCCCGCAAGCGAACTCGCGCCGCCGGCCAGCACAGCGACCGGCACGTTACGACTGGTCGTCGTTCCATCACCAAGTGAGCCGGTAAAATTGTTGCCCCAGGCCGCCACCGCGCCATCGCTGCACAAAACCGCTGAGCTGTGACCACCAGCCGAGACCGCCACCGGGACCTTGCCCGCCAACACGCCGCCGGTCACCGCAACCGGGACCAAGCGATTGGTCGTGGTGCCGTCGCCGAGCTCGCCAACGAAATTGGAGCCCCAAGCCGCCACCGTGCCGTCGCTGCACAAGGCCACCGAATGGGAGTCGCCGGCTGTAATCGCGACCGCGGTCTTGCCGGCCAATGCGCCACCGGTCACCGCCACCGGAACCGAGCGATTGGTCGTGGTGCCATCGCCAAGTGCTCCAGCCCAGTTGAAACCGCAGGCCGCCACCGTGCCGTCGCTGCACAACACCACCGAATGGGAGCCGCCGGCTGTAATCGCGACCGCGGTCTTGCCGACCAAAGCGCCTCCGGCTCCGAGCTGAACCGGAACCGTGCGAGCGGTCGTCGTGTTATCGCCGAGCTCACCGAAACCGTTCGAACCCCAAGCCGCCACCGTGCCGTCGCTGCACAAGGCCAGCGAATGGGAGCTGCCGGCGGAGATCGCCACCACCGGCCCATGGTCCCCCAGCACGGTTCCCGCGCCAGCCGTCACCGCGACCGGCACGAGGCTAGCGGTGGTCGAGCCGTCGCCCAATTGCCCTTCCACGTTCCAGCCCCAAGCCGCAACCGTGCCGTCGCTGCACAGCGCGAGCGAATGCGTCCCCCCCGCCGCCACCGCCACGACCGTCTTGCCGGCCAAGGCACCGGTGCTGGGGACAAAACCGGGGATCGCCCGATCAATCGTCGAACCGTCGCCGAGCTGACCGAATTGGTTGTAGCCCCACGCCACCGGCACCGAGCCGCGGATCGGCGTGTAGGTCTGGCCGGAGGTGAAGCCGCCGGTGAGGCCGTTGCCGTCGAGATCGACGATGCCCGTGCCGGTCGCCTTCATGTCGAGCCGCAGGGTGCCGACACCGGCGAAGGTGCCGACCGTGACAACATACTCCGCCGCCGAAGCGCCGGTGGTCACGGAGGTGATCGCGCCCGTCGCGGCGCCATCGACCGAAATCAGGTCGAAGTCCGCGGCATCCACGCCGGTGACAGCTTCGCTGAACGTGACACGCCAACGCGCTGTGGCGGCCGGAGTGAGCGGGCCGGGATCCATGCGTGCCACCGAGGTCACGAACGGCCGGGCGCGGATGATAAAGGTGTTGGTGTTCGAATCGACGCTCACGTTGCCGACGGCGTCGGTCGCCTGCGCCCGCAGCGTGTGCGTGCCATCGGCCCAGTCCGCGGCCGGCGTGAAGGTCCAGTTGCCGGAGGCGGCGGTCGTGACCGTGCCCGCGGCGGCGCCGTCGAGGAAGAGGTTCAGGGTGCTGTCGGCCTCGGCGGTGCCGGTGACGGTCGGCGTGGCATCGAGGGTCGTCGTGCCGTTGGCCGGAGTCGTGAGCACCGGCGCCGCGGGCGGCGTGGTGTCGACCGTGAAGGTGTTCGTGGTCGAGGCGACGCCGGTGTTGCCGGCCGCATCGGTGGCGGTCGCGCTGGCCGAGTGAGAACCGTCCGCGAGCGCGCCGGCGGGCGTGTAGGTCCACGCGCCCGAGGCGTCGGCGGTGACGGTCGCCACGACAGCGCCATCCACCGTGACGTTCACCGTGCTGGCCGATTCGGCCGTGCCGGAGAGCGTCGGCGTGGAGTCGTTGCCGGCAGAGCCGTTGGCCGGTGCCACCAAGGCCGGAGCGGCCGGAGCGACGGTGTCGACCGAGAAGGAAACAGTGGCGGAAGCGGGGCTCACATTGCCGGCTGCATCGGTAGCGGTCGCGCTGGCCGAGTGGGAACCGTCCGCGAGCGCGACGGCGGGCGTGTAGGTCCACGCGCCCAAGGCGTTGGCGGTAACGGTCGCCGCGACGGCGCCATCCACTGTGACCTTCACCGTGCTGGCCGCCTCGGCAGTGCCGGAGACGGTCGGCGTGGAGTCGTTGGTCGCCGAGCCGTTGGCCGGAGCCGTGACCGCCGGCGCCGCCGGGGCGGCGGTGTCGACGGTGAACGTGTTGGTGTTCGAATTCGGGCTGACGTTACCGGCCGCATCGGTGGCCGTGGCACGCGCGGTATGGGAACCGTCCGTGAGCACGGCGGGCGTGAAGGTCCACGCGCCCCCGCCATCCGCGGTGGCGGTGCCAGCCAGGGCGCCGTCGAGGGTGACGGTCACGGTGCTGGCCGCTTCGGCGGTGCCGGAGAGCGTCGGCGTGGAGTCGTTGGTCGCCGAGCCGTTGGCCGGAAGGGCCAGCACCGGAGCCGCGGGCGCCACATCGTCGGTGACCGTGATGGTCAAAGCCTTGGCGAAGATGCCGCCGGCGGGATCCATGGCCTGGACACGGACCGAATGCGAACCCGCAGAGAGCGAGCGGGCATCATTGGCGCGCAAGGTCGCGCCCGAGATGTTGAACGACGCGTTGTCGGCAGCACCCGCGCCGGCAACCAGCGTGAAGGTGAACGCCGCGTCATCGGCATCGGCCGCGGAGAGCGTACCGACAACGGCGCCTACTCCCGCACTTTGTTTGACCGTGGCGGGCGAGAGGCCGACGTCGGTGGGGCTGTCGTTGGTCTCCGCCACCGAGACGGTCTTGGTCCCAACAGCACTGACGGAGAAGCCGTCGTTGGCCACGAAGCTGACCGTGCGGGCCGAGGTGTCCGGCGCCTCGGAGGAGTTGGAGTAGGTGACGGCGCGCAGGGCGGCCTGCCACTGCGCCAGGGTGGCCGTGGCACCTGCGGAGGTCAGCGTCAGGGTATCCGTGCCGGCGATGGAGCTGCCGGCGATGTTGCCCATCGTGGAGCCGTCGTTGGCGAAAGCCAGCAGGTCCTGCCCGCTCTGGAAATTGCCGGTGATTCTCACCGTGGCTTCGGCCAAAGTCGTCGAGTCGGAGTCCGTGACCGTCACCGCGGGGTCGATCGCAACCGGGATCGAGACGGCGTTGTTGGCCTCGATGAAGGCCGTGGTGCCACCGCTGGTGGTGACGACCGGCGGGTTGGAGGTCGTCAAGGTGAAGGTAAGGCCGGTCAGCGGGGTCGCGCCGTTCTCGCCGCCATCGGCGACGGAGAAGACGAAGCTGTCGGTGCCACCGGTGACCGAACCATGCTGGTACTTGAGCCGCGAATTATCGATGTCGGTCTGCGTGAACGTGGACGCGGCGCCAAGCGCCTCGCCGGCATCGACGCCATCGTTGCCGTTGGCGTCGCGGAACAGCGTGCCCTTCGCAGGCGCAGTCGTGACCGTGTAGGTGATGCCAGTGCCGCTGTCGTCCGGATCGCCTTCGTGCAACAGGGTGTTCGTGATCGTCACCAAGGTGCCGAAGGGCGCGGAGGCCCCGAGGTTGATGTAGCCGTGGGCGGCGTTCGTGGTCGGGCTATCGTTCACCGGAGTGACCACGATGGTGAAGGTCCCGGAGGCCGCCTCGCTGGTGGCCGTGCCCGTGCCGCCGCTGGCCGGTTCGAGCCCGGAGGCGCCGCCGTCGTCGATCGTCACGGTCGCGGTGACGTTCTGGTCGGCGTTGAGCGCGGTGGTGAACTGGATGTTGCCGCCGGAGATATAGGTATTCAGGGCGGCGAGCGTGCCGACCAGGTCGAGCGTGTCCGTGCCGCTGCCGTCGACGACCTTCACTCCGCCGCCGGTTGCCGCCGTCAAGGTGCCGGACGGCACGGAGAGGGTGACCGCCATCGGATCGGTAGCCGCGACCGCGTCGATATCGGAGAAGCTGAAGCTGGTCAGGCTGCTCGCGACATCCTCGGTCGCAGCGCCGTTGCTCGAGGTGATGGCCGGGGCGTCGTTCACGGCCGTGACCGTGATGCTCGCCGTGGCGGGGGTGGTGCTGAGACCTCCGCCCACCCCGTCGGTGCCGGCCTCGACATCGAAGGAGAAGATGCCGCCGGCGTCGGTGTTGTCGTTGGCGGCCGGGGTGAACTTCAGGCCGGCCTGGCCCTCGGCATAGGTGATGAACGCACCGTCGGTGATCGCCGTGGTCCCGTCGTTCTTGAACAGCGTGCCACCGAAGATCGCGGTGATCTTAAAATGGGTGACCTCGGCGCCGTCCAGGGCGGACCGGTCCAACACGAGGCCGGTGGAGGACTGCGTGTCCTCCAGCGTCGCGGTCGGGGAGACGCTCGGCGTCTCGGCCACGGGCGACACCGTGATGTCGACCGTCGCGGCCGCAACGGAGGCAAGCGGCGTGGTCCAGTTGTCGGTCCCACGCCACGTGAAACTGTCGCTCCCGATGTAGTTGGCGTCCGGAGTGTAGGTGAGGCCGACCAGCGAGGCAGCGGGCACGGAGGCTCCGGCGGCGAGAGCGGTGGCGCCCGACTTGAGCGTGCCGTGCGCCGGGGTCGTGACGATCGTCACGCTGCCGAGCCCGTCGCCATTCGGATCCGAAAAGCCGGCGATGAAGTCGCCCGCGGCGAAGGGGAGCACGGTGTCCTCGTCGACCGTCTTGGAGAAACCGGTCACTGACGGCGGCTGCTGGACCTGGGTCGTGGCGGTCGCTGTCTTGGAGGTGAAATTGGAGCCGGAGACGGTCGCGATGTTTTCGATGTCCGCCTTCGCGGTGATCTTGACCTTGAATGTCACGACGACCGACTGGCCCTTGGCCAAGGTGCCGATGGTCACCGGAGCCGTGAGGTAATGCGCCACGGCAAGGGCGGGAGCGGAGGCCCGGGCGGCTTCTCCGACCGCGGGCAGGCGGCGTTCGCCCTGCGGGAGCCAGCCGTACATGAGCCCTTCGCGATCCGCCGGTGCGTAGGAGTCCTCGAGGCCGAGCGCGTGGCCCATCTCGTGCAGGACCGCCGTCAAAAGGTCGATACGGCCGGCCGGGGCGCGGAGCGGCTCGGTCTGATGGCGGGTCGCAGAGAGCGCGGTGCCGAAGAGAGCGTCGCTGGCAGAGTCGGTATCAAGGAACCAACCGTGGCCGCCGGCATCGGGGCTGAGGCGGATGAGATCCCCGAAGGATTCGCCCAGGTGGAGGTCGGTCAGCGCGGCGACCTCGAAACGGAGCCGGCGCAACCGCGCGACCTGCTCGGCGGTCAACCCTGCGGCCTCCCAGCGCGCGAGGGCGCGGGCGACGGCGGAGTCGAGCAGCGACTGGGTGAGCGCGTGGGCGTCAGCGGCGGGGAGGACGGCCGGCTCCGCGGCGGACGAGGTCGCAGCCACGGCTTCCGACGCTGCGGGAGCGATTGGCGCCGCCGGCACGATGGCCTCGGAAACCGGGATCGGAGCGGCCGAAATCTCGCGCGCGGCGGCGATGCCGCCGGGGGCGTAGAGCAGCCACGCCGGGGCGTTCGAGAAGCCCGAGGTCGCGCTGATCAGGAGCACGCCGTTAGCCGCTGAGTTGAGCCCCGCCACGTAAGTTTCCACGCCGGGCGAGGAGGTCGCTGCCATTCCCACGATCGCGAAATCGTTGGTGATGGTGACCGTGCCCTGCTTGCGCAGACCGATTCCCTGCACGCCACCGCTGCCGGCACTGGTATTGCCGGAGATGTTGAGGTGAACCGCGTCGTCGCCGGAGCTGCTATTGCCGGCATCGATCCGGATACCCGGACGTGCACCGGACAACGGCGCGGCGACGTTGTTGTCCTGGACCTTGAACCTCGCCGTGCCACTCGTGCCGCGGCCGACGAGCAGGATACCGTTGCCGTCGGTGGCCCTTCCATTGCCGTCGATGTCCCCGATCGCGTTGTTGGTGACCGTGAGGGTCAGCTGGGGATCGCACGTGTTGGGGGCTCCGCCCGCCACGCCGTTGCCAGCGCCGATGCCATTGCCGCCACCGCCGCCAACCGTGTGGTTGGCATCGATGACGTTGTTGTCGACGGTGCCGGTCATGTCCGCGTAGCCGTTGTTGCCGATCAGGATCACCGTGCCGAGGTTGCTGCCGGTGAGCGGCTTCAACGCCGTACCGTTGCCCTGGATCAGGAAATTGGCCTTGGCGCGGGCGGCAGAGTTCGCCCCGGAGCTGATCACACTGATCGCCTGGGAGCCGGTGGGCGCCACGGAGATGGCATTGCCTTTGATCGCGACGAGATCGGTGGAACTCGCACCGGCAACAGAGCCGCTCCCGGCGACAGCGCCGATCCCGCTGCAGTTGACCTGGATACCACAACCGGTGTCGGTCACGGTGTTGTTTTCGATCGTCGCTTTCGTGAGCGTGAAGGCGGTGGTGGCAATTCCGATCCCGACGATGTTCACGCCAAAAGCGCCTCGCCCATTCACGCTGAAGCTGTTCGTGAACATGTTCCCCGAGATCGTGGCGTTGGCCACCGTGCCGGCATTGGCCTGCACGTCGATGCCGCTATAGAACGGTGCAGTGAAGGTGCTGCCGGTCACGGTGAGCGTGCCGGAGAGGTTGGTGCCCGTGTTTGTGCCGGAGCCGTTGAAGGCGATGGCAGACTCCTCGCCGGCGTTGCCCGCGTTGGCGATGGTGCCGTTGGTATAGGTGAAATTGGTGACCCCGGTGCCGTTGATGCCGCTGTCGCCCGTGCCCGAGATGTTCAGCTGGTCGAACGACACGTTCTGGGTGCTCGTGAGCGCGACGCCGGCGCCCGAGGTGTTCTGGATCGTACCACCCGTGCCGTTGTTGGCGCTACCGGCGTCGCCCGTCACGGTCAGGCCGCCGCTGCTGCCGGTGTTGTTGAGCACGATGCCGCTGGCGGCGCCAGTGGCGGAAATGCTGCGGAAGGTCACTCCGCTCGCGCCGATCGTCGTGTTGGCGATGTTAAGCGCCGTGCCGGTGGTGGTCGTGAGCGTGTTGACGATGCTCGGATTCTTCAGGGTCACGTTGACCGTGCCGCCGCCGGTAGCGGTGAAGGCGGCGCTGGTGCCCGTGTTGAGGGCAAGGCCGCCGGAAAAGGTGACGGTCGAACCGGTGTTCGAGGAGAGCTCGATTCCGGTGCCGTTGCCCGAGCCACTGATCGCCCCGCTGAACGTGACCGAGCCGCCAGTGCGGTTGCGCACGTAAACCGAGCGGCCCGCGGTGTTCGTGATCGTGCCCGCATAGCTGATGGTGGCGGTGCCGCCATCGACCACGAAATCGTCGCCCGCGGCGCTGGTGATCGAGCCGGCATTGATCGTCACGTTACCCGCGATGCTCGTGAGGCTCACCGCCGGGCTGCTCGTGCAGCCGACCGAGTCGAAGGTGGCGGCGAGGGTGCCGCTGCTCAGGCTCAGCGCCGGTCCCGTGCCCTGGATCGTCACGTCGGCGACGGTCAGGGTGCCAAAGCCGGTCGCCCCAACCGCCATGCCGATAGCCGGACCGGTGGTGGGGCTGATGGTCACGCCCCGGATGGTGTTGCTCGCGGTGTGGGCGATCGTGATGCCGCTGGTCCCGATGACCGGATCGGTACCCGCGGTCGCGGGCCGCGCGGGCACGTCCGCAGTGTACGCGGCACCGATCAGCGTGCCGAACGCCTCGTTGGCGCCGGCCCCGTAGACGCGCACGCCGTTCGCGAGCGTCACCCCGCCGGTGTAGTTGCCGCTGTAGAGGAAGATGCAATCGGTCGAGAAGCTGGCCGCGGTGTTGGCGGCTGCCAGGGTAGTGAACGGTTTGGACAGCGTGCCATTGCCGCCGGCCGGAGCCGCAGCATTCGCGAACCAGACCACCGGGCCGACGACGTTCAGCACGACCGTGCTGGTCGAGGTGCCCACACCATTGCTCACCGTGTAGGTGAAGGTGTCGGGGCCGACGAAGCCGGCCGGCGCCGTATAGGTGAACTGTCCCACGCCCGCTCCGCTCGGGGTCATGCTGACGGTGCCGCCTTGGGCCGAAACGGCGTCGTAGGCGGAGATCGTGAGATCGGCGGCAGCCACCGCGAGACCGTCTTTGTAGCCCGTGAAATCGTTGGCCACGACGCTGAACGAGACGGCCGAAGAGTCGACGCCCATGTTCGCCGGCACGTTGTTGGGATAGGAGTCGGCCACGGCCACCGGGGTCGCGGTGAGGGAGCCGGCGACCAGCGTGGTGTTCAACGGGGTCGCGTCGGTCAGCACCACGCCCGTGGCGTCGGTCACCCCGCTGGCGCTGCCGTTGGCGATGGTGATCGTGTAGGTAATCGTGTCCCCTTCCTGGCGACGCACGCCCGGCTGGTCCGTCGTCTTGGTGACCGTGACGTCCGGCGCCCCGAAGGCGGCGGCACCCAGCAACGCCCCAAGCAAGCCCAAGGCGCGGCCGGCCGACAGGGAGCGGGCGCCGCGGCGACGCCGGATGACGGTGAGAATAGGATACATGGGAGGAAAGATCGGTGGGCGAAAGGATGCGACGGAGCCGAGCGCAACAAGTTCTCGCGACGACGGCGGCGGCGCCCCACTAGAGGTGCTTGAACGACGGAGAGCCAGCCCGAACTGCGGCGGGGCCACCGCGAGGCACCGGCGGCGACGAGCGGAGGCCAACCGGACCGAGGTTGGCCTTGACCCGGGGAGCACAGGCCCTTGGATGCAGCGGCCCGCGGCGAGACTGGCGTTCTTGTCCCCCCGAGCCCGGGTCCACCTTCTGTCGATGCCGCTCGAGATCACCCAGCTTACCGTCGCCTCGTTCGCCCCCCTCGTCGGCGAGGGCTTCGCGCTCCGCACCAATACGGGAAACGAGATTGGCGTACGGCTGGCCAAAGTGCAGGGCCACGGTTGGCATACACCGCCGGAAGCCGGTGGCCGGCAATCGTTCTCGCTGGTCTTCCATGCTCCAGCGAGCGAGCGCCTCGCCCAAGGCATCCATGCCTTCACCCACCCCACACTCGGCACCCACGAGCTGTTCCTGGTTCCGATCGGCCGCGATGCGCAAGGTCTCCAGCTCGAGGTCATCTTCAATTTCGCCTAACCCGCTCCCCCATGGCCGAACCCTACCTTTCCGAGATCCGCCTGATGTCGTTCGTGTTCCCCCCGAAAGGCTGGGCGTTGTGCAATGGCCAGTTGCTGCCGATCAACCAGAACCAGGCCCTCTTCTCCCTACTCGGCACGACCTTTGGCGGCGACGGTCGGGTCAACTTCGGGCTGCCCGATCTGCGCGGCCGCACTCCGATTCACGTTGGCAGCGGCCACACCCTCGGCGAGCGCGGCGGCGAACAGGCGCACACGCTGAGCGTTTCGGAGGTTCCGACTCACACCCATGTGCTAAGTGCCAGCAGTAGTAGCGCAAACACCGCCGCCCCCAGCAACACCACCGTGCTCGCCCAGTCCCAAGGCGTGGCGATCTACGGGACCGGCACCAATCTCGCGGCGATGAACCCAGCGTCTGTGACGAACGTCGGCGGCAGCCAAGCGCATCTGAACATGCAGCCCTTCCTGACGATCAACTTCTGCATCGCGTTGCAGGGCATCTTCCCGAGCCCCACCTGAACGGAGGTATTTCCCCATGGCCCAACCCTACGTCGGTGAAATTCGGATCTTTGCGGGCAATTTCGCCCCGGCCGGCTGGATGTTTTGCGAAGGACAACTGCTGCCCATCTCGGAGCAAGAGACGCTCTTCCAGTTGATCGGCACGACCTACGGCGGCGATGGGCAGTCAACCTTCGCCCTGCCCGACCTGCGCGGGCGCCTGCCCATCCATCAGGGCAACGGCTTCATCTTGGCCGAGACCGGCGGCGCCGAGGAGATCACGTTGACGGTGAGCCAGATCCCCGCCCACAGCCACCCGCTGCTGGCAACGAACAATCAGGCCTCCTCGACGGTCCCGGCGGGCAAGGTGCTCGCCCCCACCCCCGCGGCAACCGTCACCGCGTACGGCACCGACGCTCCGCTAACCAACATGTCCCCGGCAGCGGTGAGCCCGGTCGGCGGCAGCCAGCCGCACACGAACTTCCAGCCGTACCTCTGCGTGAATTTCATCATCAGCCTGTACGGGATCTTCCCGAGCCCAACCTGACCCCCGCCATGGCCGATCCCTTCGTCGCCGAGATTCGCATTTTCCCGTTCAACTTCGCCCCGAAAGGATGGGCGTGGTGCGATGGGCAACTGCTCCCGCTCTCCCAGAACACCGCCCTCTTCTCCCTGCTGGGCACCACCTACGGCGGCAACGGCAAGTCAAACTTCGCCCTGCCCGACCTCCAAGGCCGCGCCCCCATGCACCCCGCCCAAGGCCCCGGGCTCTCCTTGCACGACCTCGGCGAGCAGGGCGGTTCCGAAACGGTCTCCCTGCTCGAATCGGAGATCCCGTCGCACAGCCATTCGCTGTCGGCCTCCGCGGGAGACAGCACCGACCAGACCCCAGTGAGCTCGCTGCCAGCCACGATCATCGGTGGCGGCCAGTCGTTTGGGCCCGCAACCAATTTGGTCGCCATGAGCCCCAACGCGCTCGCCCCCGCCGGCGGCGATCAGCCGCACAACAACATGCAGCCGTACCTCACGTTCTACTTCTGCATCGCGTTGCAGGGCGTTTTCCCGCCGCGGACCTGAGCCGGGCCATCCGACCGAAGGGTCGGACCTTGCGTCCGGACCGGTCCGAGCGCGAACGGCGAAACGACGAGCAGCGGCCCGCCTCACTGGTGAGATCGTTGGTCAGCGTGTTTGCCCGCGTCTCCGAAACATACTCTCAAACCGAGAACGCCCTCGCCCACGCACCCATGCTCGCCGGCTCCCAGTTCGACCTAGCGGGCATCCTCGTTTCGCTGCGGCCGGTCGCGGACCGCGACCGAGATTTCCTGGCGGCGGTGTACGCCTCCACCCGCGAGGAGGAACTCGCCAACGTCCCTTGGACGCCCGAGCAGAAACGCGCCTTCGTCGCTCACCAATTCGCCGCGCAGGATGCCGCCTACACGGCCAATTATCCCGGCGCCTCGCGGCTCGTGATCGTGGCCGACGGAGCGGAGGTCGGCCGGCTCTACCTTCACCCGCGCGCCGGCGAGATCCGGATCATGGATATCGCGTTCCTGCCCGCCGCCCGCGGCCGCGGGATCGGCACGGCCGTCCTGCAACGAGTGCTGGCCGAAGGAGCCCGCTCGGGCCGCTTCGTCTCGATCCATGTCGAGAGCTTCAATCCCGCGCGCGCCCTCTACGAACGCCTCGGTTTCCAGCTCGCCGAAGCCGGCCCCGTCTACCTCCGCCTCGAATGGCGCCCGTCGGCCGGTAGCCAGTAACCGGTGGACGGTAGTCAGTGACCGGTGGCCAGTAGCCGGTAGCCGGCAATTCCTTGCCGCCTCCCCGTCTCCACATTTCCGTCTGCCCGTGCTCCGGTTTCCAGTTTCCCCCATGCCCCGACTCCTCCTCGCCCTTGCCATGGCCACCACCACCGCTCTCACCCCGCACGCCGCCCAGCCGCCGCCCGCCTGGCTCGAGGACGCGGTCTTTTACCAGATTTACCCGCAGACCTTCTGCGACTCCGACGGCGACGGCATCGGCGACCTGCGCGGCATCATCGAGAAGCTGCCTTATCTGCGCGACCTCGGCATCAACGCCGTCTGGCTGAACCCCTGCTTCGTCTCCCCCTTCGGAGATGCCGGCTACGACATCTCCGACTTCTACCAGGTCGCGCCGCGCTACGGTACCAACGACGACCTCCGCGCCCTCTTCACCGAGGCGAAGAAGCTCGGCATCCGCGTGATGCTCGACCTCGTCGCCGGCCACACCTCGAACCAGCACCCGTGGTTCAAGGAGTCCCAGCGCCACGAGCGCAACGCGTACTCCGACTGGTACATCTGGACCGACAGCGTGTGGACCTGGTTCGCCCCCGGCCAGCAGGTCGTCGTGGGCGGCGCCGAACGCGACGCCAACTTCGTGCCCAACTTCTTCCACTTCCAGCCGGCGCTGAATTACGGTTACGCCAAGCCCGACCCGAAGGCGCCCTGGCAGCAGCCTGTCGACGCGCCCGGCCCGCTCGCCGTGCGCGCCGAGCTCAAGAAGATCATGGCCTTCTGGTTCGACCTCGGCGCCGCCGGCTTCCGCGTCGACATGGCCGGCTCGCTCGTGAAGAACGACCCCGACGGCACCGCCACCGCCGCCCTCTGGGCCGACTTCCGCGCCTGGATGGACCGCGAGTACCCCGACCGCGCGATGGTCTCCGAGTGGGCCCAGCCGCAGGTCGCCATCCCGAACGGCTTCCACATGGATTTCCTCCTGCCGTTCGCAAAACCCGGCTACAAGGCGCTCTTCCGGCCCGACGGCGCCACTCCGCCGATCTTCGACCGCTCCGGCAAGACCAGCATCCGCACCTTCCTCGACGAGTTCACGCCACTCTACGCCGCCACCCGCGGGTCCGGTTTCATCGCGATCCCCAGCGGCAACCACGACACCGTGCCGCGCCTCGGCAACGGTCGCGACGCGCGCGATTCCGCCGTCGCCCTCGCCTTCCTGCTCACCATGCCCGGGGTGCCCTTCCTCTACTACGGCGACGAGATCGGCCTGCGGGCCCTCGACGGGCTTTCGTCCAAAGAAGGCGGTTACGGTCGCACCGGTTGCCGCACGCCCATGCAGTGGAACGCGTCCGCCAACTCCGGTTTCTCCACCGCGCCCGCCGCGCAGCTCTACCTTCCCGTCGACCCCGCCCCCGACCGCCCGACGGTCGCCGCCCAGCTCGACGATCCGCAGTCGCTCCTGCGCACCGTCCAGGCGCTCATCGCGCTGCGCAAAGCCCACCCCGCGCTGCAGGCCAGCGGCGAGTTCGAGGTCCTCTTCGCGGAGGAGAACGAGTGGCCCCTCATCTTCCGCCGAGCCTCGCGCGGCGAAACCATCCTTGTCGCGTTGAACCCGACCGACCGCACCGCCACGGCCCCCCTGCCCGACGCCTTCGCCCCGCTAGGATTGACACCGCTCCTCGGCGAACCCGCCGTCTTCGCTCGCTCCGGTCAGACCTGGGCCGTCACCCTCCCGCCGGTGTGCTACTCGATCGTCCAAGTCTCGAAGTGACGCCCCGTCGCTCCACGGACTCGAGCCAACACGCCGATCGTGGAATTGGGGTCGACGAACGGACTTGGAGCTCTAGGGTGCCGACGGCTACGCCGCCGCCCACGGTTCAGCCCCTGTGCCCTGTTCGGCCTCGTTCTGCCGACCCGCCGGACCGACCGCCGGCAACCGCAGTCACCCAACTTCCTTCTCCGCCATGTCCAGCGATGCCGCGCCTTCACCTCCTCCCGCGCCCCAGCCAACGCCCGAGGAGGGCATTGAGATTCGCAGCCACTTCGTTCGGTCGCGCAACGCCGTTGTCATCCGCGCCACGGTTTCGGACCTCTATGTCGATTACTTCCTCCACCTTGCGGCGCACCACCTCAAACCCGATCCGGCCCACGTCTCGCTCTTCAAGGATGCGCTCGCCGCCTTCGTGCTGCACTGCACGGCGCGCCCACGCTACGAGATGATCGCATGGACGCTGCATTTCGAAGCGCCGATGGTGAATCTCTTTCTCACCGGCGACTCGGAGGAAGAAGCCGTCGTCGGACGGGTTCTGGCCGAGAATGTCCGCGAGATGGGCGGCAACCAGCTCTATGCCGATGTCGTCGCGCACAACAAGCCACCGCGCCGCAGCGCGGTGCCCTTTGCCGGCGCCGACGCGTTTCGCGCCGCCGAGGCGTTTTACCTCCAGAGCGAGCAACGTCCCGCGCGTTTCTTCGCTCTCGCACCCGAGGAGTTCGTCATGGTGTGCTCCCACCCCGACTGCGACACCGCGTGGTTCGAGACGCTCACCGCCGATCAACTCCGAGAGCTCGACCGAACCGAGACCCTCGCGCTCCTCGAGCGGCGCCGCTATGCGTGGCGTTGCGGTTGCAACCAGCGGAAACTCCTCCGTGTCCTCGCCCCCGTGGCGCGGCAGAACCCGGCCGACATCTTCGGCGATGACGCGACCGCGCAGGTGAGCTGCCCGCGCTGTGCCGCCAAACACATCATCACCCGCGAAGCCATGGAAGCCTACCTCGCGCAGAACCCGGCTTGACGGGTAACAGCATCCTTGAGGCCCTCCTTGTTCCCCCGACCGCGCTTTCCGAACGCAATGCTTCCGAAACGGGAACCCCAACCCGATCACTTGGTCTCCCTCCATTCGATCAAATCACCGCGCCGCGGCACCCACCCGCGGCCTCCGGGCCCGGAACCGACCTCCTCGCCCCGACCATGAAACCGCGCCTCCGCCTCCTGCTCGTCGCCCTTTTTCTCTCGGCCATCGCTGCGCCCGGCATGGGCGCCGCACCCGAGCCGGCCAACACACCGAAGACCAAGCTCACGTTCGTCGACCCCGAAGACTTCACCGACATCTCGATCAACGGCGCGTCCGACCGAGCCTCTGGCGACATCATCTTCAGCGAACTCGGCCGCCACCTCGCGATGCTCGCCAAGCGGCACCTCGCCTCCGGCCAAACACTGGTCGTCACGATGCACGACATCGACTTGGCCGGCGTGATCGAGCCGTGGCGTGGACCCGACTACGGCCGTGTACGCTATATCCGGGACACGCATCCGCCCCGACTCGTCTTCGACTACCAGCTACTCGATGCGGACGGGCAGGTCGTGCAAGAAGGCTCCGAGAAACTGACGAACCTCACGTTCCGCTACCAGATCACGCCGCCCCTGGGAGACCAGACCTGTTATTTCGAGAAACAGCTGCTCACCGACTGGATGCGAGAACGGTTCGCCAGCGCCAAGTCCGCCCCAAAGAGGCGGCGGGAGTAGACCGATCTCGCATGGAGCAGGCGCTTCCGTGTTCCGCGGATGGCGTGAGGCTGGTGTCCTTGCAGATGCCGGCCTCCCTGTCTCCGCCGATCCCGCAGTTTTCGGTGTTTCCTGCCGCAGGCGGTCTCCCCAAATCTGTCCGGCTGTGACCGACATCTCCAACCTGCTCGCGATCCTGGCACCGATCTTCGTCCTGATCGCCCTCGGTGCGGTGTTGCGGCGTATCGGCTGGTTGACCACCGAAGCGGACGCCAGCCTGCTGCGCCTCGGCGTGAACCTCTTCTTTCCGGCGCTGATCTTCAACGCCGTGCTCGGCAACCCGGCACTGCGCGACCCGCGCAACCTCCTCTGGCCACCGCTGCTGGGTTTCGTTTCGATGACGATCGGGTGGTTTGCCGCGTGGTGGACCGGACGCGCCATCGGCCTGGCGCGAGGCTCCGGCCTGCGCACCTTTGCGTTCGCAACCGGCTTCTACAACTACAGCTACGTACCCATCGCACTCGTGGGCGCATTGTACGGCGAAGATGTCCTCGGTGTGCTCTTCGTGTTCACCACCGGCAACGAGCTCGCCGCATGGACGGTCGGCATCCTGTTGCTCGCCGGCGGCACATTCCGCGACAATTGGCGCAAGGTCCTCAACCCGCCGGTCTTCGCCCTCCTCGGCGCGATTCTGCTCAATCTCATCCACCTCGAGCTCCCTTCCGCCGCCCAGCGCACCATCAGCTCGCTCGGCGCCTGCGCTGTCCCGCTGGGACTGCTGCTCATTGGCGCTTTTCTTGAGGAACACCTGCGCAATCCCGGTGCGCTCATCGCCCCGCGCGTCGCCACCAGCGCAGTGCTGCTCCGGCTCGGCGCCCTGCCACTGGTCTTCTTGGCCGCCGCGAAATGGCTCCCGCTCTCACCGGAGCTGCGTCTCGTCGTCGTCGTGCAGGCCGCGATGCCCGCCGGGGTATTCCCGATCGTGCTCACCAAACACTACGGCGGCCAGCCGCTCACCGCCGCGCAGGTCGTCGTAAGCACGACCGCGGTCTCCCTGCTCGTGATCCCGCTCTGGATCAAGTTTGGGCTTTGGTGGATCGGTTCGTGAGCGGCCGGGCCCGCCCAAAACCCGTGCAACCGCAGGATGGACGAACGCCGACGGACCCTCTAGCATCCCACCCTGAATGAAGTTGCGCCTCCTTCTGCCCCTCCTCGCACTGCCGTTGCTGGCGACCAGCGGCCGCGCGCAGAACACCGAATCCACCGCCCAGCTCCGTCGCGATTTCGCCACGGTGCAACAGCAACGTGACGCCCTTGCCGAGCAACTCGCCCAGCTGCGCGCCGAGAACGCCGCCCTGTTGGCCGAGAAGGAGAAACTTGTATCCGAACAGCAATCAGCCCAGGCGAAGATCACGGCCGCCGAGACCAGCGCCGTCGAGGCCGCCGAGGCCGTCCGCGCCCAGAAAGAAGCCGAGATGACCGTCGACATGACGGTGCGCGCCTATGCAATCAAGGAGCAGGAGGCGCTTGAGGCCGCCAAGGCCGCCGCCGCCGCCGCCGAGAAGCAGCACGAGGCCGAACAGACCCGCGACGCCGCCCTCGCCGAGACCGCCCGCACGGCGGCCGAACGCGACGCCGCCAAACAGGCCGAAGCCGCCGCGCTCGCCGCCAAAGCCGCGATGCAAAACGAGCTCTACGCCGCCCAGATTCGCATCGAGAATCTCGGGCGGGCCCTCGCCGCCCGCAGTGGGGTTTCGTATTCGATGCCGACGAATCCCGCACCGACTCCGGTTGCGATCGAGGAGTCCGATACGCCGCCGGCTGCGCCCGAACGAGCGGAATCGGCCCCCGGCCCGTCGACTCCTGCGCCGGCGAGCCTGCGGACGCACACCGTCGCTGAGGGCGAGAATCTCTCGGTGATTTCGTTCAAATACTACCAGTCACCGAATCGATGGGACAGGATCGTCGCAGCCAACCGCGCCAAACTCAAGAATCCCGACCAGCTCCGTCCGGGGATGGTCCTCTTGATCCCCTGAACCCGCTCCGCCGCCGCCCCCATCGCGGCGAGGTCCCAGTAGCGCCGGAGGTGAAGCTCGGGGTCGCAAAGGAGGCTCGCGGTTCTCGCTTCCAAGCCGGCAGGAGTTTGCCGGGGTCCCCACATCCGCAGGGCCGGAAACAATAGGTCCACTGCCCTACCGGGAGCGATGACTGTCGCGGGGCGGGCTTCGTCACGAAGGAATCTTTACGCCTGCGCCCCGCGACGACTTTCTTGACTATGCTTGGGGCCGTCACGGCCCGCCAAGCGCGCAGGAGTTCGTGTTGCGCTCGGCGGACCTGCGAGTAGGTCGAGCGCCAGAATCACAGAAGCCCCGGGTGCGAGGACGCCCACCGCCGCTGCGCGGTTGTGTGGAACCGGGCGCCGACAAAGTCCATTGTTCGCCGAGCAAAAGGAAAACCACCTGATCGGAAGGGACGATGCCCCCCGGGGGGGGAGGGGAGGCGCGATCAAAACAGCTCCAGCTGGGCGTAACGGCGACGGGCTTCAGCGGACGCGGAGTGCATCTCGTACTCGGCGAGGAGGCCAAACAACTCGTTGGCACGAACGGGCTGCACGGTCGCAACCGGTCGAGGCAAGGCAGTGTTCAGCGTGGTGAGCCTGAGGTTGCGGCGTAGGTCGGGCACATGCTCGGTCACGACGGGCCGGAGGCGCTCAGGCTCCAGCGAGGTGGCATGAGCGAGGACCCCCTCGAGCGAGCCATGGACGGCCAACCATCGGGCGGCAGTTTTCGGCCCCACACCATCCAGACCAGGGATATTGTCGGCGGAGTCGCCAACGAGCGCGAGCAGATCGGCGATCTGGGCGGGGGGCACACCGAACTTCTCGGTGACAGCCACGCTATCCATCGTGCGCCAACCTTCTTTCGCGCGACCTGGCGGTGGGGGGGACAGAATCTTGATGCGCTCGTTGACGAGTTGCGCGAAGTCCTTGTCCGAGCTCGCGATGAGGACATCGCCGCCTTCAGCCGCAACCGCGACAGCCTGCGCTGCGAGCAGGTCGTCGCTTTCGATTCCCTCGCGCTCGAAACCAACCAGTCCCAACGCGCGCGTGATGGTCTTGAGCGGCTCAATCTGCCTGCGCAGCGCTTCGGGCATTTCCGCTCGCTGCGCCTTGTATTCGGGCAACAGGTTCAAACGATCTTGGGCCCCGCCGAGGTCGAAGAAGACGACACAGGCATCGGGACACTCCTGGTCGAGCAGACGCCACAGGGTCTTGATCCATCCGTGCAGGGCGTTAGTGGGAAAGCCGTCCTTGCGGGAGAGCGCCGGGACCGCGTGGAACGAGCGGTACGCAAGGTTGAAGCCGTCGATGAGCAGCCATTTTGCCATGGTCTGAGATCGTAGGCGCAGCGCCTGCGAAGGGAAGCGCCGGGCGAGGCGGGAGCGGAAAAAAACCAAGGCCCGGTGTCCTGATGGGACACCGGGCCTATAAATCCTGGCAATAACCTACTCTCGCGGAACCTAACGTCCAACTACCATTGGCGGCTGAGGGCTTAACGGCCGTGTTCGGGATGGGAACGGGT
>JAEXPQ010000159.1 GCA_023446735.1 Verrucomicrobiota bacterium
TCGCGCCGGACTTCTTCGAGTCGTACACGAAGTAGCCCTGGGCGTAGAAGTCGGTGCCCTCGCCGATGATCTTGATCGAGTTCTTGTTGGCCGAGACGGTGCCGTCGGCGCCGAGGCCGAAGAAGACCGCGCGGGTCACGTCGTCGGTCTCGATGTCGAGATCCATGTCGTAGTCGAGCGAGGTGCCCGACACGTCGTCGACGATGCCGACGGTGAAGTGGTTCTTCGACTTCTCCTTCGCGAGGTTGTCGTAGACGCCGATGATCATCGCCGGCGTGAACTCCTTCGAGCCGAGGCCGTAGCGGCCGCCGACGATCTTGGTGACCTTGCGGGCCGAGGATTCGGCGAAGGCGGTGACGACGTCCATGTACATCGGCTCGCCGATGGCGCCGGATTCCTTCCCGCGGTCGAGCACGGCGATCTGCTTCACCGAGGCCGGGAGGGCGGCCATGAAGTGCTCGATCGAGAACGGACGATAGAGGCGGACGGAGAGGGCGCCGACCTTCTGGCCCTGCTTGTTGAGGTGGTCGACGGTCTCGCAGACGGCCTCGAAGCCGGAGCCCATGATGACGATCACGCGCTCGGCGTCGGCCGCGCCATAGTAGTCGAAAAGCTTGTACTGACGGCCGGTGAGCTCGGCGAACTGGTCCATCTTCTTCTGCACGAGCGCCGGGAGGGCGGAGTAGAAGTTGTTGGCCGCCTCGCGGGCCTGGAAGAACACGTCGGGGTTCTGCGCGGTGCCGCGGATCATCGGTTTGTCGGGCGTGAGGGCCCGGTTGCGGAACGCGGCCACAGCCTCCTCGCTGAGCAGGCTGCGCAGATCGTCGTCCGAAAGGAGGTTGACCTTCTGGATCTCGTGCGAGGTACGGAAGCCGTCGAAGTAGTGGAGGATCGGCACGCGGCTCTCGAGCGTCACCGTGTGGGAGATCGCGGCGAGGTCGTGGGCCTCCTGCGGGGTGTTGCCGCAGAGCATCGCGAAGCCGGTCTGGCGGCAGGCCATGACGTCGCTGTGGTCGCCGAAGATCGAGAGCGCGTGAGTGGCCAGGGCGCGGGCCGAGACATGGAGCACGAACGGCAGGAGCTCGCCGGCGATCTTGTACATGTTCGGGATGTACAGGAGCAGGCCCTGAGAGCAGGTGAACGAGCTCGAGAGAGCGCCCGCCTGGAGGGAGCCGTGGACCGCGCCGGCGGCACCGGCCTCGGACTGCATTTCCATCACCTCGGGCACCTGGCCCCAGATGTTGGTCTTCTGCTTGGCCGCCCACTCATCGCAGAACTCGCCCATGGGCGACGACGGCGTGATGGGGTAGATCGCGAACACCTCGTTGAGGCGATACGCGACCGACGCGGCGGCTTCGTTGGCGTCCATGGCGACGCACTTGGGTTGCAGTGGTTTGATCACGGCTTGGAGTGGTTGAAGGAAAGACTTTCGGGACTAATGGAGCAGTATTGCACACGGCCGCCAGCCACCGCTCACCGATGCTTGCGGAATGCTGGGCGTTTTTTGCGCGCACCCGGCTCATCGTTGACCGAGAGCAACCTCCCGCGCCGGCGGCGACCGCCGTGCCAAACACCCTGCCCAAGCGCGCAACCGCCCCCGGGGGACGTACACGCCGCGCTCCCCGCTGCTCGACTCCGTTTCGCACTCGCCCCGGCCGGCCGCGCCGGGTTCGCTGGCGCCCATGTCGGCCGAGCCGCCTCCATCCGTCGTCACCGCCTTGAGCTTCGTCGGCCGGACCGACGGCGCGGTGAAGACCCTGCCAGGTTTCCAAAAGGGCCGCCACACGCTGCCGACGGCCGTCACCCCCGCCACGACCGCATTTCTTGCGAAGCTGTGCGAAGCCGAGCTCACCGAAATCGCCGAGGCGTACTTCCAACGCTCCCGCGAGGCCTTCGGCTACAAACGCCGCGAACTGACCCTCTCCGTTGCGAGCCCCGCCGCCGTGCTCACGGCCACGGACTTCACATTCGAACTGGCGTACTCTCTCGATGAAGCCGACCCGGCCCGCTACACGATCACGCACACCCTCCACGGGCTGCGCGCCGCCTCGTTCGCCGCCCGCCCGGAGGTCGAGGCCGTCTTCGTCAACACGTTCACCGACCTCGTCTTCGCCCTTCGCCGCGGGGTGCGGGTCGAAGCGGTGATCGACGCCGTGGAGACGCTCGGACCCGAACACAAACTGGCGGTCCACTACCCCTCCGATTGCCGCGACTGCACCCTCGCCGTCCCGGGCACCAACGCCACGGTCCGGTGCACCGGGGCCACCCTCGAACTGGTGTTCCCCGCCGCCGGTTCACCCGCCGCCCTGCTCGAGGGCTTCGCCGCCGTCCGGTCTGCTTTCTCCCTAAGCCCGGCCTTGGCCGCACTTTTCGGATAGGCCGCCCGCCTCGGCAACTCGTCCGCCCGCCCCAGCGCGGGCCTCGTTGTGCCGTTGACTTCCCCCATCGACCCAGACCGCACCCTTTCCCTTCCGGACGTCCCGCCACCGACCATGTCCGTCTTTCGAGAAACCCGCCGCGAACTGCGCCCCACCCTCCGGCTCGCCCTGCCCATCACGGCGGGCCACGTGGGGCAGATCCTGCTCGGCCTCACCGACAGCATCATGATCGGCCGCGTCGGGGCCGTGCCGTTGGCGGCCTCGGCGTTCGCGGGGGCGGTCTTCGGCGTGGCGTTCCTGATCGGGATCGGGCTGCTCACCCCGGTCGCCGTGCGCACGGCCGAGGCCCACGGCTCCGGCCGCCCTGCCGCCGCCGGCGAGGCCCTGCGCCACGGCCTCCTGGTCGCGCTGGCCGCGGGCCTGCCCCTCGCGGTGCTGCTCACGGCGCTGTCGTCCGTCCTGCACTGGTTCGGGCAACCGCCGGAGGTCACCGCCACCGCGCGTCCCTATTTTCTCATCATCGCGTGGTCCCTGCTGCCCAGCCTCGGCTTTCTGGCGGTGAAGAACTACTACGAGGCCCTCCACCGCCCGTGGACGCCGCTGTACTTCGTGCTCGCCGGCGTGCTGCTCAATGCCGCCCTCAACTGGGTGCTGATCTACGGCCGCCTCGGCGCCCCCGCGCTCGGCCTCGCCGGCGCGGGCTGGGCCACGCTCGTCGCCCGGGTGGCGCTGCTGGCGGGCCTCTGCTGGCACCTCCATCGCTGTGCCGGACTTTCCGCGACACGCCCGCGGCGCTGGACCGCACCGGTCGACCGCGCCGAGCTTGCCGCCCAGTTCGCGCAAGGCTGGCCGGTCAGCCTCCAGCTCTTCTTCGAGGCCTCGCTCTTCTCCATCAGCGCGATCTTCATGGGCTGGCTCGGCACCGCCGCCCTCGCCGCGCACCAGGTCGCGCTCAACTGCGCGGCCACGACCTTCATGTTTCCGCTCGGGCTCTCGCACGCGCTCGCGGTGCGCCTCGGCCATGCCCGCGGCGCCGGCCACGGCCACCTGCTGCGCGTGATCGGGTTCGGCGGCATCGGCGCGGGCGCCGCGCTCATGGGCGCCTTCGGCATCGGGTTTCTGGTGGCGGGGAAGGCGATCGCCGGCGCGTTCATCGCCGATCCCGCGGTGGTCGAGCTCGCGGCGCGGCTGCTGATCGTGGCCGGCGTTTTCCAGGTCTTCGACGGCACGCAGGTCACCGCGATGGGCGCGTTGCGCGGGCTGGCCGACGTGCGCACGCCGACGGTCATCACGTTTCTCGGCTATTGGCTCTGCGCCATCCCGGCGGCCTGGAGCCTCGGCTTCCCGCTGCGCGCCGGACCGATCGGAGTGTGGTCCGGCATGGCGGTCGGCCTCGGATTGTGCGCGCTGCTGCTCGTCGCCCGGTTCTCCGCCCGCACCGCGGCCGAGGGGCTCACGCCGCCGGCTCCGGCGACGCCTTCGGCAGGGTGAAGGAGAACGTCGCCCCTCGGCCCACCTCCGCCTCGGCCCACACGTGGCCGCCGTGGCGGTTGACGATCCGCCGGACATTCGCGAGCCCGATGCCGGAGCCCGCGAACTCCCGGGCGCTGTGCAGACGCTGGAACACACCGAAGAGCTTGTCGGCGTACTTCGGGTCGAAACCGACACCGTTGTCCCGCACGAACAACGTCACCTCGCGGGGGCCGCCGGCCGACTCCCGTTCCCCGACCTCGATGAGCGCCTTGGCGCGCCCCCGGGTGAACTTCAGGGCGTTGCCCAACAGGTTCGCCCACACCTGGCGCAGCAGGGTGGGATCGCCCTGCACCACCGGCAACGGGCCAATGCGCCACTCGACCTCGCGCCCCGCGTGCTCCGGGGCCAACTCGGCCCGCACCGCCTCAACCAAACGCGCCAAGTCCACCGGGCCGCGCGTCATCTCCGTCCGGCCCAGGCGCGAGAAGCCGAGCAGGCTGTCGATGAGCTGTCCCAGCCGCTGCGCCTCGGCCGACACGGTGCCGACATACCGTTCCGCCTCGGCGTCGACGCGTCCGGAGATGCGCCGCAGCAGCAGGTCCGCGAAGCCGCTGATGTTGCGCAGCGGCGCGCGCAGATCGTGCGAGACGGTGTAGGAGAAGGCCTCGAGTTCGCGGTTGCTCGCCAGCAGCTGGGCATTGGCGCCGTTCAGTTCCGCCGTGCGCTCCGCGACCCGCTGCTCCAGTTCGCGGCTGAGGCGCCGGAACCGCTCCTCGCTCGCGGCCAGCGCCCCCGCCTTCTGCAGTGTCTCCTCGTTTTGGATCCGGAGGGTCGCGTTCAGCCCGCGCGCCCGCTCCTCCCCGGCCTGCAGCTCCGCGGCCTGCCGGAGGGTCTGCTCGATCTGCAGGCGCAACCGCCGGTTCGCCTCGTGCAACTCGGCCGTGCGCGCCGCCACCTCGCGCTCCAGCCGCGCCTTCTCGCGCCGCTGCCGGGCCGTGGCGTACCAGAAGCCGCCCCCGCCCAGCGCCACCAGAAGGCCCGCGTAGCCACCGTAGGCCCACACTGTCCGGTACCACGGCGCCGCCACCACGATCGCCAACGTGGCCTCCTCGCCGAGTGTGCCTGCAATCCGGGGACGCACCCGCAGCCGGTAGCGGCCCTCCTTGAGCCGGTTGTACACCGCGGCGCCGCCGGCGCCGGCCGGAACCCACTCGTTGCCGGCCCCCTCGAGCATCGCCTCGAACCCCACCGGCGCCCCGAGCGGACACCCGGGCGCCATGAAGCGCACCGCCAGCGAGTTGTCCGTCGCCGCCAGTTCCGGCAGCTCCGCCCCCACGCGCTGAAGCGTCCGGTTCGAGGCCGTGAGCGCCACCTGGGCGATCACCGCCCGCACCCGGGCCGGGCTCGCCTCCGGCAGACGCGGATCGTAGCGCAACAGCCGCAACGCGTCCCGCACCCAGACCACGCCATCGCTCTCGCAGGCGAAGTAGTACGGGCGCAACCCGGCAGGCAGCGCCACCGGGAGCAGCCGCGGCGGATCGCCCCGATCGTCGTAGACCTGCACCGAACCACCGCCGCCCACCCACAGCCGCCCCAGCGCGTCCCGGGTCGGTCGGCCGACCAGGCGCCCCGCCTCGGGCAGCGCGCCGGCGAACTCCGGTACGACCACCAACCGGCCCGCGGCCGCGTCGAAACGATAGATCCCCTCCGCGACGTTGAACCGGACCACACCGTCGACCACGAAAATCTGTACCCACCCTTCCGGCACAGCGGCGGCCGGGCCCAGCACCCGCACCTGCGGGCGCCCGGCCGGCCCGAGGGTGAGCCGCGCGATCCGCGACGCCCCCAGCTCCATCCAGACGGTCCCGTCCCGCTCGGTCGCGGCCCCGAAGATGTCGCCCAGCCCGGGCACCGCCACGCGCTCGTAGTCGAACGCCTCCCCGACCGCCCGCATCCAGCCGACCTCATCGCGCGCGCCGTACAACCAGCGCCCGTCGCTCGGCTCCCGCGCCAGCAACCGGCCGTTCACCAGATCTACCGGCGAACACCGACGCCAGCCGTCCGGATCCCGCCGATGGAAGCCGGCCTCGGTCCCGGCCAGAGGCACCCCCAGGTCGGCCGCAAACGCATAGACGTACAGCCCGGCCGGCGAATCCAGGTCGAAGCGCAGCAGCCGCCCGGCCGCGTCGTAGACGCCGCGCTGGGCCCGGCCGTCGGCCAGCACCCAGAGCTCGCCGGCGCAGCGGAACGGATTCGCCGAGGCCAGCCCGCTGGCGATCAGTGGTTCGAAATAGGACACGCGCGAGGGGAACGCCACCCGCGCCACGCCGTCGTTGAGCAACGCCCAGACGATGCCCCCGGGAGCCGGCAGCAACCGCCGCACCCGCGCCAACCGGTGGTCGAACATCCGGTCGAGCACCTGCAGGATCCGCCCTTCCCGGTCGCAGAAAACGATGCCCAGGTTGTCCACCGCGGCCGCGAAACAACCGCCCTCGGTCGCGCACACATCGTTGATGCGCTGGCCGCCCGCCAGCGGCCCGCCCGCCGCGAACGGCCGCCGTTCCCGCCCGTCGAAGACCGCCAGACCGCGCGCGTAGGTTCCCACCAGCAGCGCGCGGGGACCCAGCGGAGTCGAACACGTAATCGCATCGTCGGGCGACGCGGCGCCCTCCGGCGGGATCCGCCGCGGCCCGTCCGCTTCCAGCGACCACAAGGAACCGTCCGTCTGATCGCTGTAGAACACCTGCCCGCCGAAACCGAACAGATGCGAGAGCGAGGCCACGCGCGCGACCGTCCGCGCCGGGCGCCCGGGCCGCCAGCTGATGATCGAGCCGCTGCCGCTATGCCAGAGCCACTCCGCCCCCACCGCGGCCACCTCGCGCAACGCCCCGCGATCCCTCGCCTCGCCCGCGGGCAACTCCGCCACCCGCACCATCCGCCACGTGCCGGCCTCGTCGGGTTCGAGCCGCGCAAATCCGCCGGAGACGCCGCCATAGACCGTCCCGTCCGCCTCCACCGCCACCCGGGCGTAACCGCCCGGCTCGGAGCCCGCGGCCTGCGGCACGACGATCCAGCGCACCCCGTCGCCCACCGCGAGTTCCTGCGCCGATGCCAGCATCACCCGCCCGTCGGCGAGCAAATGGATATCCGTCGGCGCGCTACTCAAGCCGAGCGCCTCGGGTCCTTGCACCACGAACAACGGCGCGCCCGCCTCGACCCGGCCCTCGGGCGCGGCGGCGAAGGACGCGACCTGCCCGCGCAAGACGACCGCGGCGCCGGCCGCCACAGCCCACGCCAACAGACGGCGCAGGGGCATCCTCGCGGGCACGCGAACTGGTCGAAACACGGGGGGCATGGGGAAGCCGATGACTCGCACGCAGTGCATCGGCCCACGCAGTTTTTCCATAAACCCCATTTCCGCAACGCCCCCCCTCCTCGTTCTCCCCCCTCCTCGTTCTCATTCTCATTCTCGTTCTCATTCTCGTTCTCCTACTCCTGCTCCTGCTCCGCATCGGTTCAGCGTTCACGGTTCAGGGTTCAGGGTTCAAAGTCCGCCGTTCCTTACGCCCCATCCCCCGCGCTCGACGTCACCACCCCCTCGCCCCAACCTCCCCGAACCATGACGCCGCTTCTCCGCCGCCGCCTCGCCGCCACCTACACCGCCCTCGCCGGCGGCATGGATGCCATCACGGGCCCGTGGCTAGTCTTCGCGCCCACCTCCGCGCTCGCCGCGATGGGCGTGGCGCCCGAGTTCGAGGAGGACCTGCTCTTCGTGTCTTTCGTGGGCGCCTTCGTGGGTGCAGTGGGATGGAGCTACCTGTGGGCCCTGTGGCGGTGGTTGAAACGCGGCGACACCGCCTTCCTCCGCTCCGTGTGGCGCGTCACGATCCTGTTCCGCCTCGCCGCCGGTACCTTTTGCGCCGTGCATATCGGCGTCGACAACTTGGAGGCCGGCTGGGCCAGCGTGCCGCTCGCCGACTTCGTCCTCGCCGCCATCCAGGTCGCGCTCCTGCGCGCCGGCTGGCCGGACGGGGTCGCCGAAACGAAGCGCTGAGCTCGCCGTGCCCGCCGCGCGCAGCACCTCCTGGTACGGCTGGCGCCCCGATGCGCCGGACGCGCGTGACCACCTCTACGCCTCGATCGCGCGCCCGCCCAAGCGCCTGCCGGCGCGCGTCGACCTGCGCCGCTGGAGCCCGCCAATCCAGTACCAAGGCTCCATCGGGAGCTGCACCGCCCACGCCCTCCTCGCCAGTTTCGGGTATCTCGAGCGCCGGGCCGGCCTCCGCCCGCGGCGCCTGAGTCGCCTCTTCCTCTACTACAACGCCCGCGTCCTCGAGGGCACCGCCGCCACGGACGACGGCGCTATGATCCGCAACGGCGTAAAAACCCTCCGCAAACAGGGCGTCTGCCCCGAGACGCTCTGGCCCTATCGCGTGCGCCGCTTCGCCGAGCAACCGCCGCCGCCCTGCTACACCGCCGCGATCGATCACCATGTCATCTCGTATCACCGCATCCACGGACTGGAGGAGATGCGCCAGTGCCTCGCCGAGGGTTTCCCGTTCGTCTTCGGTCTGACGACCTACGAGTCGTTCGAGGGCCCGCAGGTCGCGCGCACCGGCCGCGTCGAACTACCCAAGCGCGGCGAAGAGGACAGAGGCGGCCACTCCGTGTGCGTCGTCGGCTACGACGACCGCGCACGACGTTTTCTCGTGCGCAACTCCTGGGGCGCCGACTGGGGCCGCGCCGGCCACTTCACACTGCCCTACGACTACGCCACCAACCCCCGCCGCGCCGGTGACTTCTGGACCCTGCGCGCCGTGGAGCTCGCGTGAGAGCAACCTGTCCGAGGTAGGAGCCTGCTTGCAGGCGATTCCGGTGTCGCTCGCCCAAACGAGCGCATATCGCGTGCAAGCACGCTCCTACCTCAAACACGGCAGCCGTTTCCGCGGCTCCGCGAGCGTGAGGAAACGCGCCTCGGGTGCGTTCATCCGCGCTTTCCGCAAATCGAGCATCGCACCATGCCAGCTCGGAGATCCGAGCGTCTGAGCGTCGCGGCAGAGCGAGTTCCAGAGCTGCTCCATTGCTGCAAGCTGCTCCTGCTTGGTCATCCGCTCGATTCCTGCGAGCTTCATGGCGGCAGGCCATCACAGCCGCATTTCGCCGCAAGCGGCCAGTGGCCCGACGCACGCCACCATACGCACGCAGTCCTGCGTCTGTCCGCGGAGCTGAACCGCTGCGCGGTCCAGCTACCCCGTTCCAGCCACGTCGCCGCCGTGGGCTACAGGTTCAACGCGCCGCCTCGGTGAGGTAGTTGCAGAACAGCTTCCGCGCGACCTCGGCGGGGCCGGCGGGGGCGTTGAGGTTCGCGGCGATGTCGAGCGTCGAAAAGATCACCCGGCCGCGACCGAGCGGGACCGTGCCCACGACCGTGCCGAGCTGCATCGGGTAGCTGTGGTAGCAGCCGGCCGCGAGCTCCTCGCCGTCGAGCACGAGCCCCACGCGCTGGTCGCCGTTGCGCACGACCGCCTGGTACGGCCAGTCGAGCGCGCCGTCCGCCGGCAGCCCCGCGAAGAGCGGATGCGTTTTGGCGAAATGGATGCCGCCGAGCCACGCCTTGCCGACCTTGAACGAACCGGACAACCGCACCGGCTGCTCCGGTTGCGCCGCCAGCAGCGCCAGCCACGCCTCGGCCTGCTCGAGCACGACCAGCGTGGTGCCGTCGCGCCGCACGCGCTCAAGGACGTTCGCCGCCGTGGCCGTGCCGGTGTCGGGCAGCACCCACTCGAGCGAGCACTCCGCCGGCCCGCGCCCGTGGATGAACTCGACCGCGAACGGCACCGGCTCGCCCGCCGCGAGCTCGACCGTGCCGCGCACGATCGGCACGCGCGCCTGCGGCGTGGACTCGGCGAGCGTCCGGCCCGCGACCACGAGCCGCACCGCGCCGGTCGTGCGCACGACGAACGCGTACCGCCCCACCCGCGGCGGCACGACCGTGCCGGTCCAGCGCACGCTGTAGTTGCCAATCATCGGCAGCGTCGGGTCGGGCGCGGCGCCTTCGGCCACAGCGAGATTCACCGTCGGCTCGCTGCGCTGCAGCAGGCGCTCGCCGAGGTGCAGGTCGCCGAAATACTCGACCTGCACTCCGGGCGTGGCGCCGTCGGAGCCGCGGAGCTGCGCGGCGGTGATTGGCGCCGGCTCGCCCTCGGCGGGGCCGCGCACGGCGACGAGCCAGTCGAGCCGGGCCAACGTGTCCGCAAATTCCGGAGCCGCGCACTGCTTCTCCCGCGCAAGGAACGCACGCACGCCGCCGTCGCTCTCCCACACCGCGCCCGCGCCGCGGATCGCGGCGCCGCGCCAGTCGACGGCCAGCGCCTCGTCGTGCCC
>JAEXPQ010000162.1 GCA_023446735.1 Verrucomicrobiota bacterium
TGTGCCCTACGTCACCGCGGCGTCTGGTTTTACGCGCCGTCGGCCGACGAAACCGGCGCCTGCCTCGCGGCGTAACTAAAACCGGATCAGGTCACTTCTTAGCCCTGCCTATTTGGGCAACAGCCCCTTAACTATTGACCGATTCCGTTTGTTATGGACGTGCCGACCGTTGGAGAGGGCCAAGAATGAGGTGCGCAGCATGGCGAAGACGCCGAATGGCCTGCCGATCCGGTCGGGCGGCAGATGCGGCACGTTCTCGAAATCCACCAGGATGTGGTTGGCCTTCATGGCTGGGGTTTGCCGGCGGAGGCATGAGGCGACCGCCGTACTGACAGATGGTCAGCACTACAGGCGGTGGAAGGCAAGAACTCTGCGGCATCGCCTAGCCATGAGAGTCGGTTGATCGGCGCTCGCCCAAGAGTCCTCGCTCAGATGGTCCGACTACGAGGGTTAGTCATGGCTGCGTCTTTTGTTGAGAGTCGCGACATGATCCCTTCCGGCCGTACTCTCGAGCCATTCCGGGCAGCTGCTGGCCGCCGTGGAGTTCTTCCGGACCAACCAGACGCTCGCCAAGGAGCGGTTGGCATCGCGTCCGTCGCCGGCCGGCGTGGCGGCGTAGCCGAAAACGTGAAACGGAGAGGGACACAGGCGGTCCGGATGTGTGGTCCGGTCCTGCATGCACGCGTGGTGGCGACCTCGGGTGCGGGAAGACCGCTTGCGGTCGAGCCGCCCTCGCCGGCGGACTGGTCGGGTGGGGCTTGGCGAACGGGGCCGTTCCGGTGCGTCTATTCCGCGTGGGGCTGTGTCACAATGGCGACCTTCTCGACCCCGCTGGTGCGCAGCAGGTCGAGCACCACGGTCATCTCCTTGAAGTCGGTGCTGTTCCCGGCGCTCAACCACACGCTGGGCGGCGAGGGGCGCGCCGCGAGCAGGGCGCGCAGTCCGGCCTGATCCAGTTCGCGGTCGCCGATCCGGTACCGGTTCGGCGCGAGGATCAAGACGGTGAAATCCGCCGTGGCGGTGGCGGGCGCAGGAAGCTGGACCGGCAGCTGCACCGTCCCGCTCTCCTTCATCGCGGCGGCGAAGGACGGCAGCACCCACAGCCACGCCAGGCCGAGCGCCATGCAGACGGCAAGAAAACCGAGGGCGAGCTTGATGGAGAGTTTCATGGGAGGACGAGGCGATAGGGGGGCTGCAGAAGGGATCATGTCTTAGCTTTCGACCGATGACTTTTTCCCATCGGCGTAGGTGACTTTGCCGGCGTCGGAGAGGGCCATGGCGGTGATGCACTGATTGGAGAACACGCTGCTGTCCTTGCCGATCCGGTCGGGCGGCAGATGCAGCACGTTCTCGAAATCCACCAGGATGTGGTTGGCCTTCATGGCTGGGGTTTGCCGGCGGAGGCATGAGGAAACCGCCGATACTGACAGATGGTCAGCACTACGGGCGGGGGAAGGCAAGAATTCTGCGGAGACTTCTCGAAGAGGAGCGAGGAGTGGGGAGCGAGTAGGCCGGAAGATCAAACGCGATGGCTTGCCTGCCCGTTCCTGATATCCCGCCTCCCGCCTTCCGCATTCGCATCCGGGCTGAATGACTTCGTCATCCAGCTACGGGTGACCGGATCACCCCATCGCCGCGAGCGTGGTGGAGGCGATCCGACGGAAGCCGCCGGACACCTGGGGATGCTCCGCCACAGCGGCCCAGAAAAGCCGGGCGGCCGCAAAGCTGCGATCCCAGTTCTCCCGATAGCGTGGCGCCGCGACAGGCGGACGGATGATCTCGGACGGGATGGAACCTTGGCGGGTGGGCGCATAGGCCATCGGCAGCATGTCGTAGAGCGGTGCGACCGTGAAGGGGCCGGTGTCGTCCGGGAGGAACGAGAGGTTGCCCCGGTGCATGTCGTTGTTCGCGATGCACTGCCCGAAAAACGCGATGCGCCGGACGGCATCGGCGTCGGCGTCGCGCAGGACGCCGGCACGCGCCATCGCCAACGCGCCCTCGGCCCAGTTCTCGTTGGGCAACTCGAAGGCATTTGCATCGAGGATCGCCCCGAGCGACAACACGCCGCGCCGCCCGGTTTCGCCCACGCGATCGAACCGCGTGACCTCGAGGAAGCGCCGGCAGCCAAAGTCGTGCAGGTTGGTGGTGGACGTCGCGACGCCGAGCGCGGTCCGCGCGGTCTGGAGCGCGAGGTGTTCGCAGACCAGCAGGTCGCTCCAGCGCTCTCGGATCGCCGAAGGCTCGGCGGTGGTGAACTTCACCAGCACGGAGCCAACCGTGCCGTCCGGGTTGCGCACGGACGCGGCGAACTTGGGCTGCTCGCCGCCGGCCGAGGAACCGGCGACCTCGCCGCGTTCCGCCTGGGCCGCAAACTCCGGGTACGCCTGGGCGCGGTCCACGGCGGAGATCATGCGGTTGGCGGCCGCCTCCGGGCCGATGCGTTGGGCCATGGAATCGCCGACAACAAAATCTCCGGGCAGGTCGTGTCCGCGGGAGAGGAAGAAGACCAGCGCGTCGTCGTCGGACCAGTCCTGGGCGTCGGCCGGGAGCATCAGGGTGTCTGAACACGCGCGGGCGATGGCCCGCCCCAGAAAACCCTGCGGCCGCACGTCCTGCAGAAAGAACGGCAGACCGGGAAACATGCCGGAGCGGGCGAAGTCGCCCGTAATCCACGACGGAAGCGTCGCGGCGAACTCGACGCGGAAGCCGCCATGGAGACAGCGCAGCAAACCGAAGAAGTTGACCCGACCGGAGGACTCGACGCGATAGAGCGGCCATTCATGACCCGCGGCCCGGAGAGACCGGCGCAAGGAGTAGCGCCGCGCTGGGCCTTGGCCGATTCGCTCCACTTGTTGCCCCAAGACCGACAATTGCCGGGAAATGGTCGGCTGGCTGACACCAAGCGCACGCGCCAGCTCCTGGGCCGATTGTCCGCCGCGAACCATCAGCTGAACGCGTAGCGCTTCACTGCTGGGGTTTAAGGAAGGCATTGTGAATAGATTTCGAGCAGCTCGATGTTTTCCGAAACAATTGTTTGTTATGGTATAACGTACCTAAATCAACCGATAATGAATAGATTCGTGAATAGATCATCGATCGTCAGTCACGCCCGCTCGGTGTTGATGCCCAAACCGTGCAACTGTCCGTGGGTAGAACCCTCCGGGTGAGCCGCGGCTCGGCGGGGACGCCTCGCCCTACATCAGGCAAGGACGCTTCGTCGTGAGGATTCTGGTGAATCGCTCAGCGTGGACCTTTCCCACGCGAGGACCATACCCATCTCCCTGCCGCAGGCTCTGCCGAACGGGAAAACGTCCGTGCCGGTTCGAGCGCAGACGGCGCGTCGACAAGCGACGGCCCTACACCACCTTCGGTGGGGAACGAAAATCGGCCGAACGGGAGAATGGCCTCCTCCGCCTCGGCAATCCCGGCCGCACGGCAGAACGACAAAGGCTCCGTTCCCGACTTCCTCAAATGCCCTTCGGAGTTGAGCCACAGAGAGCACGGAGTGCACAGAGTAGGAGTGTAGGTCCGGTGCCTCTGGAATCTGTGCACTCTGTGCGCTCTGTGGTGAACTTCCGTTTCGGATCTCCGTTCCAAGCAGCCACCAGCCCATCACCCGCGCAGACCGAAGTATTTGCCTCCCCGCATGGCCGCGCCCCGGCGCGCGTCCACGCTGAGTTCCACATTCCCAATCCGCTGAACGGCTTCGCCGCCCCGATCAACGCGACCTCGACTGCACCCGCCGCAGTCGCCACCGTTGGTCTTCCGCCACGATGTATCCGGGGCAAGCGGGCGCGCCGCAGCGGCAGGGGTTCGCGGCCCAGTGGCGGAAACGGAAGCCGTAGTCGAAGGAGATCTCCTCGCCCTCGGCGATGTCGCGCGCGGCGACGATCCAGATGTGGCCGCGGCGTTTCTCGGCGCGGCAATTCGGGGCGCACGAGTGGTTGATGTACCGGCTGATGTTGCCGTGGCGGCGCGGGTCGATGTCGTAGCGGTCGTTCAGCCGGAAGGTCATCGTGCTGCATGCCTGCCCGCGCCGGACGCGTTCCAGCCGCTCCACCTCCCGCCGGGCGCTTTCGGCCTTGGTGATGCGCTCGCCCTTGTACTCGACGATCACGTAGCCCGCCGGGATCGCGACCCGCGCGTAAACGCCGTCCCCATGGATCTCCGACTGGGCGCGACGGATCACCCACGAGGGCGGGACAAGCGGATCGGGGCGGGAAGATCGGGAGCGCAAGGGACGGTCGAGGTTGGTGCGGTCTGCCGAGTCAGCAGCGGATGTCGTCCCGGTCACCTCCGAAATACTGGCCGCTCCACCCTCATTCGGCCGCGATCGGCCGCTGGCGGCGTCGGTGCGCTTCGACGGATCGGAAGCGGGACGCTTCCACCACTTCAGCAACCAACAATGGACATCGCCGCCGCCCCGTCGTCTGCCAACTCCCCTGCGACTTTCTGGGCCCCGCGGTGTGTTTCTCGGTGTACCACCATGAAACTCCTTCTCGCCCTCCTGCTCTGGACGCTGCTGCTGGCGCTGTGCTGGCCGCTGGCGTTGCTGTTTCTCGTCGTGTTGCCGCTGCTCTGGCTGCTGGCGATCCCATTCCGAATCGTGGGCGCGCTGATTGAGGCGGTGCTGGCGCTTGTGCGGGCGTTGCTTTTCCTGCCGGCGCGCTTGCTGGGCGGACGGGCGGGGTAGGGCGCCCGGTTGTTTTCGGGACGGCCGCGCGCACGGGCGCCGACTCCAACTACTCCGGCAGCTTGGTGATCTGGATGTAGACCACCGCCCAGCGGCCGCCGCGCCGGTGGTAAACGTCCACGTAGCGATAGGGCGAGCGGAACGATCTCTGCCCGTACGTGCCGGCCATCCGCGTTGGTCTTCGGCAACTCGCGGTTGCCGGAAGGGGGCCGCCGCCAAACGAGCCCCGCGTTGGCTCTCCGTGGGATTGTCGCCGGAATTTCCGCACAATCGGCGTTGCCACGCCCGCCTGCCGACGGTTTCGTCGCAGGCAACCCGAACCTCCGCACACCCATGAGCCCAATTTCCGGCACCGAAGGCCTCACCCCGACCGACATCCAGAACGAGATCTCCCGCGGCGCGCGCTTCGTCGTCTACCAGTGGTGCCTCTCGCTGTTCGTCGTCACCCTCAAGCGCGGCTCCCGTGTCCATTTCCTCAAGCCCGGCGAGACCGGTTTCCTGCCCGGCTTCCTCTGGACCACCTTCAGCCTCCTCTTCGGCTGGTGGGGCATCCCGTGGGGCCCGATCTACACCATCGGCTCGCTCTGGACCAACCTCCGCGGCGGCATCGATGTGACCGCCGCCGTCTCCGCCGATCTCGCCAACACCCACGGCGCGCCCGCCATGCCGACCTTGCCTGGCACGCGCACCGGCGGCCGCTGGTCGCTCGGCCCGCTCGCCGCCGTCGGTCTCCTCGTTGCCGCGGTCTTCACCTTCGTCGCCGGCGGCCACTACTACTCCCAGCAGCACCGCCCCGTCGCCCTCGCCAACGGCCTTTCCACCGCCTACACCGCCGAGATCGACGGCGTCGCCCGCACGCTCCCCCCGCACAGCGTCGCGAAGATCGAACTCCCCGCCGGCGAGCATACCCTTGTCGCCACCCTACCCGGCGGCCTCGGCGAGACGCGCACCACTTTCACCGTGGAGGATACCGCGGTGGTGAACCCCGACGGCGCGGCGGTCGTTTCCCTCGAAACCAACATCTACACGCCCGACAACGCTCCGCGCGCAGAGATGCCGAAGCCCCTCGTCCAGGCAGGTCAGCCGACGTACTCGTTCCCGGAGTCGGACCTCTTCCTGGATGAGTTCCCTGGGTCGGTCCGGACTTCCCAGAACTCGGGTGAGATCCGCCGCACCCGCCTCGCCGTCTACGCGGAGTTCGCCTACGACCGCAACGCGGACATCGTCCGCGAATACGCCGGCCAGAAGGCCATGGTCGCCTATCTCAACCATCTCGGCCGGCGCCTCCCGGCCGACGAGAAGTTGATCGCCACCGCGGTGGGCAAGCTCGCGCCCGAGGAGGCGCGCCAGTTCTTCTCCGTGCATCTCGCCACCCGGCCGGTGATCGTCGAGTGGCACCGCGCCTATCAGAACTTCACCGCGCAACACTCGCCGGAGGCCAAATTGGTTGATGAATACCGGCGGCTCGCCGAGGCCGAGCCCGACGAGGGCGCGTTCGCCTACCTCCACGGTCGCCTGCTCGACGACCCGGCCGCGGACACCACCTGGTTCGAGCGGGCGCTCACCGCCAAACGCCCGTGTCTGTACGCGCACTTCGCGCTCGCCTACAACGACGTGGCCCGCGGCGACTTCGCCGCCGCCCTGACCGGACTCGACCGGGCGCGCGCCGCCGGTCTCGACAACGGCACCGTGCGCCAACAACGGATCGAATGTCTTCTCGCCCTCGGGCGCGCCAGCGAGGCGCTCGCGCAGCTGCGCGCCGAACCGGGCGCCCGGCTGGACTTCTCCCGCGTCAACACCGAGCTGCACCTCGCCTTCCTGAGCGGCGGCCGCGCCGAGGCAAAGAGGGTGATCGACACGCTCCTCGCGCACCTCCCCGCCGATACACGTCGAAGCTCCGGTCCTGAGATCCGCAGGAGCCTTGAGGCGCAGGTCGCCTATTTCGACGGCGATCCCAAGGCGCTGGGGGATGAGATCGGGGCCAACGCGCAGGGGTTCCCGGCCCTCACCCGCGCCCTGTGTCGCCACGACCTCGATGCAGCCGCCACCGCGGCCGCCAAACTCGGGACGCCCAACGATCTGGTCGCCGCGATGCTGCTCTACATCTCCGCGGAATCGGTCCACGACGCGCGCGCGGACACCTTCTGGAAGAATCTCATCACCTGCTGGGCCAAGGACGGGAACCGCCGATCCCGCCTTGCGAACCATTTCAACGGCTCGGCGCCCCTCTCCGCGACCCAGTTGCTCGACTATCCGATGACTTCGGCCGAGAAGCGCCTCTTCCTCACCGCCCTCGGCTTGCACGAGCCCAAGCTCCGCGCCGCCGCCTTCGCCCGCGCGAGGCAGTGCAACTTCAGCCGCGAGTTCCCCCACCACCTCGTCGCCGCCGCCCTCGCCCAATGAGTTCCGTCCTTACGCCACCAGCGTCGCAGTCCCCTTCTGCGGAAACTGTCCGCACTTGGTTCCATGGCCGGGTCCCGCCTGCTCAAACCGCATTTCGATATCGCGCGGGCCTGATGGCCACGGCGGGGGCAATGATCCTATTGCCGCTGCTTTACCTCATGATCGTTGGTGCAGTCATCGGAGTCGGCGCTCTTTGGGCGCTGTATGGCCTAGTGGTGTTCGAGCATATTCACGGTCTGTACAGTCTGGTCGCCTACGTCGGGCCACTCCTCGCCATCTTCTTCTGTGTCTGCTTTCTCATCAGGCCATTATTCACCTCGGCCCCACCGCGACCGCGCGCAGTCCAGATCGACCTAGCAAAAGAGCCTGCTCTTGCTGAATTCATTCGCTCAATCACTGACGCTGTCGACGCCCCCATGCCAACGGTCGTGGAAGTGGACTGCACAACAAATGCGGCGGCATCATTCCGCGATGGAGCCGCCGGCGTGGGTCGGCGCAAGTTGACGCTCACGCTCGGATTGCCGCTAATCGGAAGGCTCGAAATCGGAGAGTTCGCGGCCCTCCTAGCCCACGAGTTCGGCCACTTCTCCCAGCAGGCGGGAATGACGTCGTCGTTCCTCATCCGCGCGATCAACCACTGGCTCGCACGCGTTGTCCATGAACGCGACGCGTGGGATCGTGAGCTGGAAGAAGGCGTCCAGCGGGGACATTGGGCCGGAGTCGTAATTGCTGCACTTACCCAGATGGTCGTGTTTGTCTCACGGAGGATCCTAGCATGCCTGCTCAATGCTGGGCACGCCATCAGCTGTTTCCAGATGCGCCAGATGGAGCACGACGCCGACCGTACCGCCACTTCTCTAGCAGGCACGGCCTCACACCTGGCCCTTGCCAAAAAGATCACCCCATTGAGTGAGGCACACGCCGCAGCATTCGCCGGCCTGCAGAATCTTTGGTCCGACCGCGTGCTTCCCCGAGACTTCCCTGCGTTCGTTCTGGACAGACAGTCCTCACTTTCGCTCCAACCCACGTCTGTTCGACCGCCCCAAAAGAACTCGCACTGGTCCGACACACATCCTTCCCGGGACGAACGAGACACAAGAATCGCAGCTGACGCCGCAGAAGGCCTTCTCCGGGCCTCCGGCGCAGCAATCTCACTGTTCCGCGACTTCACCAAACTATCGCGTGATGCGACGGAACACCTCTACCGGGTAGAGCTGGGGCTCGATTTGCGGACGGTGGATCTTCTCGAGTGCAGAGAGATTGCCTACCGTATCGATTCAGAGAGAAACGCCTTGGCCGAATGGGAGAATTTCGCCGGCCCTCTACTATCGTTGCGACGCCCCACCCCTCTCGCCAACGCGATCCAGCAAGCGCTGGAAGGGGCGCTCATCCCGGCCGATCGCCACCTATTCCATCGGCGCCAACTCGAAGCCCGCACCGAAGCGGCACGCTTGAATGGGGAGTGGGTTAAGCACCAGAACTCTTGTTCGCAGGCGGTCTTGGCCGAAAAGTTGTTGTCTTCAGGAATCGGACTGGCGGGCGGTATGCTGGGCCTTGCAAAAGGTACCCGAGAAGAGGCGCTCGCCCATCTCGCAATAGCTAGAGAAGCGACGATAGCGGCCGAACAGGCCCTGATTCCCCTCGCCGACAACCTCCGCAACTACCTCGCTGCCACCGTAGCTCAGGCGCGGGCCGAGTCCGGACATCCGCGCTCCGCGCCAATCACCGAAGCTGCTCGCGCACTTGTCGCTCTCGAGAGTCTCGCCATGCAGATCCCAGATCTCTTGGCACGATGGGAACTCGCCAAACTCCTAGCCGCAAACGCGACCGCACTCCGCGGACATCCCCTCTCGATCGACACTCAGCGCAGCCTGATTACTGCCTTCAACGGGACCCTTGCAGAAGCGAAGAAGATCCAGGATCCATTCCGCAAAGTCCCCCCGAAGGGGTGGACCTTCGCCGACCACCTGAAGAACCTCCTCCCGCAGGATGCCGCATCCATCGAGGTCCGCACACAGGCTCTGCTCAGCGGCATCGCAAACGTCTATCAACGCTTGGTCTCGACTATCCACTACCACGGCCTCGACCTTCCGCCACGGATTCCGCCCTCGACTCCACCTATGACACCGCAGCAAGCGAGCGTTCCTCACCCAGGAACGCTGAGCCCGCGAGCGGAGCTATCTCACTAACTCCGACGGCAACAGAAGATACATTTCCCTCGCTACCGCGAAGCCATGAGCGAACCCAGCGTACCGGCACAGCTACCCCCGGCGCCTTCCGCCTCCGCCGCTCCGCTCGACCCCGCGCAGGTCCGCGCCTGGTTCACCGGCCCGGTGCGGCCGGCGAAGCTTTCGCCGCTCTACCGCGCCGGACTCGCCGTCACGGCGTTCGCGATGGTGCTGCTGCCCGCGGTCTACCTCGGCATCGTCGGCGCCGCCGTCTGGGGCGTTTGGCTGTGGCTCTCCACGGCGTACCCGCTTCTCGGCCACGGCTTCATGGGCATCCTCGCCTTCGCTGCGCCGGTCTTCGCCGGCGGCACCGTCGTGTTCTTCCTCTTCAAGCCCCTGCTGGCCCGCGCCCCGAAGCCGCCGCAGCCGGTCGTGCTTGACCTCGCGCGCGAGCCGGTCCTCGCCGCCTTCATCGCCCAGCTCTGCGCCGCCGTCGGCGCGCCGCGCCCGGCCGTCGTGCAGGTCGACTGCCTGGTCAACGCCTCCGCCAGCTTCCGCCGCGGTTGGCGCAGCGTGCCCACCCGCGACCTCGCGCTCACGATCGGGTTGCCGCTCGCCGCCGGTCTCGATGCCCGCCAGCTCGCCGGCGTGCTCGCCCACGAGTTCGGCCACTTCGCCCAGGGCGCGGGCATGAGCGCCACCTTCGTCATCCGCTCCGTCAACGCCTGGTTCGCCCGCGTCGTCTTCGAACGCGACGAGTGGGACGCCAAGCTCGAGGCCGCCTCGGAGCGCGGCGATTTCCGCGTCATGATCGTCGTCTGGATCGCCCGCAGCGCCGTCTGGCTCGCTCGCAAGATCCTCCACGGCCTCATGCTTGCCGGCCACGCCATCAGTTGCTTCCAGCTCCGGCAGATGGAATTCGACGCCGACCACTACGAGATCCAGCTCGCCGGCTCCGCCTTGCACCTCGCCACCTCCCGCGAGCTCCGCCTGCTCAACCTCGCCTTCGGCCACGCGCTCACCGACCTCCGCACCCTCTGGCAGGACGGCCGCCTCGCCGACGACCTGCCGGAGTTCGTCCGTATCCGCCGTTCCGGGCTCACCGCCGCCGAGCTGGCCGAGGCCGACCAGCAGGCCGCCGCGGAGCCCACCAAGTGGCACCACACCCACCCGAGCGACCGCGCCCGCACCGCCGCCGCCGAAGCCGCGGCCTCCGCCGGCGTCTTCGCCCTCGACGCGCCCGCCACCGCGCTCTTCGCCGATTTCGGTGCGCTCTCCCGCGCCGCCTCGCTTGCCTGGTACCGCGCCCAGCAGGGCCTCGTGCTCAAACCCGATTCGCTCGTCCCCACCGCCGCGCTCCTCGCGCAAGCCAACACGGAACGCGCCGCGCGCCAGTCCTTCGACGAATGGCTCGGCTCCGCGCTCTCCCTCGACCGCCCGCTCGCCTTCGTGCTCCCGCCGGCGTCCGATGAGACCCCCGCCGCGGAGCTGCTCGCCCGGCGCGAGCGCGCCGCCGAGGCGTTGCCCAAGCTCCGCCGTGAACTCGAACGGATGCACATGCGACAGGAAGAGGCCGACCTCGACACCTTCAACGCCTGGGCCGCCGGCCGCCTGCTCGACCGCAACATCAAGGTCACACCCCGGTCGTTCGGTCTGACCGAGTGCACCGCCTCCGCGATCGTCATCCGCAAAAAGGAGTGCGAAAACCACGACGCCAAACTCGCCGCCGAGCTGCGGCCCATCGCGGACCATTTCCTCGACTGGCTCGCCGCCACGGTGACGCTCGCCCGCCGCCAGCCCGGCGCCGACACCGCCGAGTTCGTCCGCCTCGCCGAGCTCTTCGCGCGGCTCGGCCCCGCTGCGACACGCTTCGGACCGCTCGCCCGCGAGGTGCGGCTCTTCGGTCTCCTCGTCTCCAACGCCCAGGCCCTCTCCGGCAACGCCGACTTCGGCCACCTCGTGCGCGACACCCGCATGCTGCTGCGCGAGCACCTGCAGGCGCTGCTCGCCGCCGCGGAGGAAACACCGTACCCGTTTTCCCCGCGCGACCTGCCGCCCGTCGCGCTCGCCGAGCACCTGCGGCAGTCTTACGCCGCCGGCCCGACCGAGATCGAGGCCCAAGCGCACGATACCGTGCGGGAGTTCGTCACGCTCTACTTTCGTCTCGTAGGCCGCCTCGTCTTCGTTGGGCGGCGGCTCGCATTGGGAGAGTGACGCGGTCGCGCGACGGACTCCCCTTCGGGGCGCTTGCATCCGGCGTGTCCGCTGGCATCCGGATTGCAGCGTCGTTTCGACAGCAGATCGGACCGGTCCCGCATGGCATGGGCTAGCACGAAGACGAGGCCGAGGGCCTCGGGTCGGAGACCGAACCACCGGGTTGGTTTTGCGACAGTGTCCGGACCGGCGGCGGGACGCCCACGGACTTTTGGTTGTGGTGAGATCTCGGTGCTGCCAGCGACAGGACTGCGGTGGGCGTGTGGGTGCCCGGTGTTCCAGTTGATTGCGATCAGTTCAGTAGATGGAGGTCGTGCCAGTTGTCCGCGGCGATCCGCGTGTCGAATGCGGGCCGACTATTGAGGCCTCCTTGATCGCCAGAGGGGAGCGGCACCTCGGCAGCGGAAGCCCAAGTTCCGGGAGCGAACCGGTCGCTCGATCTGGATGCGCGTCATCATCTGAGTGGGTGCTGCCGAAGCCGGCCAGGTTGGCGATGGCTGATCCTAAACGAAGTAGTTGGACGCAAGAGTGCGGACGAACATTGGATGCCAAAGGTGCTCACCATCTGGGTGAGCCGGCCGGCACCCTTTTCGCTTACCCAAGCTTCCCTCTGTGATCTCCTTCCGGCTCTCCTCCGCTTCTGTGGCCTGTCCGGACTGCCTTTTCTAGGCTGATACCGTGTGTGGGCTGGGTAGATCTCGTGCGCCTCGCCTTCGCTTCCATCGGCAGTGTGAGCCATGCGGCCTCGGACCGTCGTGAAACGTGGCGGCGCGAACTTGCCGCGGCTGGTTTCTCGCCTCGGTCCGGCGCGGGGCAACGTTGACTGGTTGATGGTTTGGCGTGCGGACCGAGTCCGTCGTTCATCGCCTTGCCCCACGGATTGCCGGCTCGGTGTCGGCTTCGGAGTGGGTGTTCGTCGGTGTCCAAGCCATTTCCTCCATGCCTTCTCCTTCTCCCCGAACCGTCTCCAGGTTGTGCGCGCTCGCGTTGGCGGCGTTGGTTCCATTTGCTCCTGCCGCTCGAGGCGAGGTCACGGTCGTGGGCAACGGGGCGCCCGGCGCGACGAGCTGGGGCGGGACTCCGTTCGCGGCGAGCGTCGCCAACCCCAAGGGCGAAACTTCCGTGGCGGAGGGCTTCGGCGGCTCGGCCTCCAGCTATGCGCAGACGTTTACCGTGCCGGTCGCGAGCAGCTACCAGCTCGACCGCATTTGCCTCTACGCGGGCGGCGGCACGGGCACGAGCGGAGCGGCCCCGTTGCGGATCAACCTCTACGATCTCGGCGGCCAGTCGGCGCCGAATCCCTCCGGCTACACCACAGGCACCAATCTGCTCGGCGGCGGCGCCGGGTTGTCGATTCCCTACACGGCGCAGGCCAACGGGGTGTTGCAGCTCGATTTCTCCGGCGACGACCGCGTCGTCCTGATCGCGGGCCGCCTGTACGCGTTCGAACTCGCCGGGACCAGCGGGACGAATCCGATCACCTGGTTGCGCGGCACCACTGACACCTTCGCCGCCGGCGCGGCCTACCGGAATCGCTCCTGGATCAACGGCAGCAACGCCCGCGACTTCGCCCTCGCCGTGTACGGCACGCCCGCCGCCACGCCCGCCACCGCGAGCACGATCGACGCGACGATCTCGCACCAGGTGATCGACGGCTTCGGCGCCGGTGCGGCCTACCTCGACGCCGGCATCCGGCAGCTGACCGACGCGCAGATGGACGCGCTCTACGGCACGGGGCCCAACCAGATGGGACTCACGCTCATCCGCGTGCGCATCTCCCCGACCGGCGCCGCTGACTGGGGCGACCCCATTGCGAACGGGCAGAAGGCGCACCGACGCGGCGCGCGGATCCTCGCGTCCCCGTGGACGCCGCCCGTGGCGATGAAGGACAGCGGCGTCATCCACACCGGCTCGTTGCTGCCGGCTCAATACGGCAACTACGTCGCCTTCCTCAACCTCTTCACCGACACGATGGCCGCCAACGGCGCCCCCGTCTCCGTGGTCTCGTTGCAGAACGAGGCCGACTACGACCCCGAGCAGGAGTACGACGCGTGCCTTTGGACGCCGGCGCAGTTCGTCACGTTCTGCCGCGATTTCGCCGGAGGCATCAAGGTGCCCGTGATGATGCCGGAGTCGTTCTCCTTCCAGCAATCCCTGTCCGACCCGGCGCTCGCCGATCCCGCCTCCGCGGCGAACATCGGTTACATCGGCGGTCACCTCTACAGCGCGACGATCCGCGACTACCCGCTGGCGCGCGCGCGTCGCAAGCCCGTCTGGATGACCGAATACCTCGAGAACAACCAGACGATCGAGTCCGCCGTCGCGACCGCGCAGCAGATCCACGACTGCCTCGCGACCGGCAACATGGGCGCCTACATCTGGTGGAAGACGATCGGCAACGCCAACGGCCTGCTCAACGCCGCGGGCGAGTTGCAGCGCCGCGCGTATGTGATGGGCCAGTTCAGCCGCTTTATCCGCCCGGGCGACGTCCGCATCGCCGTGCCCGCCAACGACAGCTCGCTGGGCGTCTCCGCCTACCGCAACCCGGCCGCCGGCACCTTTGCGATCGTCGCCGTGAACAACACCGGCGCGGCGGTCCGCCACACCTTCCACCTGCAGGGAATGACCGCGGCCGCGGTGACCCCGTGGGTGACCTCCGCGACCGATTCGCTTGCCGAGAAGGCGCCGGTGCCGGTCGCCACCGGTACCTTCGCCTACGACATCCCGGCCCGTGCGGTCGTCACCTTCGTCGGGGCGGCGAGCGCGCCGCCCGTGGTTTTCGCCGATCCGGAGAGCCGCGTGGTGGTGGCCGGCGGCCTCGCCGCGCTCGAGGTCGCCGCCGGCGGCCCGGGGCTGAATTACCAATGGTTCCGGAACGGCCGGGCGGTGACGGGTATCCCGAGCGCAACCACTGCCACGTTGCAGCTGCCTGATTTCACCCCGGAACAGGCCGGCCTGTACGACTGCACGGTCGAGAACGCGACCGGACGCATCCTCTCCCGGCCCGCCGTCGTTGGCGTCGTCCCGGCCTCCGGCCAGCGCACCATCGGTGCGGTGTCGACCCGCGCCGAATGGCAGAACATCCGCCATCCCAACGGCAACGAGTACGACCAGTTCCTGCTGAGCGGCCGGGCCGGCACGTTCACGGCCGATCCGAACCAGATCGCGCGGATGTCGTATCTCGACCCGCAGGGCAGTATCGTGCAAGTGGAGATGTCCGGCGCCGGCGCGATCACGGTCGTGCTCGATCCGACCACTGCCAGCGGCCCGAAGGCGCCCGCGCTCTACAACCAGAGCGGGGTCGAATACATGCAGGGCCAGGCGACGATCATCCTGGCCGGGGCCGATGAGACGACGCACTTCACGATCTACTCCGTCGGCACCGCGACCAACCCCGGCGTGACTCGTCCCGACGCCAACTACTTCGGCTGGGCCGACGTGGCCGCCGCCGGGATCGTCAGCCCCGGTGGCAAGCTTGGCGGCGTCCATCAGGGCAACGTGCTCTACCGCGCCGCGGTGGGGCCGACCGGCCTTTATGCTCCCACCGTGTTGAATGTCGGCAGTCTGATCGTCGTCCACGACATCGCCGCCAGCAGCGATGCGCAGCCGTACCTGCAGTTCGGCCCCGGCGGCAACGCCACCGTCAAGATCGCCGGCGGTTCGCTCGCGCAGCCCAACGGCGACGCGCTCACGGTCGACGGTTTGCCGCGCATCACGCTGGGCGCCGGTCAGGATTCCTGCGGCCGCGGCGCCCCCGCGCAGCCGCTCGGCACGCGCCTGCTCGATCCCAGCGGCAACGACGTCACCCGCGCGGTGCTCGGCGGGCCCTGAGCGGTAGGGTCGCGGCTCGCCCGCGGACCGAGGAGGCGCGGACCGAGATTGCCAGCGTAGCTGGATCGCGGAGCGATTCAGCCGTAGAGGGCGACCGTTTCGTGGGCGCCGCTGCGGAGCGGTCCGGACGCAAGGTCCGACCCTACGCGCAGGCGTGGGGCCGGAACCGGGTGCGGGAAGAACGCATGCGGTAGGGTCGCGGCTCGCCCGCGGACCGAGGAGGCGCCGCCCGCGGCAGGCGTGGTTCTCCGGCGGTTTGGCCCCTGATCGGCTGGTTTGCCCTACAAAACTCCCGTTTTGTAGGAATAATTTCCTGCCGTGGCGGATGTTTCGCCTTTTGGTCCGGATCGAAGTGTCTTTGCTCGTCACCCATGAACCGGGCTTCCCACACCCTCTGGTCGCCGCTTTGCCGCGTCGTGTTTCATCTTGTCGCTTGGTTGGCGCACGTTGGCGCCGCGTTCTTTGAACCGGCTCTCGTCGCCGGGCTTTCCGCCCTGGCGCGGGTCATGCGGCAGGGGAGGCGCGTGGCGCTTGGCGTGGCCGGGTTCACCGCCGTCGCAGTCTCGGCGGCGACCCTCACGGTCACCAACACGAGCGACAGTGGCGCCGGGTCGCTGCGCCAGTGCATTGCCGACGCGGTCGCTGACGACACGATTGTGTTCGATTCCGCCCTCTCCGGGCAGACGATCACGCTGACCAGCGGCGAACTGGCGATCGCCAAGAACCTGACCATAACTGGCACCGGGCTCGCCAAGGCGGTGACGGTCAGCGGAAACCGTCGTTCGCGGGTGTTTTACGTGGCTGCTGACGCGGTCACGCTCGACCGTCTCCGTATCGTGGATGGATATGCCGGAGATGGCGGAGGGGTGTGTGTGGGTCCCGGCGGAAACCCGTTAGCAGTCAGCGTGACGATCACGAACTCGACGATCAGCGGTAATACCGCCATGGGGTCCGGCGGAGGAGTGTGCGTGAGTAAGGCCGACCGCGTTGCGATCGTAAATTCGACGATCAGCGAAAACCGAGCCATCGGTTCGTATGGTGGTGGTGTGTGCGTTCTGTCCGGCGAGGCGCTGATCGTAAATTCGACGATCAGCCTGAATACTACCGGCGGCGCCGGTACTGGAGCCGGTGTGTTTGTATCGACCGACACTCGGGCCCGCGCAACCCTGCTCAACTCGATCTCATACTCTAATTCTAATGGGGAAGACCTATGCTGCGCTGGGGGGGGCCTCCATGCGTATTCAAGTGCTTTTCAGAACGTAAGCGGCAGTTTTTGGACCGATGCCTTTGCTCCGAATACCGGCGGGCGTGTATCGATCAGCCTTTTGGAGGACAACGGAGGTCCGACACCAACCCAGAAGCTCTTTGGTGCCAACCCGGCCATCAATGCGGGCCGGCCGGTCTTCCATAATAGCACCGACGGTTACTATTTCCTGGGTACCGACAACAACTACTTCCAGCTCCCCGGGTTGTTTAGGCTCCACTTGGTTGTCATCAATCCCACCAATCCCGACGCCGACCGGATCGCGACCGACCAGCGTGGGGTGCTTCGGGACTCTATGCCCGACATCGGCGCCTACGAGTACGTCCCTCCGAGCCTCGCCATCAACGATGTCTCGCTGGCCGAGGGCAACAGCGGCACGACGACGTTCACCTTCACGGTCGGCCTTTCCGCCCCCGCCGGCCCCGGCGGCGTGACCTTTGACATCGCCACGGCGGACAACACCGCTACCGCGGCCGCCGGCGACTACGTGGCCCGTTCGGTTTCCGTTGCGATCATCCCGGAGGGCAGCTCCAGCTATGCTTTCGATGTCACGGTCAATGGCGACACGGCGGGCGAAGGAAACGAGACCTTCTTTGTCAATGTGACCAACGTCACCGGCGCGATGGTGACGGACGGCCAAGGGACGGGCACGATCATCAACGACGATGCCTCCGCCGATCTCTCGATCACGATCACCGATGGCGTGACGACCGCGAACGCGGGCGGCAGCGTGACCTACACGATCACGGCGACCAACGTCGGCCCGAGCGACGCGACGGGCGCGACGGTCTCGCTCACGTTCCCGGCCGCACTGAGCGGCGTGGCCTGGACGGCCGTCGGCGCCGGCGGTGGCACCGCGCCGGCGACCGGCTCGGGCAACATCAACGAAACGGTGAACCTGCCGGCCGGCGGCAGCGTGACCTACACGGCGACCGGTACGCTCGACCCCGCGGCCAGCGGCACGCTCTCGACCACCGTCACGGTTGCGCCTCCCGGCGGCGTCACGGATCCGGTTCCCGGCAACAACAGCGCCACCGACAGCGACACGGTGCCAGCCGATCTGACGCCGCCGGACACGACGCTGACCGCGACTCCGTCCAACCCGAGTGCGAACGGCAGTGCGAACTTCAGCTTTACCGGCAACGACGACGGGGGCAGCGGCATCGCCCGCTTCGAGGCGAGCCGGGACGGCGGTGCGTACGCCACCGTCAACAGCCCGGCGTCGTTCGCGGGTCTCTCCGATGGCAGCCACACGGTCGCCGTTCGCGCGATCGACGCGGCCGGCAACGTGGACCCGACGCCGGCGACTTACACCTGGGTTATCGACACCACCGCGCCGGATACGACGCTGACCGCGACTCCGGCCAACCCGAGTGCGAGCGGTAGCGCGAGCTTTAGCTTCACCGGCAACGATGGCTCGGGCACCGGCATTGCCCGCTTCGAGGCGAGCCGGGACGGCGGCGCGTTCGCTACCGTTACCAGTCCGGCGACGTTCACGGGCCTCTCCGATGGCAGCCACACGGTCGCCGTTCGTGCGATCGACGTGGCCGGCAACGTGGACCCGACGCCGGCGACTTACACCTGGGTTATCGACACGACCGCGCCGGACACGACGCTGACCACGACTCCGTCCAACCCGAGTGTGAGTGCCAGCGCGACCTTCAGCTTCACCGGCAACGATGGCACGGGCAGTGGCATCGCCCGCTTCGAGGCGAGCCGGGACGGCGGTGCGTACGCCACCGTCAACAGCCCGGCGTCGTTCGCGGGTCTCTCCGATGGCAGCCACACGGTCGCCGTTCGTGCGGTCGACGTGGCCGGCAACGTGGACCTGACTCCGGCTACATTCACTTGGACCGTTGCGACCGCTCCGGTCGTCACCTCGATCGCGCGGCTCATGCCGGGCCCGGTGACGACGGCCGACACGGTCACGTGGCGGGTTACCTTCAGCGAACCGGTGACCGGCGTGGACGTTTCCGACTTCACGCTGACGCCGGTCGACGGCGCGGCGACGGGCACGATCCAATCCGTGGCACCGATCAGTTCCGCGGCGGAGTACATCGTGACGGCGACCGGGCTGACCGGCATCGGCACCCTGCGGCTCGACCTGAAGGCCAGCGGCACCGGTATCGCCGATTTGTCGAGCATCCCCCTCGCTGGCGGCTTCACGCAGGGTCAGCCCTACACGCACATCCGCGGTTCGGTGCCGGTGGCGTGGGGCTCTAACCAATCTGGTCAGCTCGGCGACGGTTCGACGACCGATCGGTCGATCCCCGGTTTCGTCCCCAGCACTGGTGCGTTGGCCGGCAAGACGGTCGTGGCGGTGACGGCCGGCCAGAATCATTCGCTGGCGTTGTGCAGCGACGGGACGGTGGCGGCCTGGGGGAGCAATTGGGCTGGGATGTTGGGGAACAATTCGACGACTGGCAGCCTGGTGCCGGTGGCGGTGAACACGGCCAGCGGCACGAGCGCGCTCTCCGGCAAGACGGTGGTGGCGGTGGCTGCGGGAGAGCTCCATTCGCTGGCGCTGTGCAGCGACGGGACGGTGGTGGCCTGGGGGATCAACAACTGCGGCCAGTTGGGGGACAATTCGAAGACTGAAAGCCTGGTGCCGGTGGCGGTGAACACGGCCAGCGGCACGAGCGCGCTTTCCGGCAAGACGGTGGCGGCGGTGGCCGCCGGCCGGGTTCATTCGCTGGCGCTGTGCAGCGACGGGACGGTGGCGGCCTGGGGGAGCAATTGGGCTGGGATGTTGGGGAACAATTCGACGACTGATCGCCTGGTGCCGGTGGCGGTGAACACGGCCAGCGGCATGAGCGCGCTTTCCGCTAAGGCGGTGGTGGCGGTCGCTGCGGGCGAATCGCATTCGCTGGCGCTGTGCAGCGACGGGACGGTGGCGGCTTGGGGTAGGAATTCTTGGGGCCAGCTGGGGGACAATTCGACGACGGATCGCCTCGCGCCGGTGGCGATGAGCACGGTCGGCGGCGTCAGTGCTCTGGCTGGTCGGACCGCCATTCTGCTCGGAGCTGGCTCTTCGGCTTATCACACCCTCGCCCTGGCTTCGCCGACGACGATCGCGGCGGTCACACCGCCAACTGCTGGCAACTACCGGACGAGCGACGCGCTCGACTTCGCGCTGACTGTTGGCCAACCGGTGACGGTCACGACGACCGGTGGTACGCCGCGACTGGCGCTGACCATCGGCGCCGCAACGCGCTACGCCACATTCGTCTCCGGGAGTGGCACCGCGGCGTTGGTCTTCCGGTACACGGTGCAAGCCGCCGACAACGACGGCGACGGCATCGCGGTCTCCAGCACCGCGATCGACCTCAACGGCGGCATGATCACGGATGCCGGCGGCTATGCGATCGATCCGACCTTGCCGGCGGTCGACACGACCGGCGTGCTGGTCAACCCGGCGCCCACGATCACCAGCGCCACGAGCGCGACGGGCTACTACCAGTCGGCCTTCAGTTACCAGATTACTGCGACCAGCACGCCGACCTCGTTCGCCGCGACGGGTCTGCCCGCCGGGCTGACGCTCGACACCACCACCGGCCGGATCAGCGGCACACCGCAGGCGGTGGGCACGTTCCCGGTGACGCTCTCGGCGAGCAACGCCTTCGGCGCCGGCCCGAACTTCACGCTCACCCTCACGATCCAGCGGGCCGGGGTGGCGTTCGTGCTCTACGACCTGAAGGCCAGCTACGACGGCACGCCGCATCCGGCAGGCGCGGCGACCAATCCGCCCGGCCTGCCCGTGCAGCTCTTCTACGACACGCACACGACGGCGCCGAGCGCGGTGGGTACCTACGCGGTGCTCGCGGTGGTCGACACGCCGCTGTACTCGGGCCAGACCACCGGCACGCTCACGATCGAGCGCGGCCCGCAGACGATCGGTTTCACCCAACCCGCCAACACCATCTACGGTTCCGACCCTGTGAAGCTCACCGCCTCGGCCAGCTCCGGCCTGCCGGTCAGCCTCAGCGTCGACAGCGGCCCGGCGACCCTCGCGGGCCACACGCTCACCCTCACCGGTGTGGGCACGGTGCGCGTGACGGCCACGCAGGCCGGTGACGGCAACTACCTGCCCGCCGCCTCCGTCACCCGCGAGTTCACCGTCGGCAAGGGCACGGCCACCGTCGCGCTCTCCGGCCTGACCGCCACCTACGACGGCCAGCCGCACGCCGCCACCGCGGCCACCACTCCGGCCGGCCTGACGGTGACGACGACCTACAACGGCAACGCGACCGCGCCGACCGCCGCGGGTACCTACAACGTGGTGACCACCGTGCAGGCCGCGCTCTACACCGGCAGCGCCACCGGCACGCTGA
>JAEXPQ010000191.1 GCA_023446735.1 Verrucomicrobiota bacterium
CAGCGCGCGCGCGACCTCGCCAAGCTCGAGTTCCCCTCGCACTTCCGCCGCATCTTCTTCCGCATCTACTTCGGCGACGGCCCGATCCCGCGCGCCTTCGCCCGCTGGGAAAACCTCCAGCGCCTGCGCATCACCTGGCACAACGAGAGCCGCAAGTACCGCCACCCCATCCGGCACCTCCTGCGCCACCGCAACAAGATCGTCTCCACCGGCCGCCCCGCCTACCGCGACACCTGGCTCTGGGACGCCAAGTCCGGCCAGCCCTCCGTCGTGCTCGAGTCGCGCGACCGCCGCCGCGAACGCCCCTCCGCCGACCTCTTCCGCGTCGCCTGGCACAACCTCCTCCGCGGCCCCAAGATCTGGAGCCGCTACCGCGCCCTCCTCCGCGAGGCCTATAAAAACCCCGTCGACCTCACGCGCCGCCTCGGCGTCGCCGTCGAGACCGGCCCGCACTTCGCCGCGCAACTCGCGCTCCTCGCGGAGACGCCCGGCCTGCCGGTCTTCGTCCGCTGCTATTTCCACCAAGGCCCCGCGGGCCTCGACGCCTGCGCCGACGCCGTCGCGCAACTCGCCGCCCGCGGACACGAGGTCGCGCTCGGCCTCATCCAGTCGCGCCGCTCTGTGCTCGCGCCCGACGAGTGGCAGGCCTTCTGCGCCGAGGCGCTGCGCCGGATGCACGCGCACGTCCGCTTCGTCGAAATCGCCCACGCCGTGAACCGCGTGAAATGGGGCCTGTGGGGCCTGCGCGAGACCGTCGCCCTCTGGGACTCCGTCGCCGCACTCCGGGCACAGTACCCGGCCGTGAAAATCCTCGGCCCGGCGGTGAACGACTTCGAGTACCACTACTACCCGCCGCTCCTCGCACGGCTTGCCCGCCGAAGTGGCGGGCTTGCCGGCCAGATCGACGGCCTCTCGAACCACCTCTACGTCGACCGCCGCGGCGCGCCCGAGAATTTCCAGGGGAAGTTTTCCCTCCTCGAGAAATGCGCGCTCGGCCGCGCCGTCGCCGAAGCGCACGGCATCAAAGCCGGATTCTACGTCACCGAGACCAACTGGCCGCTGCGCGGTACCGGCGAGTATTCGCCGCTCGCCGGCGCCTACACGCCCCGCGACTACCTAGAGAGCCCGCTCCACGTCGATGAGGCGACCGCCGCGGCCTACCTCATCCGCTACGCGCTCATCGCGCTCTGCTCCGGCATGACGGAGCGCGTGTGGTGGTGGAACCTCACCGCCCACGGCTTCGGCCTCGCCGACGAACTCGCCGCCTGCCGTCCCCGCCCCGCCTGGCGCGCCCTCGTCCACTTCCACCGCACCGTCGGCACCTCCACCTTCCGCAGCCGCGAAACCCGCGACGGCGCCCTCTGGTTTCACTTCGACCGCGCCACCGTCGTCTACGCCCTCGCCCCCACGACGATCACCGTCCCCGCCGACGTCACTGCCGTGCACGACCTCGAGGGCCAAGCCCTCTCCGTCCGCCCCGGCAAGCCGCTGAAGCTCGAAGGCCAGCCCGTGTACCTCAGCCGCCGACTGCCGGAATAGCTGGAACTAGGAACTGAGGGCCGGAAATGCCTTCAGCTTGAGGTTGCCCCGTTGGTCCGCCTCTCGACCTAGGAGATGGCGTGATCATCCGATGACAGCTCGCCAAGAAGCTCAGCGACCTCCAGCGGAACCTCCGCTGGTTGCATCTCTCGAACAAGAACCGGAATCGATATCGACACTTTGAAAGCACTCTGCGCCCACGTCGCAATTTCGGAAAAGAGCTGTTTTCCGCCAACCACATACCGTCCCCCAAGAGCTTTCCACCGAGCGTTGAATATAGGGCGCGCCGTTGCATTTGACTTATCGGCCCCCGCTCGTGGAGCGAGCTGCCGCACGGCCTCCGAGAACGAATCAAATGTTTCGTCTTTCCGGGACTCAACAATACGAAGCATCTCCGCCTCGACTTGATCTTCGCGAACTTCGGACTGCGTCAGCTTCGTCAGAACTCGAGCAATCACAGCGGGAACAAGCACATAGTTCTCAAGCTCCTTGGCCGACCAGATGTGCAGACGCACTGAAGCAGCTTTTGCTTGTTGGATGCGTTTCTCCACCTCTTCGTCTGTGTGGAAATCGCGATCGAGAACACAAAACACACGGATCTCACCGCTTGTGTTCTCCTTGAAGAACCGAGCTAGCACCAAAACGGCAGGCCATCCCGTCCATCCATTGATGTCAGTATTCGGGATCGTGTCGATTGGATGGCTTGATTTCGGATCGAGGACATTCTGGAAGCGCTTCAGCAGAGACACGTCTTCCCCCTCAACGAAAAGGATCCGCCGCTGAACAGCGAGACGAGCTAAGCTTAGGTTGTGCACGCTCCCCACATGTACGAGGAGTTGTTGAACTGCCTGCGACGAACTCGCAGAACGCGAAACCTTTCGGCATCGATCAAGAACCACCACCGACTCCGCCTCGACTTCAGCGAGCATCTCGGGCGAATGGGTAGCAATAATGAACTGACGGTGGTCCTGAGTTAGCATCCGAACCAAACGGCGCTGAAGGTCCGCGTGCATATAGACATCGGGCTCATCCAGAATAGGCACCGAGGAACGCTGGCTCCGCACAAGGAACCACATGGTCTGTAGCCACATCTGTAGCCCATGCCCCATCCACGCAACCTCAGCCGAAAAATCACCATCCCGTACAAAAAGCCCCAAGCGTCCCTCCCTATCCATCGGTTGAGGCACTTCAAGTGACTCGACGCTCAGCCCGGGCCAAGTGTCGGAGGCCAACCGCTGGAAAGCATCGAAATATTCCTCTTTGAGAAGACGTAGCTGATTCCTGAAATGCAGTGAGGAAAGCGTTGTCTGGAAATTCCGCCGCACGTGATCTTCGCTCAGACTGCCTTCAGCATCGGAAAGCGGACCAATCTGAGGAAGAATGCTAACCCGTGGAATACCTGCTGCGAGGGCCGCCTCTCGTGTACGCACTGGCCTTCCATTAGGGGCGTAGGCGACTGCATGCACCACGAACTCTGAGCCGACATGAACATCAAGCCGCGAGCCGTTTGCAAACGCAGTGGAAATTAGTGCAGGAGGAACACCATATCGGTGAAACAAACAATCTCGGTGGATCGCAATTGACTCAAGCGAAGGCCGCACGCCCTTGCTGCGCGTAGGGATATCTGCATCGGGTGGAGGATCTTTCCAGACCAAGTTTCCGATGCGCTCTGTCACGACAGACACAATGCGTAGCGCCTCAACACAGGTCGATTTCCCCGCATTGTTCCGTCCAACAAGCAACGTCTTGCCGTTCAACTCGACCGTGTGATCGTCAAAGCACCGAAAATTCCGCAGTCGAAGTGAGGTGATCATCTGTATCGTTCACGAGTCCCTTGTGCCTAGCGGGCAAACTCAAGGAATCATGTCGCGAAAAGGACGGATTTAATGGGCCGGAGGGTCGAATGCCACCCACGTGCAGCCAGATTGAGCTTGGGCTTCGACCGCGGAGACCGGAGTGTCGGGGTTCACGGCCGGGCAGCGTACCGGAGGGTCCGATGCAGGCAAGGGAGGAACGGAGGCAGAAGGTGAAAGGTTACAGGTGACAGGTGGAGGAAGGGACGCAGGCGGCGTGGCAGCGTCCGTGGTCGGCCGAGGATTGCCCCCCAACGGCGGGCGCCCCCCTCGTGCACCACATGGAAG
>JAEXPQ010000193.1 GCA_023446735.1 Verrucomicrobiota bacterium
GGAGGAAGCCGCCGATCTTGCCCTGCTGGTACACGCGCAGACTGCGATCCTCGAACATGCGGATGCGCACCATGTCGGTGTAGAGCTTCACCTTCTTCTCCGGCGCGAGGTCGGAGTTGACGGGCGACTTGGCGTAGCGGATGTCGTGTTCCGCCGCTTCGGAGTGCGGCGGGATGGCGGGAGCGGGAGTGGTAGGTGTGCTCACGGGTGTTTCGGGGAGATTTTACGCTTCGTGGAGGCCGAAGGTTCAAGGAAATTGGCCTGGCGCAAACTGTCCGGCAGCTAGTTACGAGAAATGCTTTTCCCGGCGTGTGCTTGGATTGGGGAAACTACTACCCGAGCCGGCGGATCGTCTCAGCCGTCACGGCGCTCCGGTTCGGGACGCAAGCGCGGTGCTTTCTCCTCAAGGTGGTCCGGGAGATCGGGCGGACCGTTGATGGAGGAGCCTACGGCAGTGAGGCCAGGGTGAGCAGCAGCACGGCGTCGGCCTGGCCGCCGATGGTCGACTCCTGGCACATGAAGTCGTCGCTGCTGTCGCGGAAGACGGCGGCGGCGGTGTCGAAGCGCGCGAGCGGGGAGTCGTCCGTGGCGGTGAAGTACTGGCGGAGCGAGTCGTGGGTGGCGCGGTCGCCCGGGCCCTCGGAGAGCGCGCCGGTGGGGAAGGCGGCGAGGAGCCGGTAGGCCGGGCTGTAGATGTGGCGCACGGTGTTGGGCAGCCGCTCCGAGAAGAGGAACGAGACGCCCCAGTTGCTGCGGCCGAAGGTATAGTCGAGCATGCCGAAGAAGAGCGCGTCGTGGTCGGCGAGCGCGCCGGCGCGGAGGGCGGCGAGGCGGGCGGCGTTGGCGGCGCCGAGCCAGCGGTGGAGACTGGCCCAGACATAACGGCTGGGCACGCCCCACGGACGGCCGGCGGTGGCGGCGTGGCGCGCGTAGGCGGCGGTCTCGGCGAGGAGCCGGTCGCGGGCCGCGGGGTTGTGCGGGGCGAGGGCGTAGTTGGCCAGCCAATGCCAGTTGGCCCAGCCTACTTCGGAGGCAGCCGGCGGGGCAAGGGCGACGGCTTCGTCGAGGTACCGCTGCTCCCCGGTGAGGGCGAAGAGCTCGGCGGCGGCAAGGGCGCGCTGGTCGACCTCCGAATCGTCGCGATAGAAGTCGTTGACCTTGCCGCGCTCGAAGGCCGTGGGGATCGTGTCCGGATCGTGGGTGCGGGCGTGGAGCGCGCGGGCGAGTGCGGCGTACCGCTCCGCCTCGACGGGCAAACCGAGCTCGCGGAAGGTTCGCGCACCGAGGGCGAGCGCGGTGGCGGCACTCGCCATGTGCGTGCGGGAGAGCGCGCAGAGCGCGGGGCGGCGGCCGTCGAGCGGGTCGTGCTCGGGCAGGCGGGGCGCCTGGTTGTGGTCCGTTTCGTCGCCGACCTGTACGATGAAGGTGTCGCGGTCCGGGAAGGTGCGCAGCAGGTAGGTGAGCCCGTGGCGGGCCTCGACGAGGAGCGGTGGCAAGGGCTGGCCGGCAGCGGGGCGGCCATGGAGTTCGGGCGCGAGGTGGTACGCGAAGAGCAGATGGTAGGTCGTGTAGGCGATGTTGAGGGTGAACTTGATCTGGTCGCCGGCATCGTACCAACCGCCGAGGGCGTCGACGGTGCGCGCGGGCTCGGCGCGGCTCCATTTGCCGTTGGCCGGATCGCCGTCGGGGACGAAGACCGGTGCGCGGGCGTCGCCGGCATGCGAAGGCCGGCGCGGCGCGACGGTATCCGGGCCCGAGCGCATGAGGCGGAGGTGTTGCAACGGCAGCGTGACCAGCTCGGCGTAGGGCGCCGCGGCGATGCGGATCTCGGCGGGTGGCGCATCGGCTACAACGAAGCGGTAGCGGCCCGGCTCGGTGAGCGTGCTGAAGTCGGCGGTGTGATTGAACGGCAGCGGCGAGTGGTCGCCGACACCGACGTTGCTCGGGCCGAACTCGCCCTGGCGCACCGGCTCGGCGAGGCCGACAAAATCCGCGCGCAGGATGGTCCAACGTTGGCCGGCGAGGTCGCTCGTGCTCATGGCCACGAGGGTCTTCGGGCGGGCCGGGGTGTAGCCGGCCTGGTTCCAGCGGAGGAGAACTTCGGCGGTGGCGGTGGGCATGAGAATCGAGGAAGCGGCGAGCAACAGCGCGGTGGGGAGGCGGGCGCGGGGCATGGCGGTTAGGTTGGCCGCGGGGCGGGCTGCCGCAAATAGCATTTGCCCCGGGTGGGGGTGGTGTTTCTCCTCGCCGCTTCGCATGAAACTCTGGTCGCAGACCTTCATTCCCACGCTCAAGGAAAGTCCCGCCGACGCCGAGATCGCGTCGCACAAGCTGCTGCTCCGCGCCGGCCTCGTGCGCAAGCTCACCGGCGGCGTGTACACCTACCTGCCGCTCGGCCTGAAGGCCCTCCAGAAGATCAGCCAGATCTGCCGTGAGGAGATGGAACGCGCCGGCGCCATCGAGGTGCTCATGCCGCATCTCCATCCGGCGGAGACGTGGCAGGCGGGCCCGCGCTGGAACGCGGTGCGCGAGGTCATGTACTCGGTCTCCAGTGCCGGCGCCGGCAAGCGCGCCCCGGCCGAGCCCGAGATGGTGCTCGGGCCGACCCACGAGGAAGTGGTCACGCCGCTCATCGCAGGCGATGTCACCAGCTACCGCGACCTGCCGAAGAACATTTTCCAGATCCAGACCAAGTTCCGGAACGAGATCCGCCCGCGCTACGGCCTGATGCGCGCCCGCGAGTTCGTGATGAAGGACGGCTACTCCTTCGATGCCGACGACGCCGGCGCGATCGTCAGCTACCAGAAGATGAAGGAGGCCTACCAGAAGTTCTTCGCCCGCTGCGGCCTGAAGGCCATCAGCGTCGAGGCCGACACCGGCGTGATGGGCGGCGCGTTCTCGCACGAGTTCATGGTGCCCGCCGAAGTGGGCGACGACGATGTCGTGTATTGCGAGGCCTCCGGCTACGCGGCCAACCGCGAGAAGGCCACGAGCGGGATCATCCCGGCGGATCTCGCCGACGCCGCCCCGGCGGGCGCGATCGAGGAGTTCGCCACGCCCGGCGCCACGACGATCAACGCTCTGACGAAGGAACCGTACAACGTGGCCGCCGACCGGCAGTTCAAGACGCTGGTCTACATGGGCGACGGGAAGCCGTTCCTCGTGATCATGCGCGGCTGCGACGACCTCGAGGAGGCGAAGCTCGGCTCGCTCGGGTTCACCCTTTTCCGCCCGGCCACGCCGGAGGAGATCGTGCCGGTGATGGGCGCGAAACCCGGTTCGCTCGGCGCCGTGAAGGGCTCGATCGCCAACGCGGGCGTGCTCGCCGGCATCTTCGCCGACAACGCCATCCGCCTCGTCGGCAACGGCGTGACCGGCGCGAACAAGGACGGTTTCCACCTGCGCAACGTCAACGTGACCCGCGACCTCGCGATCACGAAGTTCGGCGACTTCCGCCGCGTGCGCGAGGGCGAGCCCTGCCCGAAGTCGGGCCAGCCGCTGAAGATCGCCCGCGCGATCGAGGTCGGCCACGTGTTCAAGCTCGGCACGAAGTACTCGGAGAAGTTCAACGCCACGTTCACCGACGACCAGAAGCAGGTGAAGCCGATGGTCATGGGCTGCTACGGCATCGGCGTGAGCCGCACCTTGCAGGCCGTGATCGAGCAGGCCAACGACGTCGACGGCCTGCGCTGGCCGTGGAATGTCGCCCCGTACCACGTGGTCGTCACGCTCCTCGACCCGAAGGTGCCGGAGATCGCGGAGCTCGGGAAGACGCTCGCCGCCGCGGCCGAGGCCGGCGGCGCCGAGGTGCTCATCGACGACCGCGACGAACGGCCGGGCGTGAAGTTCAAGGATGCCGACCTGATCGGTATCCCGGTGCGCGTGACGATCGGCGGCAAGGGCCTGAAGGAGGGCGTCGTCGAGCTGAAGCTGCGCAACTCCAAGGATGTCGCCAAGGTGCCCGTGGCCGAGGCGGCCGCGAAGATTGCCCAGACCGTGCGCGACTGCGCGGCGGCGGCGAATCCCGCGGCATGAGCGGAGAACTTACACTTCGTCGGAACGGTCCGGACACGAGGTCCGACCCTACGGTCGGAAACGAACCACTCGCATGAGCGTCGCGGCGCCCAAGACCAAACGGAAGACTTCGACGCGGAAAAAAGCCGCGCCGAAGATCGCCGCGCCGTGGTCGGTCGTGGTCTACAACGACCCGGTCAACCTGATGTCGTACGTCGTGCTCGTCTTCAAGAAGGTCCTCGGGTTCACCGAGGCCAAGGCGCGCAAGCACATGCTCGAGGTCCACAAGAAGGGCCGTTCGCTCGTGTGGTCCGGCGAGCGCGAGCGCGCCGAGGCCTACGCGCACACGCTCCAGACTTGGCAGCTCTCGGCCCGCATCGAGAATACCGGCGATGGAAAGTAAACGCCTCGAACTGAAGCTGCCGGCGCCGGTGGTGGCGCCGTTGCTCGAATTCCTCCTGCCGCTGGCGCGGGAGAAGGGGACCGCGACACTTGCCTTCGAACCCAACCTCGACGCGATCGAGGAGGATTTCCGCGACGATTGGCGCGCCGACGTCGCCGGGCAGTCGCAGGACGACCAGATGCGGTTCGCGGCGATCTTCGACACGGAGGAGTTCCGCCAGGACGGCACGGCCGAGTTCGGTCCGGAGGACTGCGAGCCGCTGCTGCGCGCTGCGGCGGCGCTGCGTTTGAAGCTGCGTACCCGGAAGCTCAATGCGATCGCCGACTCGGCGCTCGAGACCGGCGAAATCGACTTCGCGCGTCTGAACAAGGAGGAGCGCCTCGCGATGACCTCGTACATGCTGCTCGCCTCGCTGCAGGAGATTGTCATCCGCCATCTCGATCCGGGCGGGGGGGCCTGAGGGGCGGCATGACGATGCGTGCGGCCAACGCGCTTGCGGTAGGGTCGGACCTTGGGTCCGGACCGCGAGCGACACCGTCGGAGGCGAGGAGGCCGATCATTGGCGGTCGGCGCTGGAGCGGTCCGCCGACGAGCGGCGACCCTACCGCAAGCGCGGTGGCCCAAGTTTGGGGGCGTCTTCCATGGAACGTTTGACCTGCGACTACTGCGGGCTGCCGTTCCGTGCGCCGTACAAGCCGGCGGCGGGTGCGAAGGCGTACTGTTGCTCGGGCTGCGCGTTGGCCGACCAACTGGGCATCGAGGGTGAGAAGTTTCCCATTTCGCCGCAGCTCATCTTCGACCTCTTGCTCGCCTTCGGCGTGTTCAACCAGTTCCTGCTCGTGCTGCTCGCGACCGCGTTGCGACGGGACGGCAAGGTGGAGTCCGCCGTGCTGTGCGTGACGCTCTCGGCCGGGCTCGGCGCGATGCTGTACCTTGCGGCGCTGGCGTGGCAGTGGCGCAGCCGGTGGCTGCGCGCGAGCGATGCGTTCCTGTATGCGCTGCTAGCCGCGCCCGCGCTCGGGGGCGCGACCGTCGGTCTGTGGCTGAACCGTGGCGACGCCGCGGTGATCACCGCCGGCGCGAATCTGTTGCTCCTGGCGTGGCAGGGGCGCGGGATTCTGCGGCGGCTCTGGGCCCGGCGAAACAAGTAGTCTCGGACCGGTCTCGTTGGGCGTGAGCCATAGGAGACGGCGTGGGCCCAGGGTGTCCGGCCGGCGACCGGACCTACGGGGCAGGCTGCCAGCGGGGATGAGGGCGGAAGAAGCGCAGCGGGCGATTGCTGTTCCGATGGTGGGGCGGGCTTTACGCCCGCCATCCGGCCGCTATCGAATGGCGAGCGCACAGTCGCCCTACCATTGCGAACCAGGAACGCCTGCCCTTGAACCCGAAACCCGAAACCGCCGCCGCCGTCTCCGGCACGGCGACGTGCAAACATTGCGGCACCCCGTTCACGCCCACCGCGGGCCACGGGGAGTTTTGCAGTCCCGGTTGCGCGGCGGTGCATGCGCAGATCGTGCGCGACGGGCTGGAGCGCTTCTACGCGTTGAAGGATCGCGCGGTGTCACCGGCGGGCAGCGCGGTCTTCCAACCGCGCGATTATGGCTGGCTGGCTGAGGCGGCCGCGGCGGAGGAGAAGGATTCGTCGGGCGCGACGAAGAAGACTGCCGAGCTCGTGCTCGATGTGCAGGGCATCTCCTGCGTCGGCTGCGTGTGGCTGATCGAGCGGCTCTTCCGCCGGCGGGCCGGCGCGGTGCGCATCGAGATCAATATGACGCAGGGCCGGCTGCTGTGGCGGTGGGAACCCGGGCGGTTCGATGTCGTGGGCTTCGGGCGCGAACTGCAGGCGTTCGGCTATCTGGTCGGGCCGGCGGGCGAGAAGCCCGGAGCCGACGGCGCGCAGGGCCTGCGGTTGCGGTTGGGCCTGGCGGCGGCGTTCGCGATGAACACGATGATCTTCGCCCTGCCGTCGTACCTCGGACTGGAGCGGAGTTCGGAGTTCTGGCCGGTCTTCGAGGCGTTGCAGGCAGTGTTCGCCACGGCCGGCTTGCTCACGGGAGGAGGCTTCTTCGCGAAGCGGGCTAGTGCGGCCCTGCGGCACGGAATCGTGAACATCGACGTGCCGATCACCCTCGGGTTGCTCATCGGCTACGGTGGTTCGCTCTATGGCTGGCTCGGCGGGCACGAGCATCTGGTGTACTTCGACTTCGTGGCGGTGTTCAGTTTCCTGATGCTCGTGGGCCGCTGGACGCAGGAAGCGGCGATCGAGCGCAACCGGTTGCAGCTGCTCTCGCTCAGTCGCGAGCCGGCGGAGATCCAAGTTGAGGTTGGAAGTTCGAAGTTGGAAGTTGGGGGTGGGAAACTGGAGAGCGCAATGGCCGGAGCGGGGCGGACGATGCGGTCGCCGGTCTCGGCTCTGAAACGCGGGCAGGTGTTCCGCCTGCGCGCCGGGCAGGTTGTGCCGGTGGCGGCGCGGTTGCTCGACGGAGCGGCCACCGTCACCACGGAGTGGATCAACGGCGAGCCGGAGCCGCGCGAGGTCGCGCCCGGCCAAACGGTTCCCGCGGGCGCCACGAGTGTGAGCCTGCACACGCTCCGGCTCGAAGCGCTCGAGGACTGGGGCGAGTCCGGCCTGGCCAAACTGCTCGAGACGAGCGGCGCGCAGGGCTTCCGGCACGAACTGGCCGAGCGGATCGTGAAGCACTATCTCACGGTGATCCTGGTGGTCGCCATGGCCGGGGGTGCCGGCTGGTGGTGGATCGGCGGCGACGTCCTGAAGGCGCTGCACGTGACCATCGCCGTGCTGGTCGCCTCGTGCCCTTGCGGCATCGGCGTGGCGTTTCCGCTCATCGAGGAGTTGGCGGTCGCGGCGATGCGGCGGCACGGGGTGTTTGTGCGGGAGCTGTCGTTGTTCGTGCGGCTGCGCGGGGTGACGAAGGCGATCTTCGACAAGACCGGCACGCTCACGCTCGAAACCCCGGTGCTCGCCAATCCCGAGGCGCTCGCCGCGCTGGAGCCGGTGGCGCGGCAGCGGCTGTGGGCGCTCGTGCAGGACAACCCGCACCCGACCGCGCGCGCCGTGCAGGAGGCGCTGGCGTGGGAGAGCGGAAACTCGGAACGCGGAACGGGGAACTCGGAACGAAACTGGAAACCGGAGACCACCTTGAGCGAGCGGGGGACCAGAAACCCGAAACTCGAAACCCGAAACTCTGAACCCGGAACTCCGAACTCTGAACCCGGAACCCTGAACCCTGAACTTGGAACCCTGAACCCTGAACCTCCTCGCCTCGAAGAGGTCGTCGGGCAGGGCGTGCGGTTGCGCGCCGCGGATGGGGTCTGGTCGCTGGGCCGGCCGGGGTTCGCCAATCCGCGATCGGCCATCCGCGCTCCGCAATCGAGCGAGGCCGAGCTGGTTCACGACGGCCGCGTGCTGGCCCGGTTGCACTTCACCGAATCCGCCCGCACCGACGCGCGCGCCGAGATCGCGGCGCTGCAACGCGAGGGGCGGGAGGTCTTCATCCTGAGCGGTGATCGCCCGGAGAAAGTGGCGACGCTGGCCGCCGCGCTGGGCGTGCCGGCGGCCAATGCCCTCGGCGGGCTCACGCCGGAGCAGAAGCGCGACTGGGTGCTCGCCCACGATGCGCGCGACACGCTCATGCTTGGCGACGGCGCCAACGACAGCCTGGCCTTCGACGCCGCCTTTGCGCGCGGTACGCCGGTGATCCACCGCGGCATGCTCGAGCGGAAATGCGACTTCTACTACCTCGGCCGCGGCCTGCGCGGTGTGCGGCGGCTGTTCGGTGTCGCCGAACTTCGGCGACGCGCCATCCGCCGGGTCTTTGTCTTCGCGGTGTGCTACAACGTCGGCACGGTGTCGCTCGCCCTCGCGGGATTGGTGAATCCGCTCGTGGCGGCCGTGGCGATGCCGACGAGTGCCCTGATCAGCCTCGCCCTCGCCACCGCCGGCATGCACCGCGCGTGGCGGACGGCGGGGTGAGGGGCATGCGGGTGGTCCGGGCTTGTCAGCGGCAGGGGGTAGCCGGAGTGTGGGGATCCGGCCTTACCGCACATATGGGATCTGACGCCCGTCTAGACCCCGTCCGTGAGGCTCGGAACTTCGAGAACCTTGGTCATGAACACGCTGTTGCGTCGCTTCGGTCCGCTCCTGTTGTTCGCCAGCAGCATCTGCTCTGGCGCGCTTCTTGCCGCTCCCACGATCACTCGGCCGCCGGGTGTGGTGACTGCGACCACTGGCACCACTGCCACGTTCTCGGTGGATGCGACCGGCGCGGGTGCGCTCAGGTACCAATGGCGACGGGCCGGCGCGCCTATCGTGGGAGCGAACGGGCCGACCTATTCGATCTCGCCGGTTGGCCTCGGTGATGAGGGCGCCTACGACGTCGAGGTGAGTGACGATTCGGGCCTGCCGGTTGTTTCCGGTCCCGGCTGGTTGGTGTATCGGGCTGCGGCGGGCCGGCTCTGGGGGGCTGGACTGGTTTCCTCATTGGGCGGTGGGAATTCCGGGGGCTGGAGTACGCCGCGCCGCATCGCAAAGGATGTGACGCGTGTCTTCGCGGGATCTAGCAGGACGTTCTTCCTCAAGACCGACGGCACGTTGTGGGCCACCGGTACCAACTTTGCCGGTGCTCTTGGTGACGGCACAACGGAACACCGCCTGTTGCCCGTGTTGGTAGCGACCGATGTGGCGGAAGTCGCCGCGGGGGCAAGTCATACGCTCCTGCTGAAGCGCGACCATTCGCTTTGGGCCGTGGGAGCCAACTCGTCCGGACAGTTGGGCAACAACACGACGGTGAACAGCGTCACTCCGGTCCACGTGGCCGATGGGGTCGCTCATGCGGCGGCGGGTCGCGACCATAGTGCCTTCATAACTCTCACCGGCGAACTCTGGGTCTGGGGCTCGGGCAGCGCCGGCAAGCTTGGTCTCGGTGATTCGAACAACCGCCTGACACCTCAGTTTCTGACTGCGGGCGTGAAGGAGGTCGCCGCCGGCCCCAACTATACGGTGTTTGTTCGGTCCGACTCGTCGCTCTGGGGAATGGGGATGTGGAGCAGTTCGGCTCCTGTCCGGCTGCGGTCCGGTGTGCGGTCGGCGACGGTTGGCATCAGCTACATCTTCGTTGTTGGTGTTGACGGGTCTTTGGACGTCCGGTCGATCAGCGGTTTCACATCGCAGCTCATTTACGACGCGGTCGAGGCGGTCGCCGCAGATCTCTACGGTGATGCCTGGGCTCTCCGGAGGCGCGACGGCCAGGCATGGTCCTTCGGTCCGGGCCTCGGCCTGAAATTGGCCAACGGAGCAATCACGCCGCTGGGCGATTCCATCAAGGAGATCGCGGTGGGCTCGGGGCAGATTCTCGCCGTCGACGCGCGGGGCGACCTGTTCGCGTACGGCAACTATGGTGGCGGTGCGCTGGGTGTTGGTCTTGATGAAACCCAATCGTCACCGGCGCTGCTCCAGGACGGGATCGTGGCGGCCTCCACAGGCGGAAATCACAGCCTCTCACTGGCCGCGAACGGCGACCTCTGGGCGGCGGGGTCCAACTCGGCGGGGCAGTTGGGCACGGCCACGCCCGCCTTGCGGATCACTCCGGCGGTATGCGCCTCAGGAGTGAGGCAGGTCGCGAGCGGCGGCAACCGGACGCTGTACATCGATTCCACCGGGCAGCTTTGGTCTGTTGGCGCCGGCGGCGGCCTAACCGATCAGTCCATCCCGTACCCGGTCGCTTCCGGTGTGGTTACCTGTGCGGGGAGCCCGAACCATTCGTTGTTCATCACCAGCGAAGGAGAGTTGCGCGGCATGGGAAGCAACCAATATGGCCAGCTCGGCAATCGCGTGTTCCTTGGGTCGAGCTCGATAGCGCCAGTTCCGATCGCTTGGGGCGTGGTGGCGTGTGCCGCCGGTGCTGGACATACGCTCTTTATCAAAGCCGACGGGAGCCTGTGGGCGCTGGGCTACAACAATGCGGGACAGCTCGGCGACGGCACCACGACAGCCCGGACGGCTCCGGTGCAAGTCGCCACCGGAGTGGTCTCGGTCTCGGCAGGGCATTATTTCAGCCTTTTTCGCACGGTTGATGGCACCCTGTGGGGGATGGGCGCGAACAACAGCGGACAGTTTGGCGACGGTACGACCACCAGCCGGCTTCTGCCGACCCCGATTTCGAACGATGTGGTGGCCTTTAGAGCGGGTGCCGAGCACACGCTCTTCCTGAAGGCAGACGGTTCGTTGTGGACGGCGGGTCTGAACACCAATGGTCAGTTGGCGGACGGTACGGTGGCTCCGAGCGCAGTGCGTAAGAAAGTTGCCGATGATGTGAGCGCGATCGCGGCCGGCGGGAACGTTTCGCTGTTTGTTCAGCGCGCCGGCGCGGGGTCGGAGGCGACGATCCTTGTCCCTCCGCAATCGCAGACTGTGTCCGCCGGCGCGACCTGTCGATTCACCGTCTCGGCGACAGGAACTGGCCCGGTCGGCTATCAGTGGTACAAGGACGGTGTCGCTTTGCCGGGTGAGAACAATCCGGAGCTCACCGTAGTCTGTGTCGATGCGGTAAGTGCCGGGAGCTACGCCGTGGAGGCGATTGCGACGGCCGGCCGTGTCCGGTCGCCGGCGGCGATCCTTATCGTCGGTCCGGCGCCTGCGATTGTTCCTTCCTCTTCGTCGATCGCGGCGGGGGCCTCGACCACCCTCACCGTCGATGCCAGTGGCACAGGGGACTTGTCCTACCAATGGTGGCATGACGGCGGTGCGATTTCCGGTGCAACAGGTCTGGCTCTGACCATTGCCAATCCGCCGCTGAGTGCACTCGGCTACTACCAGGTCGTCGTGACCGACGACTACGCGAGCAACTTCAGTGATCCCGCGGCATTGTCGTGGCCCAGTTTTCCGATCGCGCCGGCGGAGACGGACCAGTTCGCGCTGGGCGCGGCGTTCGACGGCACGAACTTCGTCGTCGCGATCCAAGGGACGGAGGGCAACGCGACCGCCACTACGGCGCAGTTGGTCGCACCCGATGGCGGCCTCGTGGGCGGGCGGATCTCGTTCGGGCGCAACGGCGGCGAGGCCGGCAACGGGCTCGGTGGCGTGAAGGTCGCGTGCGACGGCGCGAATTCGCTGCTGGTGTGGGCGGACAACGCCGGTGCGCCGACGCTACGGCTTTGGGGGGCGTTCGTCAGCAAGGCCGGTGCGGTGGTCGGTGAGCCGTTTGCGTTTCCGGTGGCCGGCGGAGCGAGCATGGTCCAGCGCCCGCAGGGCATCGCGTTCGACGGCATTCGATACCTCATTGTGTATTCGGATGGTGAGTCCAAGCCGTGGCGGCTCTGCGGCCGCTTCGTCTCGCCCGCCGGCGTCGTGGGGGCGGAGATGGAGCTGGCGACCGACACGGTCGACTCGTTCCAGGCGGTGGCCAGCAACGGCAGCGGCTTCTTCGTGGCGTGGCCGGCCTGGCTGGGGGACCAGCAGTACGGCGCGCAGGGACGCTTTGTCTCCGGTACGGGCACGCTCTCGGCGGTGGTCGCGCTCGATTCCGAGCCGTCGCCTTCGTACAACCCGCTCGCGGTGGCGAGCGACGGGATCGACTACCTCGTGGTTTGGAATCACGACACCGGTCCCGGACTTCCGGCGCCCACCGCTTGGGAACTGCGCAGCCGCATCGTGCGGGCTGGTGGTTCTTTGCCCGCGGCGCCCGTGACGCTCTGCGACCGAATGCTCGATCCGGTGCTCCCGGCGATCGCATTCGACGGTGACGCCTATCTTGTGACCTGGTCGCAGACCCGCGCGGGTGGCTTCGCCGCGGTGCTCGGCGGGGATGCCACGCCGGGCTCCACCGGGCTGGATGCGGGCGGTTGCCGGTTGCACGGCGACGGCACGATGCTCGGGGCCAAGTTCGACCTCGTGGTCGGGCCCGGTAACCAGGGACTCACCTCCACGGCGGCGGGAGCGGGGAAGTGCCTTGTCGTGTACAACACGCCCTGGATGGCGGCCGGCTCGGAAGTGCGCGGCCTGTTGTTGCCCGCGAGCACGGGGCCGACGATCACCAGCCAGCCCGTTTCCCAGGACGTGGCGGCGGGCGGCGGGGCCGTCTTCTCGGTCGAGGCCGCCGGAGAGGAGCTCCGCTACCAGTGGTACCGTGGTGACTCCGGCGACACAACGGATCCGATCGACGGGGCGACGGGCCCCGCCTACGTCACGCCGGCGCTCTCGGCGTGGGCGCGCTTCTGGGTGCGGGTGACGGGTTCCGCCGGCAGGGCCGATAGCCGCACGGCGCTGGTGCGCGTGGCCGGCGCCCCCATGACGCTCGCCGATTGGGTGGCGCAGGCTCCGTTGTCGGCGGAACAACAGGCGCCACTGGCGACTCCGGCCGAGGACGGCGTCGCCAATTTGTTGAAGTACGTGCTCGGTGTGCTGCCGCTGGAGAGTGCGGCCGAACGATTGCCGGCTTTGCAGGTGATTCAGAATCAGGACCGTCCGCTTGCTCTGGGCTTCGTGTTTACGGCGAATCCCGGCGTACGGGGCGTACGCTACGCGCTTGAGGCTTCCGCGGATCTGATGACGTGGAACGAGGTTCCCAGCAGCGCCGAGGTGCTCGAAACCAATCCCGACAGCTCTTTCGTTCTTCTGGTGCGAGAAAGCCAGCCGGCCGTCACCGACAAGCGTTTCGTGCGCCTGAAACTGCTGTTGGCGGAATAGCGGGGCATCTCGCGCCCCTCGGCGACGTGATTCGGTATTAGGGCGGCGGATGGGGAGGCGATGGGGCCTAATACTCGTTTCGTCTCCGGGTTTGCCGTCGCAAGGGGTGGGGCGCGCGGCTTCGCTCGCCGAACCGTCGCGGCTGGATGGTCGAGACGGCAGTGCCAACCCTTCGCTGTCATGAACTCGTCGATCCTGCGCCGTTCGGCGCGCCTCGTTCTCAACGTGCTGTTGATCGTCACGGCCTTGCTGGCCGTCGCGCCGGCCGACCTTGCGGCGCAATCGGCGGCGCCGGCCGGACGGCCGCCGGGCGCCGCGGAGGGCGCGGTGCCGGTGCTGTTCAACGGTCATGCTGTGGTCCCCGGGCAGTACCTGGCCCGGTTGAAGGCGAAGGTGCCGCGCGACCCGCAGTCGATTGAGGCGATGGCGGCGCGGTTGCCGTCGACCGTGGGCATCGAACGGGTCGAGTCCCTGCGTTCCAGCCGCTTGACTTTGCTGCGGCCCACCGCCCAAGCCTCCGCCCGGTTGCAGGGCCTGCCGGCCAGATCCCGGCAGGGGCGGATCGAGACGGATGTCGCCGATCTGCTGGCGACGGGGCTCTACGACTACGTCGAGCCCGACTACATCCAGTATGCGGCGGCTCTGCCCACCGATGCGGCTTTCGCCGACGGCAGGTTGTGGGGCTTGCGCAACACCGGGCAGAACGGCGGCATGAGCGGGGCGGACATCAACGCCGTGGCTGCCTGGAATCTCACGACCGGTTCGAACGCGGTCGTCGTGGGCGTGATCGACTCCGGAATTCGTTACACGCACCAGGATCTCGCCTCCCAGATGTGGACCAATCCCGGGGAGATCGCCGGCGACGGCCTCGACAACGACAGCAACGGCTACGTGGACGACATCCACGGGGTCAACGCGATCACCGGCACCGGCGACCCGATGGACGACAACAGCCACGGCACCCACTGCGCGGGGACGATCGGAGCATCCGCCAACGACGCCGGCCCGCTCGTCGGCGTCGCGTGGAACGTGCGGTTGATGGGGCTGAAGTTCCTCAATGCCGGTGGCAGCGGCGACACCTCGAACGCGATCAAGTGTATCGAGTACGCCTTGAGCAAGGGCGTGCGGATCCTCAGCAACAGCTGGGGCGGTGGCGGCCCCAGCCAGGCGCTGGAGGATGCGATCCGGGCGGCGCGCGATCAGGGCTGTCTGTTCCTCGCGGCCGCGGGCAATGCGGGCATGGATGCGGACCGCACCTCGTTTTTCCCGGCCAGCTACGATGTGGACAACATCGTCTCGGTCGGGGCACTGGACCGGCGCGACGAGTTGGCCGGCTTCACGAACACCGGCTTGAGCGCCGTCGACCTCGCGGCCCCAGGCGTCGACATCTATTCGTCGGTGGCGAGCAACGACACCGCGTACGCGAGCTTCAACGGCACCAGCATGGCGACGCCCCATGTGGCGGGTGTGGCGGCGCTCGTGTTGGCGCGGCATCCCGGGATCGGAGTGACCGAGCTCCGCGACCGGCTGATCGCCTCGACCCGCGAGGTGGCTTCGTTGCGCGCCTACGCGTGGTCTGGCGGCGCGGTCGACGCCTATCGGGCGTTGACCATCGCGGCCGATGGCGCGCTCGACGTGCGCAGCAGTGCCGCGGTCTTGCCGCTGCGGGCCGGGTATCAGGAGAGTCTTTTTGTGACCGTGACCGATCTCGCGCCCGTGCTCGGGGCGGTCGTGGCCGGGCGGGTGGACGGCGGCGCGCCGGTGGCGTTCCTCGACAACGGTGTCGCGCCGGATCGAGTCGCGGGCGATGGCGTGTACTCCGCGTACGCCACGATCCCGGCCGGAGTGACCGAGGTGGATCTGGACCTGACGGCGACGAAGGCCGGGAAGACCTCGTTCTCGGGCTCCTGCTCGTATCCGGTCGGCGTGGCTCCGGCGAACGACCATCTCGCCGCCGCGACGCCGGTTCCGCCGGGTGGCGGCACCGTGACCGGCTCCAACGTCAATGCCGGCATCGAGGTGGGCGAGCCGGTCCACGCGTATCTGGGGACGGGACGCTCCGTTTGGTGGAGCTGGACTGCGCCGGCCGGCGGTGTCGCGGTGGTCGATCTGGACGGCACCGCATTCTTCCCCGCGGTTGGCATCTACACCGGCCACTCGGTCGCGGCGCTGACGCCCGTCGGTACCAACGGGGACGGCTCCGGCTACCTGCGCCGCGCTGCCACCTTCGTGGCGACGGCGGGCACGACCTACCGCATCGCGGTCGACGGCATCGGCCGCTCCGCCGGCAGCATCGCGGTCGGGTTCCCGACTTCGCTGGTGCCATTGCCGACCAACGACCATTTCGCGGCGGCGACTCTCCTTGCCGGGGCGAACGGGCGGGCGACCGGTACCAACCACACGGCGACACGCGAGACCGGCGAGCCGGATCATGCGGGCAACCCCGGCGTGGGCTCCGTCTGGTGGACCTGGACGGCGCCGGCGAACGGGACCTATCGGTGGTCCACCGCCGGGAGCACCTTCGACACCCTCTTGGCGGTGTACACCGGCGGTGCCGTGGCGACGTTGACCGAGGTCGCCAGCAACGATGAGTCGCCGAACATCGGTGACAACACCAGCGAGCTCTCCTTCGCCGCGACGGCGGGCACGACCTACCGGATCGCGGTCGACGGGTGGAACGGCGCCCGGGGTGTCGTGCAGCTCGCCTTCGAGGCCGTCGCCCCGCCGCCGAACGACAATTTCGCCGATGCGATCGCGCTCACCGGCGCCGCGGGTTCGACCACGGGGACGAATCGCCACGCCACGGGTGAGGCCGGCGAGCCGATCCATGTCAACAGCCACGCCACCGCGACTTCCGTGTGGTATGCGTGGACGGCGACGACCGATGGCTACGAACAGTTCGACACCGACGGCTCGGCTTTCGACACCGCGCTGGCGGTCTACACGGGCAATGCGGTCGGCTCCCTGACCCCGCTCCGCTCCGACGACAACTCAGGCGACGGCACCTGCAGCCGCGTCGTGGTTCCGGTCGTCGCCGGCACCACGTACCGCATCGCGGTGGGCGACGCGAATTTCAGCACGAGCGGCGGCGCCTTGGTGGTGAACTATCGGGCCTATCAGGCGCCTACGATCCTCTCCGGGCCGGCGGACGCCCAGGCCGAGATCGGGGGCAAGGTCGAGTTTTCCGTCACAGCCACCGGCACCGATCTGAACTACCAGTGGTACCACGACGGCGTCGCGCTCGCCGGGGTGACCGCGCCCACCTTGGCGCTGGTCAACCTACAGCGGGAGGACGCCGGCGACTATCATGTGGTCGTGAGCAATGAGGCGGGGCATCTCGCCACGCCGGCGGCCATGCTTTCGGGCCCGAACCCGGCGCCGACGGTGCAGCCGGTTGCGGCGACGGCGACGGCCGTCAGCGGCAGCGGTGCGCAGTTCGCGGTTGTGGCGAGCGGGAAGGGGACTTTGGCGTACCAGTGGCGCCGGTTCGGAGCGGCCCTACCCGGCGCGACCGGGGCGACGCTGGAGCTGTCGCCGGTTGCGATGGCCGATGCCGGACTCTACGACGTGGCCGTCTACGACGGTCTGAGCCGCACGCTGTCCGGGGCGACGCGCCTGTTCGTGGCTCCGGTCGGTGGTTACGCATCCAACCTGCGTCTCGACCCGCACTTCGCGCCGTTTGTCGAGGCGGAATGGGCGGCGGTCGAGGGGCTCGCGGTCGCTCCGGGCGGCGCGCTGTACGCGGTGGGCGATTTCTCGACGATCGCTGGTGTGCGGCGCTCCGGGCTCGCGAAATTCGATGCGGCGACGCTTACCCTTGATCCGGGCTTCGCGCCCCGGTTGGACGGCACCGCCTACGCGGTCGCGGTGCAGGCGGACGGCAAGGTGGTCGTGGGCGGCGCCTTTGCGACGGTCGATGGAGCGGAGCGGCCGCGTCTCGCGCGGTTCGCGGCCGACGGCTCGCTCGACGCCACGTTCGCGGCCGCTTTCGGCACCAACGACATCATTCGTGCCATCGCGGTGCAGGCCGACGGCAAGATTCTGGTGGGCGGCGACTTCTGGTCGGTGGGCGGTGTGTCGCGTCAGGTGGTGGCCCGACTGAATCCGGATGGTTCGCTCGACGAGACTTTCGGCGCGGTCACGGGGCCGAACGGTACGGTGCACTCCATCGTGGTGCAGGCCGACGGAAGGGTTTTGATCGGCGGCTGGTTCACGACCGTGGACAACCAAAGCGCCAATCGGATCGCCCGCCTAAATGCCGATGGCTCCCTCGATGGGACGTTCGCTGTGGGCTCGGGTTTTTCCGACGGGCCGGTGCGAACCATCGTTGCGGAGCCCAACGGCCGGGTGTTGGTGGGCGGCCAGTTCACCGCCTACGACGGTACGACCGCGAACCGGTTGGTGCGTTTGAACGCGGATGGATCACGGGACCTGTCGTTTGCGACCGGCACCGGGTTCGACGGCGAAGTGCGCGCGGTGACCGTGCTCGCGGATGGTCGCATCGCTGCCTCGGGCTGGTTCAACTCTTTCAATGGAGCCTACCACTACGGCCTCGCCGTGTTGAGCCCGACCGGAGTGCTCGACGCGGGATATGCCTCCGGGGCCCGGCCGAACGGCCCGGGCTACGCGCTGGTGGCGCGACCGGATGGGGGCTTGCTGGAAGCTGGCTACTTCACCGCCCACGGGGCGACCGGTTGCAGCGGACTGGTCCGCTTCACTGGCACCGGCACGCTGGCGGCGGCCGCCGCGGCGGGCTTCCGGCAACCGGGCCGGGTCTTCGCAGCCGCACCGGTGGCTGGCGGCAAGTGGCTGGTCGGCGGCAGTTTCTCCCGCATCGATGGTGTGGCGTGCTCCAATCTCGCCCGCCTCAACGTCGACGGTTCGGTGGATCTGGCGTTCGCGGCCGCCGGCGGCCCCGACGGTCAGGTCGCGGCGCTGGCCGTCCAGGGCGACGGCAAGATCGTTGCGGGCGGAGCGTTCAACTGGTGCCAAGGGGCCCAACGGCGTTTCGTCGCGCGCTTCGATGCCGACGGCGCGCTCGACGCGGGGTTCGATCCTGGCCCCGGTCTCGACGGGATTGTCACCGTGCTTACGTTACAAGGCGACGGCAAGGTGTTGCTCGGCGGCTGGTTCACTTCGATCGCCGGGGTGTCGCGCTCGCGCCTGGCCCGGCTCCAGTCGGATGGCTCGCTGGATCCTTCCTTCGATCCCGGCGCCGGTTTGGACGGTGATCCCCGCACCATCGTGGCCGGACCGGACGGGCGTATCGTCGTCGCCGGCAATTTCACCTCGTTCGCCGGGTCTCCGGCCGGTTACATCGTCGGGCTGTTGCCGAACGGGGCGCGCGACGGCGCGTTCGTGAGCGGTGGCTTCTCCAGCGCCGTGGAAGCTCTCGTTCCTTCGGCCGACGGGGGCCTTCTGGCGGCGGGATCCTTCTGGTCCTTCAACGGCACGTGGTGTCCGCCCGTCATGCGGTTGTCCGCGGACGGCGCCCGCGATCCCATGTTCACGGGTTCGGTCGCGCCGAACTCGACACCGCTTCTCGCGCTCACGGCGCAGATCGATGGGGGGGCGCTGGTCGGCGGCTTTTTCACGAACTGTGCCGGAGTCGAGAAACGCTACCTCGCGCGGCTCCGGTCCGATGGCGCGCTCGACGCCTCCTTCACCGCGTTCGATCTCTTCGGTCCGGTTTTGCAGGAGGTTCATTACATGGACGACGGCGGACTGCTGGTGCTCGACTCGAGCGCGGCGCGCGGCCCGGTGACGTGCCGTGGGCTGCTGCGGCTCAAACCCGAGGCCTCGCCGGCGCCCGCGATCACCGCGCAACCGGCGGACCAGTTCGTGGGACTGGGCGACACCGCCTCGTTCACCGTGGTCGCGACCGGCGACGATCTCCAATTCCAGTGGTACCGCGACGGTGTCGCGCTGCCCGGCGCGACCGGGGCCACCTGGACGATCCCGAGCGCCGGTCTGTCCGATATCGGTAGTTACACGGTTCGGGTCTGGAACCGCTGGGGCAGTAGGGTGAGCGAACCGGTGGTGTTGTCCGGCAACGATCCGATGCCGACGATCACGACGCCGCCCGGCGTGGTCGTGGCCGAGAGCGGCACCGCGGCGACCTTCGCCGTGGAGGCCTCCGGCCCGAACGGGATCGCGTTCCAGTGGCGGCGCGCCGGCGTGCCGATTCCCGGGGCGACCGGCGCCACGCTCACATTGCCGGCGGTCGCGATGGCCGATGCCGGCTTCTACGACGTAGTCGTTTACCACGGTCTCACGCCCCAGGCCTCGCAAGCCGGCCGCCTGATGGTGAAACCGGCGGGCGGCTATGCCGACACGCTCCGGCTCGATCCGACGTTCGCGCCGCTGTTCGAGTCCGAATGGGCGGCGATCAACGCGCTCTCCGGCGGCGCCGACGGCGCGGTGTATGCGGTCGGCAACTTCTCGACGATCGCCGGCGTGCGCCGCGCCGGCGTGGCGAAGTTCGATGCGACGCTTGGGCTCGATCCGGCGTACGCGCCGCGCGTGACCGGCGAGGTCCGGACGGCGGTGGTCGATGCCACCGGCGGCCTGGTGATCGGCGGCTCGTTCTCCGCTGTCGATGGCGTGGAGCGCATGGGCTTGGCGCGCCTTCTGCCCGACGGCTCCCTCGATCCGGCGTTCGTGCCGGCGGTGAGGGGCACCGTGTTCGCGGTGCTCCTGCTTGACGATGGACGTCTGCTGGTGGGAGGCAGCCAGGTGGTGATCGCCTCCAACACCTGGGCGCCACTCGTGCGCCTGAACGCGGACGGCTCCTTGGATCCGACCTTCGCGAACGAGGGCTGGATCGATAGCGACGTGATGGCGCTCGCCGTACAGAGCGACGGGCGAATTCTGCTCGGCGGCAATTTTTCGTCCATCGGTGGCCAGTCCCGCAATCGGCTCGCACGCCTGAACGCCGACGGCTCGCTCGACGAGTCGTTCGTCGTGGGCACTGGCTTTGCCGGTGGATCGGTCCGGACCATCGCGGTCCAGACCGACGGCCGCGTGCTGGCTGGTGGCTGGTTTACCTCCTTTGATGGCACCGCGGCGAACCGATTGGTGCGCTTGAATGCGAATGGATCGCTCGATCCGTCGTTCGCCCTCGGCAGTGGGTTCGACGGCGATGTTTGCGCGGTCGCAGTGCTTGCAGGCGGCCGAGTCGCGGTGACGGGCTGGTTCAACGCGACCAACGTGGTTGGCCGATACGGTGTCGCGGTTCTGAGTGCCGAAGGCGTGCTCGACACCGGGTTTGCCGCCACCTCCCGGCTCAACGGCGCGGGCTATACATTGTTGGCTCTGCCCGACGGCGGCCTGCTGGAGGGCGGCAATTTCACCTCGGTCGGATCGACCGGTTGCAGCGGTCTGGTGCGGTATACCGGCACTGGAGCGGTGGCGGCGGCCGCGGCGGCCGGCTTCCGTCAGCTGGGCACCGTGCATGCGGCGGTCCCGGCGGCGGGCGGCAAGTGGGTGATTGGCGGCAACTTTTCTCGAGTCGACGGGGTGGCGTGTTCGAACCTCGTCCGGCTGGACGCCACCGGGGCGGTGGATCCGACGTTCGCTTCGGCGGCAGGCCCGGGCGGTTCGGTCGAAGCCCTTGCGGTGCAGGGCGACGGCAAGGTGCTCGCCGGCGGATGGTTCTATTCCAGCAACGGCCTGTCGCGCCAGTTTCTCGCGCGCTATCTCGCCGATGGTTCGCTCGACCCGAGTTTCGATCCCGGCACCGGGTTCAACTCCGCGGTCACGATCTTGGCCCTCCAGGCGGACGGCAAGGTGCTTGTGGGCGGCCAGTTCACTCTGTGTGCCGGCGAGCCCCGCAACCGGATCGCTCGACTCGAGACGGACGGATCTTTGGATACGACCTTCGATCCCGGTGCGGGCTTGGACCAACAGCCCCGCGCCATCGTGGTCGGACCCGATGGACGGATCGTGGTCGCCGGCTACTTCACGTCGTTCGACGATGCCCCGGTGAACTACCTCGTGGGTCTGCTACCGGACGGGTCGCGCGACACCGCGTTCGCGAGCGGCGGCGGTTTCTCGTCCTACGCGGAGCGCTTGGCGCTGGCCGTCGACGGGACCGTACTGGCCGCGGGTTCGTTCTGGACCTATGACAACGTCTGGTGCTTGCCGGTCGTGCGGTTGTCCGCGAACGGCGCGCTCGACTCGACGTTCGCCACCGGTTCCGGTCCGAATTCGACGCCGTTGCTGGCGCTCGTTCCCTTGGCTGACGGCGGGGCGCTGGTCGGGGGCCATTTCACGACCTACGGTGGACTAGAAAAACGCTACTTGGCGCGGCTCCAGCCCGATGGCTCGGTCGCATCCGCGTTCACGGCGTTCGATCTTTCCGGCCCGGTGTATCGCGGCGCTCAACTCATGGACGATGGTGGACTCCTGCTGCTTCAGGCCTCCGGTGCCCGAGAGGGGGTAGGGTGCAGCGGGTTGGTGCGGCTCAAGCCGGATGTTTCGCCGGCGCCGACGATCACGGCGCAGCCGGCGGATCAATTCGTGGGATTGGGCGGCACGGCCTTGTTCACGGTGACCGCGACCGGCGACGATCTCGAGTACCAGTGGTACCGCGACGGCGCGGCCCTGCCCGGCGCGACGGGGAACGCTTTGGCGGTTCCGAACGTCGGTTTGTCCGATGTCGGCAGCTACACGGTCCGCGTCTGGAACCGCTGGGGAAGCCGCCTGAGTGCGGGCGCCGTGTTGGCGGGCAACGATCCGGCGCCGATCCTCACGACCCCGCCTGGCGTGGTGGTGGCCGAGAGCGGCACGGCCGCGACCTTCAAAGTCGCGGTCACCGGCACGAGCACGCTTTCCTACCAATGGCGCCGCTTGGGGACGCCGATCGCCGGGGCGACCGGCGCCACGCTCACGTTGCCGGCGGTCGCGATGGCCGACGCGGGTCTTTACGACGTGGTCGTCTACAACGGCCTCACCCCGCTCGCCTCGCCGACCGGCCGCCTGATGGTGAAACCGGCGGGCGGCTATGCCGACACGCTCCGGCTCGATCCGAGTTTCGCGCCGCTCATCGAGGTGGACGGGGGCTCGGTCGACGGCCTTGCCGTTGCCTCGGGTGGTACGGTGTATTCGGCGGGGCAATTCACGACGATCGCCGGGCAGCGGCGCTTCGGCGTGGCGAAGTTCGATTCATCGCTCGCGCTCGATCCAGGATTCGCGCCGCAGTTCGATGGGTCGATCAACGCGGTGGCGGTGCAGGCCGACGGCAAGGTCCTCGTGGGTGGTGCCTTCGCGCTGGTCAACGGCGTCGCCCGGCAATCCCTCGCGCGGCTCGCCGCCGATGGTTCGCTCGACGCGACCTTCACCTCGGGCTTCGGCAGCTACGATTGGATCTACGATATCGCGGTGCAGCCTGACGGTCGGATTCTCGTCGCCGGGATCTTTGGGACGGCCGGTGGAGCGGCGCATCCGATGGCGGTGCGTTTGCATGCCGACGGCTCGCTTGATTCTTCGTTTCACGCGGGGATCGGGCCTGATGGCGCGGTTGTTGCCGTGGTGTTGCAGCCCGACGGCAAGGTTTTGGTCGTAGGATCTTTCACCTCCGTGGAAGGCCACAATCGCAACGGCCTCGCGCGCCTGAACTCAGATGGGGCGCTCGATGGCGCTTTTGCGGTGGGTTCCGGTTTTCCGGGTTGGTCCGTCCAATCCATCGACATCCAGAGCGACGGTCGGATCCTGGTCAGCGGCACGTTCACCGAATTCAACGGCACCCCGGTCAACCGCCTGGTGCGCTTGAATGCGGACGGCACCCGGGACCTCTCGTTCGTGATGGGTGCCGGGTTCGACGGCGGAGTCCGCGCCGTTGCGGTACTTGCCGATAGTCGGATCGCCGCCACGGGCTGGTTCAGTTCGTACGACGGGACGCCCCAGTTTGGGATCGCGGTGTTGGGTGCCACCGGTGGACTCGATTCCGCCTTTGCATCGACCGCCCGGCCGAATGGCGGCGGTGCCGTGCTGGTCGCTCTGCCCGACGGCGGCTGTCTGGAGGGCGGCTCTTTTAACACCGTCGGCTCCACCGGCTGCAGCGGCTTGGTGCGCTTCTCCGCTGCCGGGAACGTCGGCGCGAGCACCGCGGCCGACTTCCGACGACCGGGCTCGGTGCTTGCTGCCGCGCCTGTAACGGGGGGTAAGTGGGTCATTGGCGGCTATTTCTCCCGAATCGATGGTGTGGCGTGCTCCAATCTCGCCCGCCTGAACGCCGATGGCGCGGTCGACCCGAGTTTCGCCTCGGCCGCCGGTCCGAACGGAACCGTCGAGGCGCTCGCCGTGCAGGGCGACGGCAAGGTGCTCGCGGGCGGCGGCTTCAGTTGGAGCCACGGGGTGCAACGCCCGCATATCGCGCGTTACCTCGTCGACGGATCCCTTGACCTGACCTTCGATCCAGGGGTGGGGGCTAACGGAGGTATCGGGACTCTCGCCCTCCAAGCTGACGGCAAGGTGCTGATCGGCGGTTGGTTCACCTCGGTCAATGGCGTGGCGCGCAACCGGATTGCACGGCTCGAAACTCACGGCGCTGTCGATGTCTCGTTCGATCCCGGGGCCGGCTTGGACGGCGTTCCGGACGCTATCGTTCTCGGTCCGGACGGGAGGATCGTCGCCGGCGGGGACTTCCATGCCTTCGATGGGGTTTCGGCGAACTACATCGTCGGGCTGTTGCCGAACGGAACGCGGGACCCCGCGTTTGCGAGCGGGAGCGGCTTTTCGAACGACGTGGATTCTCTGGCCGTGTCCGTCGACGGCTCGTTGCTGGCTGCGGGCTTTTTCACCGCGTACGATGGCGGCACCTGCCGAGGCGTCGCGCGTCTGTCCACGAATGGCGCCCTCGATCCGGCGTTCAACACCGGCATGGGTCCTGGCTGGAGCTGGCTGCCGGCTCTCGTACCGCAGGCGGACGGGCGCACCCTGGTTGGCGGCGAGTTCAAAACCTTCGACAGCGTGCCGCAACGCTATCTGGCCCGCCTCCGGGCGAACGGCTCACTCGATACCGCCTTCACCGCATTCGATCTCCACGGCCCGGTGTCGGGCGAGGTCGGGTACACGGACGACGGCAGCCTGCTGGTGCTCTCCTCAAGCGCGGCGCGCGGCGGCGTTGTCCGCCACGGTATGGTGCGTCTCCGGCCCGATGTCCCCCCGGCGGCGCCGACGATCCTCGGCCAACCGCAGTCGGCCGCCGTGGCCTTTGCCGCGTCCGCCACGTTGCGCGTGGTGGCCGCCGGCGACGGAGTGCTGTCCTATCAGTGGTATCGTGGCGAACGCGGGGATACGACTGCGCCGATTTCGGGGGCGACCGCTGCGACCTATGCCACCCCGCCGCTCATGGCCTGGGGCCGGTATTGGGTGCGCGTGAGCCTCGGCGGCCAGGCGTACGTGGACAGTGCCATGGCGCTCGTGCAGGTCGCCGGCGGCACGATGACGTTGGCGGATTGGACGGCGTTGCCCGGCACGCCGGCCGGGCGGCGCGGAGCGCTGGATACACCGGCGGGCGACGGCGTGAGCAACCTCATGAAGTTCGCCCTCGGCGTGCCCCCGATGGACGCCGTCGGCGGGCATTTCCCGACTGCGGTCGTGCGAACGGTGGCCGGGCAACCGCAGACGCTCGGGGTGCTGTTCGCGAAGAACCCGGGCGCGCAGGGCATCGCCATGAGCTTGGAGGTGTCCCCGGACCTCGCCAACTGGACCGTGGTGCCGAGTGTCGAGGAGACGGTGGCCGCCAATCCGGACGGCACGGTGTTGGTGCGTCTCTGGGAGGCGAGTCCGCCCAGCGCCCCGCGGCGTTTCGCCCGCCTGCGGGTGGATGTCATCGAGTAGCGGTGACGCGATCGCGGCGCCCGCCGGAGGGGACCATTGGACCGCGGATTACGCGGATAGCGCGGATACGGACTGAGGATGCCTTCCATCTGTGTCATCCGTGCAATCCGCGGTCAAAATTCCGAATGCGGGATGCCGGTCCGCTGCGTGGGACCCGACTGGGGCGCGGGCGGCGTTTCGGTGGCTTCGGGTCCGTGGCGGCGTGCGGGCTACTTGGCCGGCGCGCGGGGCGAGGGGAGGATGAGGACGGGGCAGGGGGCGTGATGCAGGACACCGTGGGTGGTGCTGCCGGCGAGCAGCTCGTAGAAGGCGCCGTGGCCATGCGCGCCCATCACGATGTAGTCGGCGGAGACCTGGCGGGCCTCGTCGAGGATGGCGCCGACGGCATGGCCCTGGGTGAACTTGGTGGTGCAGGGGATGCTCTGGGCTTCGAGGGGGCGGCGCAGTTCGGCGAGTTTGCGGCTGGCCTGCTCCTGGGCGAAGTCGATCTCCTTGGCGAAGGCCTCGACCGGCATGTCGTAGGTGACGACGTTGACCGGGGGCGCGATCGAGTGGAAGAGCTCCACCGTGGCGCCGAGCGCCTTGGCCAAGGTGCCCGCGTGGGCGACGACGTGGGGCGTGACGCTCGAGAAATCGACCGGGGTAAGAATCGTTTTCATGGCGTACTTTACGCCGCGCCGCGGGCACCCGCAACCGGCGGAAAACGGTCCGGATGACGCCCGCTGATGGTGGGGCGCGGTGTCAGTGCGGTGACTTCTTCGCACGATTTTGCCACAGTTTGCGGTTGATGGCGCACAGCCTGCATCCAACCTGTCGATCAACCCTTATGGCAAACATGCGAAAAATTTCGGCGGTGGCGCTATTTACCACACTCGCGGCCTGTGCGTTTGCCCAGACCGCTACGACAACCCCGGTGGGGTTTACCAAGTTCTCGTTCCCTACCGGTCGGAAGGCGGTTGGGGTTAATCTGCTAAACCCTGCATTGGTAACAGCGCAGGTCTCGGCCAATAGTACCACAGCATTGACCCTCTCAGGTATTAGCAACGTCGGTTCGCTTCTCGCCACTGGCACGAGCTACTACGTTGAAATTGTGGGTGGAACTTCCTCGACCTACGTTGGTGATCGAGTGGATGTGGATACGACGGCGACGATCGCTGCTTCAAATGGGACAGTGGTTCTCACTTCGACTGGTGAAGGTAATACGATCGGTGCGTTGAGTGCCGATCTTCTCGTTGGCTATCGCGTTGTGCTTCGCAAGCATGTCACGATCGGTCAGGTTTTTGGGACCAAGGGGAATACCCCGATGCAAGGTGCCGCTTCATCGAGCGCGGCGGACCAGATTCTGTTCTATCGGAATGGTTCTTTCGAGACGTATTACCTTCTTCGGAACGGGACCGGTACGGTTGAACAGTGGGTTAAGGTTGGTGGTGGATCGACCAACTGCGACAACACTGTGATATACCCGGGTACGGGTGTTATCGTGAATCGCGTTGGTGCGACGACTGCTGAAGTGACGGTTATTGGCGATGTTCGAAGCAATTCCCTCGCGAAGCCGCTGGTCGCAGGATACAATCTAGTCGCGAATGGGTTTCCGGTCGATGAGTCGCCCGCGTCTCGGTTGATGACGTACGCGAACGGTTTTACCGGTTCGACTAGTTCGACATCGGCAGACCGAATCTTGACGATCCAGCCTTCCGGTTCTTTCGAGACCTATTACTTGCTCCGTAACGGTACAGGTACTGTGGAGCAGTGGACCAAGGTAGGTGGTGGATCCACGAATCATAACACCACAGCCCTCTTCAATTGGGATGGTGCTACGCTCATCTACAAGATGAGCGCAGATGCAAACCACGTCCTGCCCGTGACATTCTAAGGCTTATGAAACGTCTACTTACCCTCCTCGCTATTGCTTTGCCGCTTTGCGCCGCGGCCCAAACCACGAGAACGATCAATTTTGAGTCATTGGCGTTCGAGATTGCAGAGACCAGCAAAGGTGCTGCACTCGATTCGTCTTTCCAGTTCCAGATTGGCTCGTTCGGATCATTCACGCCAACAGCGACAAATGTGGCTGACTGGGGCGCAAACTTCCAATCGCTTGGGCAATCCGCTTGGGATGATGTCTTTTCAAGCTTCAGTGGATCTGTTGCGCTGGCATCGAATGCGGGCGGCTTTTCGACTGTCTCTAGTGCCTATGTTTGGGGGTTCAATACGAAGTCAATTGGAACTGGGGCAGAATGGGTGCTACTGACCAACCCAACTTGGACGTTCCCAGACACGTCCGTGGCTATCGGTTTTCCGGTGACGTTCACTGCGGATATTGCGAACGGAACTAGCGCGATTCTTGGCTCACTCGGAGCTTCCGGTTCAGACCCGTATATGATGACCTCTCCCGTCCCCGAGCCGTCGACCTACGCGGCGATCTTGGGTTCGATGGTTCTCGGCTTGGTCGGCTATCGCCGGTACCGCCGGAAGTAACCTCCCGCTCCGAATCTTTTCGAGCCGCGGCGCGTGCGCCGCGGCTTTTTTGTTTTGGCCGCGCGCGGGCTCCGCTTAACTTGCAGGTCCCCCGGCCGCCCGATTCCCGCCACGATGCCCAAAATCCTCGTCATCGACGACGAAGCCTCGATGCGCCAGCTCCTCACCAAGGTGCTCGAGCGCGGCGGCTACGACGTGATCGACACCGGCAGCGGCACGGCTGGCATCGAACTGGCCGTCGAGGACAAGCCGGACCTGGTGCTGTGCGACGTGGGTCTGTTGGACATCTCGGGCTACGAGGTGCTCAAGTCCCTGCGCAACAAGCCCGAGACCCACAACATCCCGGTCGTCCTGATCACCGGCTTGGCGGACCTGCAAGGGATGCGCGAAGGCATGCGCCTCGGGGCCGATGACTACGTGCCCAAGCCATTCGATGTGGACGAGTTGCTGAAACTCGTGGGCTCGCGGGTGCGCAAGGCGGACCAGTTGCGCCGCGACGCGGAGGAGAAGGCGGCTCAGCTCCGCAGCCACATCAGCATGATGCTGCCGCACGAGCTGCTCAGCCCGCTTTCGGGCATCATCGGGCTGGCGGACATCCTGCGCGACGATTCCGGCCAGCTCCGTCCGGCCGAGGCCGCGGACATCGGCCGCGATATCCAACGCTCCGGCGAGCGACTGCACCGGCTCATCCGCAATTTCCTGATCTACTCCCAACTGGAGCTGCTCGCGGCCGAGCCCGGGCGAGGGGAGTCGCTCTGCCATGGGTCGCCCTGCCCGATGCGGAAGATCGTGGTGGAGGCCGCGGAACGCGCCGCCGAGCGGTACGGGCGCCGCAGCGATCTCGTGCTCGAGGCGGCGAGCGCCGAGGTGGCGATGTCCGAGCAGAACCTCGCCAAGCTGAGCGAGGAGCTGATCGACAATGCGTTCAAGTTTTCCCCGGCCGGGCGCCCGGTGGAAGTGCGGGCGCGCGTGACTGGTGACATGGCCTGGATCACGATCGCCGACGAGGGCAGCGGAATCCCCGACGAGATCCTGACGAGCCTGCGCGCGCCCGACCAGTTTGTGCGGCTCTTCTGCGAGAAGCGCACCACCGGGCTCGGGCTGGCCATCTCCGTCCGGCTGGCCGAGCTGCACCATGGCCGGGCGTTGATCCAGAGCCAACAGGGCACCGGAACGTCCATCCTGATCGAGATCCCGCTCGCCACGCCCGCGGGAGCGACGGGTCGGTGAGGTCGGGGCCAATACGGCTGTTTTGGGGTGGACCCGCTTGCCCTCAAGCGGGCCGAGGACTGGGTCGGCGGTGGAACGCCGATCATGCGGAGACCAACGCCGTCCGCGGCGGCTCATACTCGCGACCGCGTTAGGGGCAACGCGGTCCACCTCGGTCAGTTTGCTGTGCTCAAGAGGCCCCCGGGTTTGTCAGCGTCGGACCGGGATGTCGCGGCGGGCGAGATAGTCCTTGGCCTGCGGGACGGTGAACGTGCCGAAATGGAAGATCGACGCGGCGAGCACGGCGCTGGCGCCTCCCTGGGTGAGAACTTCGGCGAGGTGCTCCAGCGTGCCGGCGCCGCCGGAGGCGATCACGGGCACCTCGACGGCTTCGCTCACGCGGCGGGTGAGTTCGAGGTCGTAGCCGTTGAGCATGCCGTCGCGGTCCATCGAGGTGAGGAGGATCTCGCCCGCGCCGAGGGAGACGCCCTGCTTGGCCCACTCGACCACGTCGAGCTCGGTGCGTTTCCGACCGCCGTGGGTGTAGACCTTCCACTCGTCCTTGCCGGGTTCGCGACGGGCGTCGATGGCGAGGACGATGCACTGGTTGCCGAACTTACGGGCACTGTCGCGGATGAGATCCGGCCCGAGCACGGCGGCGGTGTTGAGGGAGACCTTGTCGGCGCCGGCGTGGAGCATCTTGCGGATGTCCTCGACGGTGCGCAGACCGCCGCCGACGGTGAGCGGCATGAAACACTGCTCGGCGGTGGCGGCGACGACATCGTGCATGATCGCGCGCTGGTCGCTGGAGGCGGTGATGTCGAGGAAGACGAGTTCGTCGGCGCCCTGGGCGTCGTAGGCGCGGGCGCAGGCGACGGGATCGCCGGCGTCGCGGAGTTCCTGGAACTTCACGCCTTTGACGACGCGGCCGGCGGTGACATCGAGGCAGGGGATGATGCGGCGGGAGAGCACGGCGGGACAGGGTTCAGCGTTCAGAGTTCAGGGTTCAGGGGGCAGAGTTCAGGGTGCCGGAGTTCGGAGGCGTGGAGGTTGCCGAACGAGTTTTGGGCGTGCCACTCTTGAACTTGGACCCACGGAGTTCGGTCTGTTGGAGATAACGGATCAATCCTCCGATTTGGCGAGTGGTCGTTTCGGCCAACGCGTAGGCGGTGTCGAACTCCTGTTGGTTGATGTAGTTCTCGTCGATGGCGGTGTAGAGTTGGTCCTTCACTTCCGCGACCGACCCTTTGGAAATATAAAGAAACTGGGAGAACTCCTTGTTGCCGGCGCGATCAAACCCTTCGGCGATGTTCGATGTCACGGACTGAGCGGCCCGGCGAATCTGCCCGACCAAATCGCGATCGGCGGCGAACGCCGGTTTGCGGGTGTAGGTATAGATCAGTCGCCGGAGCCGCCGTCCGCTTTGCCAAGCTTCGATATCCTCGAAACGAGCGAAGGTAGACATGCTGCAACATCAGGAGCGGTTCAACGTTCCAGCAACCTGAAACCCTACACGCTGAATCAGGAACCCTGAACTCTGAACCCAGAACTCTGAACCCTGAACTCTGAACCCGAAACCGACGCCGCTCGCGGCGTCAGGCCTCGATCAGCGTGATGTCGGGCTCGAAGCTCACGGAGAAGCGGTACTGCTGGCCCGGGCGCATCACGAGGGCGTGGTCGCGCACGAGGTACTGCATGTAGTGCACTTTGCCGTAGTTCGTGCGGTAGCCGGCGTCGTGGCTCACGACCTCGGTCTCCTGCCACACGCCCTGGAAGTCGTCCTTGATGACACTGCAGCGCACACCCTGCTGGCCGAGCATCGGCGAGATGCCGAGGCGCTGGTGCGAGTGCGGGGCCGCGATGCAGAGGGCGAAGCGGAACTTGTCGAGCGTGACCTGATTCTTGACCGTGTAGATCCACTCGGCGGTGACCTTGCCGCCGCTGAAGCTCCAGTTGACCTTCACGCTGCCCACGCCGGGCACGGGCTTCTCCTGCGTGTTGATCAACTCGGGCTGCTCGTAGCGGAAGAAGAACGAATTGCGCAGGCCGAGGCCGGTCACGCACTGCTTGCCGTAGAAGGCGGGGATGGTGACGTTCTCACCGAAGGTGAGCTCCGGGATCATCACCGGCGCGTACACATCGGTCGGCCAGTCGAAGAGGCCGGGCGCGTGCGGGAAGGGGAGGTTGTCCGCGGTGACGCCGCCGCCGGCGCTGATCAACGGGAGCTGGATCTGGAGGCCGCTCTCGGCATCGCGATAGAGGAAGAGACCCTGCTCCTTGCGGTTGGCCTTGTCGAAGATGACGAAGCGGCCGGAGGTGCGGGCGGGCTCGGCCTTGGTGGCCTCGGGGGCGTTGACGGTCTTCGAGAGGCGCGACCACTGGCAGAGGTAGCGGGCGCCGTCGAAGTTGGCCAAACGGGTGGTGTGGCCTTCCATCGAGGTGCGCTCGGCATCGCGGACGATCATGAAGCCGTGCTCCTGATCGAGGTAGGTCGCGTAGAAGAAGAAGAACAGGCGGCGGAGGATGTCGTGGTACTTCGCCTTCTGGTCGTCGGCGATCCAACCGTCGCGGAACGCCTGGAGAATGAGGCTGATGCAGTGCATCTGGCCGTAGGCGCCCGAGCTGCGGCCGTAGGCCCAGCCGAGACCGTCGGAACGGACCATGTCCGGCATGAGCCGCACGTATTTCTCGGCGTAGGTGCGCAGGGTCGGGAGCTTGCGCTCGCGCACGCCGGAGTTGGCGTGGAGCTGGAGGGCCTGGCGGATGAACACGAAGTTCATCACACCGTAGAGGCTGAAGTTGCCGCCCATGCCCTCGGCGGCGTCGTCGAAGAAGCCGTTGGAGCTGGTGGCGTCGATCCGCTCGACCATGCGCTCGATGAGGCGCGAAGTTTCGTCCTTCTTGGAGAGGCCGAGGGAGTAGCGGGCGACGGCCTTGGCGACGTTGAACGCCTGCCAGTGGTTGTCGTAGTCGCTGCGGGTCAGGAGCTGTTTGTCGAGGCGCTCGCGGGTTTCTTCGACGAGGCGTTCCCAGACGGGGTTGCGCTCCTTGGAGGGGCCGAAGGAGAGGAGGCCGAGGGCGGCGTAGGCGAGACCGTTTTCGGCGATCGGCTCGGTAAAGGCCTGGGCGGTGATGCAGCGGGCGGCGAGGTCGATCAGATCCTTACCGCCGAGGGTGGCCTCTCCGGTGGCGCGGTAGAACTCTCCGATGGCCATGGCGGCGTGGCCGGGATCGTCGGGACGTTGGATTTCGCCGGGGACGGGGGTGACGGTGCCGTCGGGGTTAATCGCGTCGAGGTTGTGGCTCAACATGGAGCGGGCCATGTCGAGGCATTGCGCCGAGAAACTTTGCATGAAACAGTGGATTGGTACGGAACGCCGCGGGTGCCCGAGGGGCGCTCCGCGAATGAGGGAACTCGATGTTGTTTCGGGTTTGGGGAAACCGGGCAAGAGGGAATTTGGGAGGGGAACGGATTTGGGCGTAGACCGGGCGTGTTGGCTCCCGCTTGCGGGTTCGGTCTGCGGCTGATGTGCTGCCTCCGGGCGCTGGCAGGAGGGCTGTATCGACCGTCGGCTTGCCCCCACCGGTCGTCCCGCGGCATGGCATCGTGGCGTCCCTACGCGGTAGCGCGTGCCTTCAGGCGGCGGAGGCAAGGTTGCCGCCGCGCACGGCTCGACTCCTGACGGACCTTGAGTTGTCGTCGGGACGATGGCCGAAGGACCCTCACCCGCATCGATCGGCGCCGCGACCCCGCACCGTGGCGCGGCGGCTTGGCCGTGGCTGCTCGTGCTGGCCGGCGCGGTCGTGGCCGCGTATGCGAACAGCCTCGGCGGCGAGTTCGTCTTCGACGACCTGGCGGCCATCCGCGACAACCCCACGATCCGCAGCCTCGGCACGGCGCTGTTCCCGCCGGCGGGAAGCTGGATCACGGTGAGCGGGCGGCCGGTGCTGAACTTCTCCTTCGCGCTCAACCACCTGCTTTCGGGCGAGGCGGTCTGGTCGTATCATGCGACCAACCTCGCGATCCACCTCGGGGCGGCGCTGGCGCTCTTCGGCGTGGTGCGCCGCGCCGTCGCCGGCGTGGCGGCGCGGACGGCTGCTGTCGCGGCGCCGCCGCCCGAACGTTTCGCCGGCGCGGTGGCGCTGCTCTGGGCGGTGCATCCGCTGTGCACCGAGTCGGTCACCTACACCGTGCAACGCGCGGAGTCGCTGGCCGGGCTGTTCCTCCTGCTCACTCTCTATGCCGTGGCGCGGGCGGCGGAAGCGGTGCGGCCGCGGCGTTGGGCGGCGGTCGCGGTGGGCTTTTGTCTCCTGGGCATGGGGACGAAGGAGGTGATGGTCGCGGCGCCGGTGCTGGCGCTGCTCTACGACCGCACGTTCCTCGCCGGCAGCTTCGCGGCGGCGTGGCGCGCGCGGCGCGGGCTGCACCTCGGGCTCGCGGCCACGTGGGCGTTGCTGGCGCTGCTCGTCGCCCAGAGCGGGGACCGCGGCGGTTCGGCGGGTTTCGGGACGTTGGTGACGCCGTGGGAGTACCTGCGCACGCAGGCCGAGGCGATCCCGCTCTACCTGCGGCTCGCGCTCTGGCCGCGCGGTCTCACCCTCGACCGCGGCGTGCCGGACATCCCGGCGTTCGGCGCGGTGGCGTTGCCCATGGCGCTGCTCGGCGCTTCGCTGGTCGCCTCCCTGTGGGCGGTAGGGCGGCGGCCGGTGGCGGGGTTCGTCGGGCTGTGGTTCTTCGCGTTGCTCGCCCCGAGCTCGAGCATCGTGCCGGTGGCGTCGCAGACGATCGCGGAGCACCGGATGTACCTGCCCCTGGTCGCCCCGGTGGCGCTGGCGGTGTTCGCGCTCGGGCGGGCCGGACCGCTGGCGCCGCGGATCGCGGTGCCGGTGCTGGCCGTGGCGGCGCTGGTCGGCACCGTCGACCGTAACCGGGATTACCGCACGGCGCTGGCGTTGTGGCGCGACACGGCGGCGAAGGCGCCGGCCAACCCGCGCGCGGTCGGCAGCCTGGGCTGGGCGCTCTTCGAGGCCGGCGAGACGGCGGCCGGTGAGGCGGAGCTGCGGCGGGCGGTCGCGATGCTGCCGACCGACGTCCCCCTGCGGATGCTCCTCGGGCGGCTTCTCGAGCGTGGCGCGCGACCGGCGGAGGCCGCCGAGCACTACGGCGTGGCGGCGCGGCTGGAACCGGAGCTGGGGGAGGCGCGCGGGCAACTGGGCAATGTGCTGCTGGAGCTGGGAGAGCTGGACGCCGCGCTCGCCGAGCTCGCCGCGGCGCGGCGGCTGCTGCCGGAGTCGGCGGATGTCGCCTACAATCTGGCCGGAGCGCTCCTGCGTGCGGGCCGCGCGGCGGAGGCGCTCCCGTTGCTCGAGGAGGCGGTGCGCCGCGAGCCGACGGCGGGCGATGCCCGCG
>JAEXPQ010000236.1 GCA_023446735.1 Verrucomicrobiota bacterium
GCCGCGTCCAGCGCCGCCGCGACCTCGTCGCCCAGCAGGAGGCGAACCACCGGGGCGACCGCCTCCGTCTTGCGCGGATCGAACACGAGGTGGAACGGGAGCCGCAGCGGGTAGTCGCCGTTGTGGACGTTCTCGGGGGTCGGCCCGAACGCCACATCCTTCTCGTTGCGCGAGATCAGCAGCACGTGCACGCCCGCCGTCTCGCGAACCGGCCCCGGGAACAGCCCGAGACAGGTGTCGTCGATCCGCACCCGTCGCAACTGTTCGGCGACACTGGGCTGGACCAGGATCGTCGGCTTGAGCACGGGGACGTTCAGGACCGTGTGGCGGACAAGCTCCACCGCGAGCGAGGCGGGGTCCTCGACCATCTGCAGCGAAATCGACTTCTCCTCCCACGGGCCCTTCGCGCCGAGCGAGCCCCATTGCCGGTGATTCGTCGGCTCCTTCTCGCCGAACAGGCCACCGAGCTGCGCGAAGCTCACCTGCCGGATCGGGTTGGTCTCGGTGACGGCGAACACCGCCACCTGGTACGCCAGCGGGACCACCCGAAACTCGCCGCGCGGCGGCACCTCGTCCGGCGCGAAGACCATCAACGCGAGGTCCGCTTTGCCGGCGCGCAACTCGTCCAGCCCGCCGCGGCTGCCGTCCAGGCGCAGCCGAACTGTCACCTCCGGTGCGAGCGCCGCTCCGGCCAAGGCGCGGCCGACCGCAGGCTCGAGCAGATCGGAGCCGATGATGGTCAGTTCGCCCGCCGCCAGCGGGAGCGCGGTGCAGAAAACGGCGAGGAGGGAACGCAGGGACATCGCGAAGTCGGGTGACGCGCCGAGCGCAGCAGCGAAACCCCGGCGACGCGAGTGCAAACCGGATGCGCTCCCGGCAGTTCACGCACGCCGGAGAAACGGCCGCGGCCCGCGGCGGTCCACCCGCGGTTCGCTTGCGGTCGGACCACTTCGTGTCCACATCTTCGCCCGCGCCGCCCTCCTTCGCCACCGCCATGACCGCCCCCGACGACTCCCCGGTGCCGTTGCCGATCACCGGCGAACTGGACCTGCACACCTTCCGCCCCGCCGAGATCTCCGCCCTGCTCGACGACTACCTGGCCGCGTGCGCGGCCCGCGGGCTGCGGACCGTGCGCATCGTCCACGGCAAGGGCACCGGCACCCTGCGCGAACTCGTGCGGGCGCGGCTCCGGCGCTCGCCGCTGGTCGAATCGTTCGCGCTGTGCGACGCGGCGGACGGAGGCTGGGGCGCCACCCGCGCCACCCTCGTGCCGACCGGAGAAAAAGAAGCCCGCGGTTGAGGACCGCGGGCGAATGAATCGGAGAAGCAACGACGCTCAGCCGAGCGCGGGCGGGTTGCCCGCCGCGAGCCCCGAAGCCGCGGGGGCCCGCCGGAGGAACGCCGCCGCGATCAGGGCGATGATCAGCGCCATGAAGATCGCGCCGAAGAGCGCCATCACGCCCTGCACCGCGGGGTTCAGCATGAAGCCCATCATCTTTTCCGCCATCGCGTAGGCTTCGGCGGGCATGTTCTGCTCCTGCATCTTCGCGAGCTGCCCGGCGATCATCGCATCCTTGAAGCCCGGATTGATGACAAAACCGTAGACGATCATGAAGGCCATCGTCGCGAGCCCCTGCCACAGGCCGATCAGGCAGCCCACGCCCACCCCGCGGCCGTAGCTCATGCCCTGCTCGCCGGCCGCGTTGCGCGCCGCGCGCATGCCGAGGACCTGCACGATGACACCGATCGCAAAACCGACGATTCCGAGCGGTACGGTGAACTTCCAATCGTTCATCAGGTGGATGCGTTCGCCGTGGATGCCGAGGAAGAAGAGCACGAGAGTTTGCAGCGCGCCGAGCAGGGCCCCGACGAAGCCGTAGGTGAGAGGTATATTCATGCGGGGAAAGCGGATAACGGATCCCGCGCCGGAAGCAATCTCTCCGGGACAAACGGCGCCGGACCGCCATGAACGGCCATGCGTTGACACGCCTCGCCCCGCCCGCACCGTCCGCCCCACTACCCATGCCCGCGATCCAAAGCTGGTTTCCCACCTTCCTCTACTACGCGCCGCTTGGCCGCCGCGGCCTGGCGGCCTTCAACCGGCAGCTCCTCGCCGAGGTGCGCCAACTGCGCGAGACCGACGAGGCCGGCCGCCGCTGGTGCGCAAAGAACTACCCCGGCGGCTACACCTCCTACGGCTCCGTCGCCAACCTCCACGAGGTCTCGCCCACGTTCGCGGAGCTGGAGAAGCGGATCCGCCGCCATGTCGACCGCTATGTCGGGCACCTCGACCTCGACATGGCCGGCCGCGCACTGGCGATGACCGACTGCTGGGTGAACATGATGCCCCGCGGCGCCGTGCACAGCCTGCACCTCCACCCGCTCGCCCTGATCAGCGGCACCTACTATCTCGCGACCCCGCCGGGCAGCGCGGCGATCAAGTTCGAGGATCCCCGCCTCGACCGGTTCATGGCGCGGCCGCCCGTGCGCGACCCCGAGCGCGCAGCCACCCGCTCGATCGTGCGCTACCCGGCGAAGTCGGGCCACGTGGTCCTCTTCGAGAGCTGGCTGCGCCACGAGGTCCCCGCCAGCGACACCCCAGCCGAACGCATCAGCATCAGCTTCAACTACGGCTGGTTCTGAGAACAACTCCACGACCTCGCCCCGATCTCGATCGCATTCCAGCCAAACTGAACGGCACCACCCCCGCGGGTGGTGCCGTTTTGCTATCACGACGCCGAAATGGGCGGACGCCAACCGCTCACTGCACCGGAATCTCCGGCGGGTCGACCCGTACCCGGTAGAAGCAACGCTCGGCCGGCTCCGGCGGGGTGTCGTCGACCAACACCAGCGAGGTTCCGTCCCCTTCCACCGCCGCACCAAGCAGCTCCCAGCTCCCGCTGTCGGCCAGGTCGGTCGTGCGCTCAAGCTGGTAGGTGTGCCCCTCGTACGCGGCGGCGAGCGTCAAGACCGTGCCGGCATCGGCCGCGTAGGCGAAGTCGACGATGCGCAGGGACGCGGCCGTCAAGACCGTGCCCGTTTCCCCCGCCGCCGGGAACGCTCCGGCGGTGATGACATCGAGCACACCGAGGTTCGCGAACGGGCCGGTGCAGTTGAAACCGGCTCCGCGCGAAAGCCGGATCACGCCGGTCGCCGCGTTGGTGACATTGCCGGTGACGGCGAAGCTCGCCGAGCCGCTCGCGGAAATGAGGCCCTCGTTGACGACGTTGCCGATGATCGCGCCGCCGCCGATGAGTTTGCCGCCCGCGCGGATCGTGAGCGTGCTGGTGGTCAATGTGCCGGTGAGCTCGAGCGTGGCGCCGGACTTCACCTCCACCGTGGAGGTGTTGGTGAGGCTGCCGGTGATCCGGAGCGTGCCGCCGTTAACCGTCGTCGCGCCCGCGCCGTTGCTCTGCGCCCCGGCGATGACGAGCGTGCCGGAGCTGACGGTGGTCGCGCCGAGGTAGGTGTTGGTCCCGGTGAGCGTGAGCGTGCCGGTGCCCACTTTGTTGATGCTCGTGGTGTAGCCGCTCGGATTCGTGATCGTGCCCGGGAAGGTGGTGCTCTTGTGGTTCCCGCCGATCGAGTAGGTCGTCCAGTTCTTGTCGACCGAGAGCGTCGCCGTGCTCGTTCCGGTCAGCGAGCCCAGCGCGATCGCCGTGCCGCTCCGCGCGCTCAACGCCCGCGTACCGAGATCGAAGTCGGCGGCGCTGCTACCGGTGGTGCCGTAGAGGCGGTAGTTGCCGGTGCCGCCCAACGCGATCCGGCCCGTGAACGCCGTCATGTCGCCCTCGAGGTCGAACACGCCGGTGGTCGCGGTGAGCGTGAGGGTGCCCGATCCGGAGACCGCCTTGATGCCATGATTGCCGCCCGCATGGCCGCCGGTGATCGTCGAGTCGGTGGAAACAACGATGGCGTTGGTGGGCGTCAATGCCCCCGTCGCCCACGTGCCGCCGGCAAGCGTGACCGGGCCGGAGCCGATCGCGGTGGTGGCCGAAAGCGTCAACGTGCCACCGGAGATGATCGTGCCGCCGGTGTAGGTGTTGGTGCCGGCCATCGTGAGCGTGCCCGTGCCGGCCTTGGTCAAGGCCGCAGCGCCGCTGATGCCGGGCGAGGTGCCGGTGAGCGTATACGCCACGGTGGTGTTGTTGACCGAGACGGCGACGGGCTCGACCGCCGACGGGATCGTGATCGAGCGGTTGCCGGCGGAGGTGTCGTCGAAGACCGCGGTGTCGCCCTTCACGAAGGTGGTCGCAGTGCCATCGGCCTGCAGGCGCCAGTTGGCCACGGCGGAGTTCCACACCGCGGAGACGGCGCCGGTCCACTGCACCGGCTGGAGCGGCCGGATCGGCTGCGTACCGGAAAGCGTGAGCACGATGGCGCCGCCCGAGGTGGTGATCGCGGCGGTCTGCTGGTTGTCGAGCGGCGCGGTGTAGGTCCAGGTGGCGGAGCCGCTGAGCGCGGTCGCCGCGACGATCGTGTACGTGCCGTCGGGGATGATCGCCGGCGCGGTGATGGCGATGGCGCCGCCGAGGGTGACCGTACCGTTGACGTTAAGCGAGCCGGCGGCCGCAGCGCGCAGACCGGAGCCGGCACCGAGCGTCACGTCGCCGGTGATCGTGCCCGTGCCGCCGAGGACCGCGCCGGACTGCACCGTGAAAGAGGAGCCGTCCGAGGTGCCGTTGACCAGCAGCGTGCCCGCGTTGACGGTCGTCGCTCCCGTGTAGGTATTGCCGCCGGCGAGCGTCACCGTGCCGGAGCCGTTCTTCGTCAGCGTCGCCGCGCCCGAGATGCCACCGCCGCCAGAGACCAGCGCATAGCTGGTGGTCGTGTTGGCGAAGGTGACCGAGGCCGGCGCCACCGCGGAGACGAGCGTGAGGGAAGCGTTGCCCGCGAGGGAGTCGTCGAACACCACCGCATCGCCCGCGGCGAAATAGGTGGCGGCGCCGTCGCTGTTGAACTTCCAGTTGGCGGAGACGGCGTCCCAGAATCCGGAGACAGCGCCCGTCCACGTGACCGCCGCACTCGCGCGGACCGGGTCGGTGCTGCCGATGGTAAGGAACAGACCGTTGCCGACCTGCACGACCGTCGCCGTCTGGTTGGCCGCGAGCGGGCCGCTGTAGGTGAACGTCGGGCTGCCGGTGATCGTCGTGGCGACGAGCAGCGGATAGGTGCCGCACTCGAGCGCACTGGTCGAGACCGCCGCCACCGTGCCCGCGAGCGAGACCGTGCCGGCGACATTCAGCGGCGCGGCGCTGCGCGCAAGGCCGGAGCCGGACTGGAACGCCACCGCCCCGGTGATCGTGCCGCTGCCGCCCAGCACGCCGCCCGCCTGGACCGTGAAGGCCGAGGACGAGGAGGTGCCGTTGATCAGCAACGTGCCGGCGGAGACGGTCGTCGCGCCGCTATAGGTGTTGGCGCCAGCGAGCGTGAGGGTGCCGCCACCGACCTTGGTGAGCGCGGTGATGCCGGTGCCGTTGACGATCGTGCCGGCGAAGGTCGAGTCGGTGCCCCGCTCGCCGATCGTCCACGTGATGGTGCGGCCGGCGGTGGTGCAGCCGTTGAGTGTCGATCCGCTCACGCCGGAGAGCGCGCCGAGCGGGAACGACAGGTTCGCGGAGAGCGCGGCGTTGAAGTAGGCGTACGTGCGGACGCCCAGGTTGAGCTCGGCCGCGGGCAGGCCCGCGGTATTCCAGAACCGGAGATCGCCACCGTCGGCGTCAGTCACGGCATTGATCACGCCGGCGAAGGCCGACCAGTCGCCGTTCAGCTCGGTGCGGCTGAAGGGCGTGTAGAGCTCGAGCGTGCCCGCGCCGGTGAGCGAGCCGGTGAGGCTGGAGCGTCCGTCGAGTTCAAGGCGAGCGGTGGCGCCGGCCGGCACCACCATGTTCCACGCGGCGACCGTGCCGTAGGTCGTGGTGTTGTTCGACATCGCGAGCGTGCCGCCGTTGAGGGTGACCGGGCCGGAGCCGAGGCCGGCGGCGTTGGCCGCCGCGGAGGGCATGATGATCATGCCGGCGTTGATCACAGTGCCGCCGGCATAGGTGTTGGGCGTCGAGAGCGTGAGGGTACCGGCTCCGTTCTTCACCAACTGCCCGGGCCCCTCGACCGAGCCCGTGAGTTGGAAGCCGATGCCCGCGGTAGTGACATCGAAGGTGCCGCCATTGGCGCCGAGGGTGACAAGGCGGTCGGTCGAGGTGGCATCAGCGCCGGTGAACTGCAGCGTGCCGCCGTCGAGGGTTAGGCCGCCCGAGGCCGCCGGGGCCGAGCCGAGCGGGCCGGCCGCGCCGCTGTTGGACATCGTGGCGATGGAAACCGTGCCGCCGGTGATCGCCACCGGACCGGTGAAGGTGTTGGCCGTCGCAAGCGTGAGCCTGCCGGTGCCGGTCTTCGTCAGGCCGCCGGAACCGACGATGCGGCCGCTGCCGGCGATGGTGTAGTCAGTGTCGCTCGCAACGGTCGTCGACGCCGGGCTGACCGCCTGCGTGAGAGCGACGCTCGGCGTCGCCGCACCGGTGGCGTTGAAGGTGACAGCGTCGCCGGCGACAAACACATCCGCCGAGCCGCCACGCAGCCAGGCCGGAGTCACGCTGTTGTCCCATTGCGCGCCGGGGCCACCCTGCCACGCGACGCTCGCCGCCGCGCGAGTTGTCGGCACAACGATGGCGATCGCGCCACCGGAGGTCGACAGGCTGTAGGGGATGCCATCGAGACCGGTGATGGTCAGGTTCGCCGCGCCGGAGAGCGTACCCGAGACGGTGGCGACCGTGTAGGTGCCGGGCGCGAGCGTGCCGTCGAGCAGATGGAAATGGAGCGTCGTCGCCCCGCCAAGAGTGAGATCGCCGGCGACGACGAGCTGGTCGTTGGCCTTGCTCAGGCCGGTTGGATCATCGGAGAGATCGAACGCGAGCGTGCTGCCGGCGGCGGTGGTGAGTCCGCCATCGAGATACAGCGTGCCGGCGGCGCCCATGCCGGCGCCGGGAGTGAGGCCGGCGCGGTAGTTGAGCGTGACCGGTTGCGCGACGCGGCCGGAGCCGGCGAGGCGGCCGCCGGTGGCGCCCTGCGCGAGCGGCCCGCCCCAGGTGCCGCCCCAGACGACGACCGGGCTCGCGGAAAGCTCACCGTCGACGGCCAGCGCGCCGTCCCAGACGGTAGTCGTGCCCGTGAAGCTGTGACTGCCGGTGAGCGTGAGCGAGCCGGCGCCGACCTTGGTGAGGCTCATGGTGCCGCCGAGCGAGCCGGCGGTGCCGTCGAAGGTGTAGCTGGTTGGCGAGTAGACCGTGACCGCGCCGGGCGCGAGTTTGCCGGAGAGCACGACTGGCGCGGCCGCGTTGCCCGTCAGATCGAACAAAACGGCGTCGCCACCGACGTAGGTGGTCGTAGTGACGCCAAGCACGCCTTCGCGCCACGCGGCCGTGGACTCGTCCCAGGTGTTGGCGGCACCCGCCCCGCCCTGCCAGACGAGGCGCGCCGAGGTCACCGGCGGCGGGGGCGGAGGCGGCATGTCGGTGCCGAGATAGTAGTCGGTGTACGACGCCTCGTAGTAGCCCTTGGTGGTCGTCTGCCCGCGATAGGCGGGGTTCTGCATGAGCGCGTAGAGGCGGTTCGTCGCCGGCGTGCTGGTCGTGTAGATGCGCAGCGAGGCGTAGTCGCTCGTGACGAAGACCAGTTCCTCGCGCCAGTCGCCGAGGATGTCGCCCATGAACGCCGGGCGCCCGCCGTAGGCCTGGCGGATCACGTAGCTGCCCGTGTCGTCGTTGAAAAGGGTGTGCAACCGGTCCGTGACGCCACTGCCGGGGTTGAACTTGTTGATGACCGGATTGTAGGCGCCGCTGCCGGAGCCATCGATGAACTCACGGCTGAGGTCGCCATCCCACCACAGGCCTTCCGGCGGCCAGACGGTGTTGGTGAAGATGCGATTGCCCTTGGCGTCGAAGATGCCGGGCTGCGTGCAGTACATCTCGAGACCGAAGTGGCTCGGATCGAGGTCGATCGCGATGCCGCGGCCGACATCGCCGAGATTCGTCATATAGCGGCGGACAAGCATCTCGCCCGTGCCCGAACCGTAGAGCGCGCTGGCCAGCAGGCGCGGGTTGTACTGCTGGATCGCGTAGGACTCGAGGCCGGGGTGGTCGGGATCGATGTCGGCGACGTGCAGGCGGTCGCCGTGCGTGAGGTCGGTGTAGAAGAGTTGGGTCCCATCGTCGTCGATCACGTGGCCGATGTCGCAGATCTCGTCGCGACCGTCGTTGTCGACATCGGCGATACGGATTTGGTGGCCCTCGGCGCCGGGCTGGACCGCCTGATCCTGCGCCCAGTTCCAGCGGAGGCTCAGCGTGCCGTCGCGGAAGTCGAAGGCGGAGAACGACCGGTAGAACGGCCCGGCGTCGGCGCGGTTGTAGCCGTAGAAGATCACCGAGGGGCGCACGCCGTCGAGGAAGGCGATGGCGCACTTGCTGTTCAGCGTGCCGTGTTCAGCCCACGGATTCGGGAGCGCGAGCCGCGCGCGCTCGGCGCCGGAGACGCCGTCGAACACCGAGACGAACTGGTCGGTGTTGTTCGCCGCGGTGATGCTGGCCACCTCGGTGCCGGCGGCGTTGGCCACCGTGACGCCGTGGGCGGTGCGCACGATCACCTCGGCGCGGCCGTCGCCGTCCATGTCGAAGACGGTCACGTTGTCGCCGTCGCCGATCGAGACGGTGGAGGCGCCGGGCTCGTAGGTGTTGGACTGGATGAGCGAGTTGATGCCCAGGTTCATCCGCCACAGGAAGGTACCGTCGCGCTTGTACGCCTCGAGGTACTGTACCTCCGCCGCGGTCGTGGAGGTCGAGAGGCGGTCGACGACGAAGTCGTACTCGCCATCACCGTCGAGATCGCCCACCCAGCAGAATTTCACGTCGTAGTTGGCGGTCGAAGCCGGATTGGGCCGGGGCGACGAGAGCGCGAAGGTGATGAACTGCCGGCCGGCAACGGTACCAGCAGGCAGCGTGTAGCTGGCGCTCGCGGGCAGCTCGACGCCGTCGACCACCGGGCACACGAAATAGGCGATGGCCGAGGCGAAATCGCCTTCGGCGAGCATGTCGCGGTAGTCGGTGGTCGCGGTGATCGGCGTGGTGTTGACCCGCAGCGCGGCGCCGCCGCCGATCGAGCGGTAGAGATTGAAGGCGACGTCGGCCGGGTCGTTGCCGAGCAGGCGCCAAGTGATGTGGGCCTCGGTGGTCGTGGCGCGCAGTGCGACCACGCCGCGCCCGAGGTTTTCCGACTGCCGCTGCGCCCGGACCGGGAGACAGGCGAGCAGCGCGAGAAAGAGAAACGCGACTAGGCGCGTCTTCGGCGAAGACAGGATACTCATGACTTGAGCTGGGGTGACGAAAGCTGACACCGCCGGGGCTGCGCCAAGTCATGGGACAGGGGAAGGCGCCGTCCGTGGGTGATTAGGGTTTTGCGCCCATAGACCAAACACAGCGCGCCCCCGCATCGAAGCCCGCGAAACTCGAACAGTCCGAACCGCGCCGCCGCCAACGCCTCGCCACGCCCGGCTCAACCCGGTCCCAGATCGGCCGGACAATTCCAGTTCACGAGCAACGCCAGCTCGTCAGCCTCGACCGGCAGAGCGCGCAGCCGGCCGTCGGCCACCGCCTCCTCCACCAAACCGCGCAACGCGAGCCGCCCGGCGGCGATGCGCGCGTTCGCCATCGTCGCCAACGTCACCGGATACACCGCAGCGGTCGGTTCCCAACCCGCGGCGGCCCGCGGCACCACGCCCACACCGGGCGAGCGCTGCGCGAGGACCCGCGCGAGAAACGCCGCCGTCAGCGCCGGCATGTCGACCGCCAGCAATAGGACATGCTCGGCGGTGGTCGCCGCGAACGCCGTCGCCAATCCACCGAGCGGCCCCCGCCCGGGCTGCGCGTCGGGCAGCCCCCGCGCGTTCAACCCGCCGAGCTCGGACTGGTTCCGCCCGACCACCAGGACCTCTCGCGGAGTCAGTGTCCAGGCGAGCATCACCTGTCGCTCCAGCAGGGTCCGCCCTGCGTGGACGAGCAACGCCTTGTCGCGACCCATGCGCGACGAGCGGCCGCCGGCCAGCACCGCCACCGCGAACGGCCGGTCACAGGACACGCAGCACCGCCTCCCCGCGCCGCAGCACACCGTCGCTCAGGATCCGCGCGCGCAACCCGCCGCGCCCCTTCAGCCACTCGTGCGCGCCGGGCGCCACCGCCTGGTCCATCCACTCGCAGGGGCGGCACTCCTCGGTACCGCGGAAACGCACCCCCTGCAGCTCGAATTCGCGCCCGACCAACGCCAGCAGCTCGACCCCGCGGGTGAACACGTTGCGCCGCACCGCAACCGGCCGCGCCCCCGCGCAGCCCAGCGCCGCCGCGAGCGACTCGAAGGTCTCGAGCGCGAAGAACGTGATCTGCCCCTTGTAGTCCGGCTTGAAGTCGAAGAACCGGTCCCCGCGCAGCCCGCGGCCCGCCACGCACTCGACGCTCTCCACCTCCACGATCGGCTCCTCCCCCGCCGGCGTACCGTGGTGCCCGAAATAGTTGTGCCCGGGCGAGAGCGCGAGGTGGCGGATCTCGATCGGCGTCGGGCGCGCGGCTTCGGTCGTCTCGGTGTTCGACATGCGGTGCGCCACCCTGCGCGCCCCCGCCGCCGTGGCAACCCCGCTCCGCCGCCCGCCTTGATCCAGGTCAGCTCCGCCCGCGCCCGAGGTTGACCTGCGCCACCCCGCCGACGACTCTGCCGCGCCCTCCGCCGGGCCCCGCCTCATGCGTATCCTGTTCTTCGCCCACCTCAAGAACCTCACCGGCTGCGCCGAGTGCGAACTCCCGGCCGACGACCTCGACGCCGACCAGCTCTGGTCGCGGCTGCTCGCGCGGTTTCCCGAGCTCGCCCGCGTCCGCGCCCAGGTCCGCCTCAGCCGCAACTGCGACTTCGCCGACGCCTCCACCCGCTTCCGCGCCGCCGACGAGATCGCGCTCCTCCCGCCCGTCTCCGGCGGCTGACCATGCAACGCGAGATCACCCTCATCGACCACCCCATCGACCTGCGCCGCCCTCTCCCGCCGCAGCTCGCGGGCCGCGCCGGCGCCGTCGCCGAGTTTCAAGGACTCGTGCGGGCCGAGGAGGCCGGGCGCACCATCGGCGCCCTCGTGTACGAGGCCTATGCCCCGATGGCCGAGCGCACCATGCACCGCTTGTGCGACGAGATCCCCGCCGCCGCCGACTGCCTCTTCATCCGGATCACGCACCGTGTCGACGTGGTGCCCGTTGGCGAAGCCGCCATCCACCTCGTCGTCGCCGCGCGCCACCGCGCCGCGGCCTTCGCCTTCCTCACCGCCTTTATGGATCGCCTGAAACAGGACGTGCCGATCTGGAAGGTCTGCGCCCTCGATTCCACCGGCCAGCCGCTCCCCGCCGAATGATGGACGCATCCGCGCCGGCCCAGCCCACCCCGATCGACGACGTGCTCGCCGTCGTGCGCACCCACGCCGCGCCGCTCCCGGACGAGACCGTCCCGCTCGCCGGCGCACTCGGCCGGGTCCTGCGCGAAACCATCGTCGCCCCCGAGGATCAACCACCCTTCGCCCGCTCCGCGGTCGACGGAATCGCGGTGCGGCTGGACGATCCCTCGACGACGTTCCGCGTCGTCGACCACCTGCGCGCCGGCGACTGGCGCCCGCGCGCGCTCGCCCCGGGCGAGGCCGTTCGCATCGCCACCGGTGCGGCGTTGCCGGCCGAGGGCCTGCAGGTCGTCATGATCGAGGACACTGTCGTCGAGGACGGACACGCCCGCCTCCTGCGCCGCGACTCCGTCCGCCACGTGCGCGAACGCGGCGAAGACTGCCGCCGCGGTCAACCGCTCCTCACCGCGCCGACCCGCCTCTCCACCGGTGCGCTCGCGTTGCTGGCGTCGCTCGGCCTCGCCGCGCCGGTCGTCGCGCGCCTACCCCGCATCGTCCATGTCGCCACCGGCAACGAGATCGTGCCGCCGGACCAGACACCGGCCGCCGGCCAGATCCGCGACTCGAACTCCACCCTCGTGCGCGCCTTTCTCGCCGCCCGCGGGCTCGCGGTCGTCCAGCACCGCGCGCCCGAGGACTTCGCCGCCGCAGCAGCCCTCCTCCGCGATCCCGCCGGCGGCGCGCCCGAGGCGGATCTCCTGCTGATCTCCGGCGGCGCCAGCGTCGGCGAACACGATTTCACCCGCCGTCTGCTGGCCGAGCTCGGCTACGAGATCCTCGTCAGCAAGGCCGCCTCCCGCCCCGGCAAACCGCTGCTCGTCGCCCGGCGCGGCGCCGCGCTCGCCTTCGGTCTGCCCGGGAATCCCCTCGCCCACTACGCCTGCCTCCACCTGTTCGTCCAGGCGGCGCTCGACGGCTTCGCCGGGCTTCCGGCCGCGTCGCCGTTCCGCACCGGGGCGCTCGCCGCCGAGCTGGACAACGAGGGCGCCGGCCGCGAGACGCTCTGGCCCGCCCACGTCTCCTGCGCCAGCGGCACCGTCACCCTTGAACCGTTGCGCTGGATTAGCTCGGGTGATCTCAGCTCGCTCGGCCGCGCCAGCGCCTTAATTCGCGTGCCCGCCGGGGCCGGGCGCCTTGCCCGCGGCGCAATCGTGCCGTTTGTTTCCACCGTCCCGCCCGCATGAGCGCCACCCGCCAGAAGACCGTCCCGTTCTCGCACCTCGACCCCGCCGGCCACGCCCGCATGGTCGATGTGGGCGCCAAGCCGGTGCAACCGCGCCGGGCCGTCGCCGTCGCCCGCCTCGAATGCCGACCGGCCACGATCCGGGCCCTGCGCGCACACGCGCTCCCCAAAGGCGACGTGCTCACCGTCGCCCAGATCGCCGGTATCCAGGCGGCCAAGCGCACCGCCGAACTCATCCCGCTCTGCCACCCGCTCCCGCTCGACCGCGTCGCCGTCGAATTCCGCGTCCGCCGCGCCGCGATCGAGATCACCTGCACCGCACAGACGAGCGCCCGGACCGGCGTCGAAATGGAGGCGCTGACGGGCGCCAGCGTCGCCGCCCTCGCGCTGTACGACATGTGCAAGGCCGTCGACCAGACCATGCACCTCGAGGGTATCCGCGTCGTCGAGAAGGTGAAGCGATGAGGTTCGACAGACACCGTCTTCAGCGCGCCTGCGGCAGAGTCGGACCTGGCGTCCGGACCGTCTGGACATCGCCCGCCTCTGGCCGCTCGCGAACACGCCCCACCCCATGAAGATCGGCCGCCTCACCGTCAGCGACCGGGCCAGCGCCGGAATCTACGCCGACCGCTCCGGCCCCGAGATCGAGCGCCTGCTGCGCACCAAGCTCAGCCCCACCGCCGTGTTCCTCCCGGCCGTCGTGCCCGACGAACTCGACGCCATCGCCGAGCAGTTGCGCAACTTCGCCGACCTCGACGGCTGCGCCCTCGTCGTCACCACCGGCGGCACCGGCATCGGCCCCCGCGACATCACCCCCGAGGCCACCCGCGCCGTCCTGGAAAAGGAGTTGCCCGGCTTCGGCGAGATCATGCGCGTGCAGTCCTTCGCCAAGGTCCGCACCGCCATCCTCTCCCGCGCCACCGCCGGCACCCGCGGCCGGACGCTCATCGTCAACCTTCCGGGCAAGCCCTCCGCCGTCGCCGAGTGTCTCGAGATCCTGGGGCCGGCGCTCCACGAGGCGCTCGCCCACCTCCGCGGCGACGACCCGCACCTCGCGCCGCCCGCCCGCTGACGCCATGGACGCCTTCGGCCGCACCGTCGACTACCTGCGCATCTCGATCACCGACCGGTGCAACGAGCGCTGCCTGTACTGCATGCCCGAGGGCTACAAGGGCTGGGAGCACACGCCCGACCACCTCACCGCCGAGGAGATTGTGCGCGTCGTGCGCGTCGCGGCCGAACTCGGTTTCCGCAAGTTCCGCCTCACCGGCGGCGAGCCGCTCGTGCGCCGCGACATTGTCGAGATCGCGCGCGCGATGACCGCCATCCCCGGGGTCCATCGCATCGGACTCTCCACCAACGGCACGCGCCTCGCCGCCCTTGCCGCACCGCTCCACGCCGCCGGCGTGCGCACCGCCAACGTGAGCCTCGACGCCCTCGACCCCGCGCTCTACCGCCGCATCACCGGGGGCGATGTCGCCCAGGTTCTTGCCGGTATCCGCGCCGCCGTGGCCGCCGGCTACGAACGCGTGAAGCTCAACTGCGTGCTCATGCGCGGCGTCAACGAGGCCGAGCTCTGGCCCCTCGCGCGCTTCGCCGCCGAGCACGACGTGCCCCTGCGCGTGATCGAGCTCATGCCCCTCACCAGCACCGAGGTGCTCACCGAGGCCAACTTCTTCTCGATCGCCGACGCCATGCGCGTGTTTGCCGCGCACGACGAGCTCGTGGCCGAGCCGTCGCACCACCTCGGCTGGGGTCCCGCGAAGTACTTCCGTCTCCGCCGCACCGGCGCGCTCGTCGGCTTCATCGGCGCGATGACGACCGAGCATTTCTGCGAGACGTGCAACAAGATGCGCCTCACTGCCGACGGGAAGATCCGCCCCTGTCTCGGCGACCACGGCGAACTCGACCTGCGCGAGACGCTCCGCCACGCCCCGGCCGACGCCGCCGTGCGCGCGGTGCTTGAGGCCGCCCTGCGCGCCAAGCCCAAGGAACACTCCTTCAACGGCCAGTACCGTCCTTGCCGACCCATGACCGCGATCGGCGGCTGAACCCGTGGCCGGTTCAGGGTTTGGAGTCTAGGGTTCAGAGCTCAGAGTTCAGGGTTACGGAGACGAAGTTTCGGGTTTCGAGTTTCGCGTGGCGGAAGCGTCTCGCTTCCGGTCCGGGATCGCGTTCTCCGCCGTAGCGTGGAGCGCGCCGCGCTTCAGTCGCCGCCTGCCTTGGGCTCGCCCGGCTCCGCGCTCTTCGCACCTCCGCGTAGCAACCACTCCGAAGCCGGACTCCATCCGGCCTCAAGCGAAGCCGCCGAGTGCGCGGAAGCAGGATCGCCGAAGTCGGTGAACCGCGAATGCCCGCTCATCGACGCTGATTTCGGAGCCGAAACAACCCACCACAGCGCGGCAATTTGACCACGGATTGCGCGGATGGCACGGATTCCCGAGTGCCGGCATCATTCTCGTTCTCCGACTCGTTCTCGTTCTCTCGCTTCCGGTCCGTGGTCGTCTTCTCCGCCGTAGCGTGGAGCGCGCCGCGCTTCAGTCGCCGCATGCCTTGGCCTCGCCCGGCTCCGCGCTCTCCGCGGCTCCGCGTGCCAACCACTCCGAAGCCGGACTCCATCCGGCCTCAAGCGGAGCCGCCGAGTGCGCACGGAGCAGGCGGGGGGGCAACCGAGCCGCCCCGCGAGCCGATCAAGGATCGATCGAGACCAAGCCCGACCCGGTCGGATCCCTCCAGCGAAACGCGGATCGACACCAGAGGATAGTGCAGGATTATCTTGCCGCGCCATGAGCGAGCAACCTGCGCAACGGATCGCCGAGGGATTCCCGGGCCAGCGGCTGATCGTGCTGCCGCCAGCGGTCTTGCGCAGAGCCGCGGCCCTGCCCGTGTGCCGCGATTTGATGGTGACCCACATCGGAGCCTATCGAACCGCCCCGCATCACTTCGTCGAGCGCCCGAACGGCACGCCGGAGCACCTCTTGATCGTTTGCCAAGGAGGCCAGGGCACCTGCTCCATCGGGCGCCGGGTCCACCGCATGACGACCGGCCACGCGATCGCGATTCCGCCCGGCCTCCCGCACAAGTACTGGGCCGACGACCAGGATCCATGGCAGATCTTCTGGGTTCATTTCACCGGCGCGAGGAGCCGGGACCACGTCGCGATGCTCGGGCTGGCGCCGGGAAAACCGCTGTGCTGGCTGCATGACCTCGCGAAGGTGACGGAGGCATTCGAGGAGACCTACCGCCACGCCCTCAGCGGCTATACCGATGTCGACCTTTTCGGTTTGAGCACGGGACTCGCCCGCCTGCTCGGGATCTGCCGGCTCGCCCAACGCGCGCTCGATGTCCGTCGGCGCCACGCCGAGGAGCAGGTGCTGAAGACCCTCCACCATATGGCGGCGAACCTCCATCGACCGCTCACCCTGCGCCAGATCGCCGCCATCGCCGCCTGGTCTCCGACCCACTACAGCATGGTCTTTCGGCGGCAGCTGAACATCTCCCCCATCGAGTACCTCCTCCGCCTGAAGATCCAACGCGCCTGCGAGCGTCTTCGAACCAGCGACACTCTGGTCGCCGACATCGCGCAGGAACTCGGCTTCGCCGACCCATTCTATTTCTCCCGTCTGTTTCGGCGCCGGGTGGGTTCGAGCCCAAGAGTCTATCGGAAGACCTACGGCATTCCCCGCTAAACGGGGCGGTCCGGGCACCGGCGGTGAACGGCGCGCGCGGCCGCACCGCCGCACTATCGGAAGATAGTCCAGCATCATCGTCGAATGGTCTATTCCACCGAGACCGTTCCCTCAGTACGCTGCAGTCCCGAGGGTGCCCCTCCCGTCACCGTCAGTCGTCGGCGCTTTCCCAGGGGCGCCCCGAGCCACAAAATGTTGAAATCGACCTTCGTCACCGCACTGCTCTTCGCCGCCTCGCTCGTCGGAAGGGCCGATTCCCTCGACCTCGCCGGCCCTTGGGAGGTGTCGCTTGCAGAGCCGGGACCGGCGTCGATCTGGGAACCGATCCGCCTGCCCGGAACGCTGGACGACCACCAACTCGGCGCACCCCTCGCGCTCCGGCCCGAACTGAGCATCCCGGTGCTGGCCCATCTGCAGCGCCGCTTCTCGCACATCGGCCCCGCCTGGTTCAGACGCAGCGTGGAGATCCCACCCCATTGGTCCGGAAAATCCATTACGCTCGAACTGGAACGGGTGCTATGGGAGTCGCGCGTCTTCGTCGACGGCCGCGAGGTGAGTTCCGCGGACAGCCTGTCGACGCCGCATCGTCACGACCTGACCTCCGCCCTCACGCCCGGGCGCCACGAACTCGTCGTGCGGATCGATAATCGCGAGATCCATCGCGGCATCAGCCTGGCCATCGACCGCTACCAGGTTCCCGCGAGCTTTCCGGCCGCCCACGCCTACACGAACCACACCCAGACGATGTGGAACGGCGTCCTCGGCTCGCTCCGTCTGCACGCCACGGATCTCGTGCGCGTCGAGCGCATGGCGGTCGTTCCCCATCTTGGCCCCAGCCCGCGTCTCGCGATCGAGGTGATGGTCGCAAACGCCGGATCGCAACCAGTCGCCGCCACGCTGGCCCTCGAATTGCGCCGCGCCGGAACTGCCGCGGAAATCGCCTCCTGCCGCCAGCCCTGCGAAGTGCCGGCCGGCGGAGGCGCCGTGCGCATCGACTGGCCCCTGCCGCGCACCGTCGCCATCGAACCGTGGGACGAGTTCTCGCCGGCGCTCTACCGGATCGAGGCCGCGCTCGTCGCCGCGCCCGCGGACCCGTCCACCGTGGCGACGGCCTGCTTCGGCTTTCGCGAGATCGCGGCGCGCGACGGGGCCTTCTGGCTCAACGGCCGCCGGATCTTCCTCCGCGGAAACCTGGAGTGTGCAACCTTCCCGCTGACCGGGTACCCGCCAACCGACAAGTCGAGCTGGCGGAAGCTGCTCGGCCAGGCGAAGGAATGGGGTCTGAACCATCTCCGGTTCCACTCCTGGTGCCCCCCGGAAGCGGCCTTCGCCGCCGCCGACGAACTCGGCCTCTACCTCCAGATCGAGCTGCCGCACTGGAGCCTCGCGGTCGGCAAGGATCCCGCGGCGTGGCGTTTCCTCCAGAAAGAGGCCGACCGTATCGTCGCCGAGTACGGCAATCATCCCTCGTTCCTGCTCCTTTCGCTCGGCAATGAGCTGGAGGGCGACTTCGCCCAGCTCGACGCGCTCGTGCAGCGCCTGCGCCGGAGCGATCCGCGCCGGCTGCACACCGCCACGACGTTCTCCTTCCAAGCGGGCCACGGCAAAACGCCCGGCCCGGCCGACGAGTACCTGGTCACCCAGTACACCCCCGAAGGCTGGATCCGCGGACAGGGGGTGTTCAACGAACAGCCCCCGGCCTTCGATGCCGACTATCGCGCGTCGGCCGGGCGCATCGCCGTGCCGCTCGTCTCCCACGAGATCGGCCAATACGCCGTCTATCCGGACCTGCGCGAGATCCCCCACTACACCGGCAACCTCGTCCCGCTGAACTTCGTCGCCGTGCGCGACGACCTCGCGCGGAAGGGGCTGCTGCCGTGGGCGCCGCAGTTCACCGCGGCCAGCGGCCGGTTCGCGGCGCTGCTCTACAAGGAGGAGATCGAACGCGCCCTGCGCACCCCGCAGCTCGACGGTTTCCAGCTCCTCCAGTTGCAGGATTTCCCCGGACAAGGTACGGCGCTGGTCGGGTTGCTGAACGCGTTCTGGGAGTCGAAGGACATCCTTCCGCCCGAGGAATTCCGCGAGGCCTGCTCGCCGGTCACGCCCCTGGCCCGTTTTCCCAAGGCCGTTTACGAACGGGGCGAGGAGTTCCGCGCGACACTCGAGGTCGCGAACTTCTTCCGGGACCTGCCGGCGGCGGAGGTGGTCTGGTCCGTGCGCGACGCCGAACGGCGGGAAATCGGCGGAGGCACAGCGGGGCCGATCGCGATCCCGTCGGGCGGAAGCTGCCGGATCGGCGAAATCGGCCTGCCGATTTCCCCCGAGGGCGGCGCGTCCCGATGGCGGCTTGAGGTCGCGATTCGCGGCACATCGTATCGCAACCACTGGGATATCTGGGTCTATCCGCGCGGTGTCGCCGAGGTGCCCGGGAACGTGCGGCTGGCGACCACGTTCGACGAGGCACAACGCGCCCTCGCCGCCGGTGAGCGCGTGCTCTTCGCGCCGCCCATCGACACGATCCCCGGGATCGCCGGGAAGTTCGTGCCGGTGTTCTGGAGCCCGGTCCACTTTCCGGAACAGCCCGGCACGATGGGCCTGCTGTGCGATCCGGCGCATCCGGCCCTGCGCGATTTTCCGACCGAGTTCCACTCCAACTGGCAGTGGTGGGATCCAGTGCTGCGCTCGCGCAGCGTGGTCCTCGACGGAACGGCAGTCACCCCGATCGTCCGCGTCATCGACAACTTCATGCGCAATCACTCCCTCGCGAACGTCTTTGAGGCGCGCGTCGGCGACGGGCGGCTGCTCTTCTGCGCAATCGATATCTCGAGCGACCTCGCCCATCGCCCCGTCGCCCGCCAACTCCGTGCGAGCCTGCTGCGCTACGCCGCCTCGCCCGCATTCGCACCAGAGCCGGCGCTCACGCCGGAGGCGCTGCGAGACCTGCTGGCGCCACGCCAACCCTGATCGCCGCGCGCGCCCGTCACCACCTTTCGTACTGCCACCACCAACCGACTGCCATGTCCTCCGCCTCCTCTGCCTCCACCGTCCGCGTCTGGACCGAGACCCAAGTCATCCCGACCTACGAGCCGGCGCCGCCCGACCGCAATCCGATGTTCCTCGAGAAACGGGTCTATCAAGGCAGCAGCGGGAAGGTCTACCCGCTGCCGTTCATCGACCGCATCGCGGAGACAAAGACCGATCGCGCCTGGCAGACGGTGTGGATCGAGAACGAGTACCTGCGCGTGATGATCCTGCCCGAGATCGGCGGGCGCATCCACGCGATCCTGGACAAGACCAACGGCTACGACCTCGTCTACCGCCAGCCGGTCATCAAGCCGGCCCTCGTCGGACTCGCCGGCCCCTGGATCAGCGGCGGCATCGAGTTCAACTGGCCGCAGCACCACCGGCCCTCGACGTTCATGCCGGCCGATTACGAGATCGAGCATCACGCCGACGGCTCCGCCACCGTCTGGCTGAGCGAACACGAACCCATCTCCCGGATGAAGGGCATGCACGGCGTGTGTCTGCATCCCGGTCGGGCCGTCGTCGAGCTGAAGGCCCGCGTCTACAATCGAACCCCGCTACCCCAGACTTTCCTCTGGTGGGCCAACGTCGCCACCCAGGTCCACGAGCGCTACCAGTCGTTCTTCCCGCCGGATGTGACGTTCGTCGCCGACCACGCCAAACGCGCGATCAGCACGTATCCGTTGGCCGATGCACACTACTACGGAGTGAACTACGGCGCGCGCGCGCGCACCGGCACTCCGGCCGCGGAGATTCCCCCGACGTTCGTGCCGTCGCATTGCCGGACACGGTCGGAGGCCGGCGGTCCCGAGGCGGACGGCGGCAGCTATCCGCCCAACGACCTGAGCTGGTACGCGAACATCCCGGTGCCGACGTCCTACATGTGCATCGGCACCGACGACGACTTCTTCGGCGGCTACGACCATGCGCGGCAAGCCGGGCTCATCCATGTCGCCAACCACCACATCGCCCCCGGCAAGAAGCAGTGGACGTGGGGCAACCATCCCTTCGGCTACGCGTGGGATCGCAACCTCACCGATGCCGACGCCGCGGGCGAGTTCGCGCCCTACATCGAGCTCATGGCCGGCGTCTACACGGACAATCAGCCGGACTTCTCGTTTCTCCAGCCCGGCGAGACGAAGGCCTGGAGCCAGTACTGGTATCCGATCCGTGAAATCGGTCCCGCCCGGCAGGCGAATGTCGAGGCAGCCGTCGGTCTGTGCACGCTCCCGGCGGCCAAGGGCGCCGGGAACGGTGCCATCCGGCTGGGCGTCTGCACCACGCGGGCCGTCCCGCACGCGAACGTTCGCCTCCAGGCCGGGGGAAAAACAATCTACCGGCGCAGCGTGGCGCTCTCGCCCGAGGCGCCCCATGTCGCGACGGTCGCACGGCCGAAGGGCGTCGACGAGTCCGCCTTGCGGCTTTCGGTCGAGAGCGAAGGACGCGAGCTGATCGCGTATTCGCCGAAGCCTGCACGCCGCCCCACTCCGCCCGCACCGGCGACCGAGCCGCCCGACCCGACGAAGATCGCGAGCACGGACGAGCTCTACGTGATCGGCCTGCATCTTGAGCAGTACCGGCACGCGACGCGCCGCCCGGTCGACTACTGGAGCGAGGCGCTGCGCCGCGATCCCGGCGACATCCGCTGCAACAACGCGCTCGGTCTGTGGCGCCTTCGCCGGGGAGAATGGCCCGAAGCCGAGCAGCACTTCCGGGTCGCGATCGCCCGCCTCACCACCCGCAACCCAAATCCCGCCGACGGGGAGCCCCACTACAATCTCGGGCTCTGCCTGCGCTGCCAGGCGGATGGCGAATCGATCGCCGAGAACCGCGCGGCGAAACTTTCTGCGGCGTATGCCGCGTTCTACAAGGCCACCTGGAACCAGGCGCAGCAGCCATTGGCGTTCCACGCCCTGGCGGAGATCGACTGCGGCCGGGGTGACTGGAGCACCGCCCTCGACCACATCGACCGGGCGCTGTGCGCCCGCGCCGACAACCTGCGGGCGCGCGACCTCAAGGCGGTCATCCTGCGGAAGTTGGATCGCGGCGCCGAAGCCGATGCCCTGCTCGCGGGAACCCTCGCGCTCGATCCTCTCGATTGGTGGGCCCGCCACCTCCGCGGCGAGAAACTCGCCTGCGACCCACAGGTCCGTCTCGACCTCGCCCACGATTGCGCGCGAGCCGGGCTCCACTCCGACGCCCTCGCCCTCCTGGCCGCCGCGAAGGCGCGCCCGGGTGACGGCACCGCGCCGCTCCTCGCCTACACTGCCGCCTGGATCTGCCACCGTAGTTCCGACAAGGATTCCACGAAGCGTTGGCTCGCCGCGGCGCAAAAGGCCGCGCCCGACTACTGTTTTCCCGCCCGGCTCGAGGAGATTCATGTTCTGCAGTTCGCGATGGCGGCCGATCCCCGCGACGCCCGGGCGCCCTACTATCTCGGCAATCTGCTGTACGACCGGAGGCGGCATCCGGAAGCCATCGCATGCTGGCGGAAGGCCGTCCAACTCGACCCGCGCAACGCGGTCGCGTGGCGGAACCTCGGAATCGGCTGCTTCAACGTCTTGGGACAATCGGCGCAGGCCCGGCGGGCCTATGACCACGCCTTCGCGGCGAACCCCGCCGATGCGCGTCTCCTGTTCGAACGCGACCAGCTCTGGAAACGGTTGCGGCTCGATCCGAAACGGCGGTTGCGCGAACTCGAACGGCACCGCGAGCTCGTGGCGCGGCGCGACGATCTCACGATCGAGTACTGCGCGCTGTTGAACCAGACCGGCCGCCACGCCGAGGCTCTCGAAGTCGTCTCGACGCGTCGTTTCCAACCCTGGGAGGGCGGCGAGGGCCTCGCGCTCGGCCAACACGTGCGCACCCATCTCGCGCTTGGTCGCCAGGCTTTGGGCACGGGGAAGGCGGAGATCGCGCAACAGCATTTCGCGGCGGCGCTGACCGCCCCGGAGAACCTCGGCGAGGCCAAACACCTGCTCGCCAATCAGAGCGACCTTCACTTCTGGCTCGGGTGTGCGCACGAGGCTCTCGGACGGCGGGCAGAGGCGCGGCAGGCGTGGACGCTCGCGGCCACGTTCCGCGGCGATTTCCAGGAGATGAGCGTCCGCACGATGTCGGAGATGACCTACTGGTCGGCGCAGGCCTGGGTGAAGCTCGGCCAACGGCACAAGGCCAGGGGTTTGTTCCGACAACTCCTCGCCCACGCCCGCGAACTGGCGAAAACCCGCGCGACGATCGACTACTTCGCCACCTCGCTGCCGACGATGCTCCTCTTCGACGACGATCTCCAGGCCCGGCAGCGCACGACCGCCCAGTTCCTCGAGGCCCAGGCCCGGCTGGGGCTGGGCGAGCGCAGCGCCGCGCGGCGGCTGTTGCGGGCAGTCCTCCAGCGCGATCCCAGTCACGCGATGGCGGCCGATCTGCTCAGCGAACTGAAACCCTGACCCCAACGCCCCGTGCACGCCCCCAGCCCGGTTCGCTCCTCCGACACGAACGCCGAGTATCGCGCGAAATACGTCCTCACAATCTCCCTCATCGCGGCGCTGGGCGGACTGCTCTTCGGCTACGACTGGGTGGTGATCGGGGGGGCCAAGCCGTTTTTCGAACGCTACTTCGAGCTCCATGATCCGGCGCAGTCCGGCTGGGCCAACAGTTGTGCGCTCGTCGGCTGTCTGCTGGGCGCGCTCGGTGCGGGCACCCTGAGCGATCGCTCCGGCCGGAAGCGGCTCCTGGCGGCCGCGGCGTTGATCTTCGCCGTCACCTCGCTCGGCAACGGATTGGCCCAGACGTTCACGGCCTTTGTGGCGTGGCGTATCTGCGGCGGGGTCGCCATCGGCCTGGCCTCCAGTCTCTCGCCAATGTACATCGCCGAAGTCGCGCCGCCGGCATGGCGCGGGCGACTGGTTTCGCTCAACCAACTCACGATCGTCGTCGGGATTCTCCTCGCACAGATCGTGAACTGGTGCCTCGTGCGGCATCTGCCCGCCGGCGCGACCGATGCCTGAATCGCGGAATCCTGGTATGGCCAGAGCGCCTGGCGGTGGATGTTCGGCCTCACTGCCGTTCCGTCGCTCCTGTTCTGCGTCGGTACGGCGTTCATCCCCGAAAGCCCGCGCTGGCTCGCGGCCCGCCAGCAACGCGAGCGCGCCTGCCGTGTGCTGGAGCAGATCGGCGGCGCTACGTACGCAGCACATACCTACAACGAGATCGAACGCGGCGCCGCGACCGCGAGCGCGACACCGCGGTTGCGCGACCTCCTCGACCCCGGCATGCGCAAGGTGATCGTCCTGGGCGTGACCCTCGCCGTTTTCCAGCAGTGGTGCGGCATCAACGTGATCTTCAATTATGCGGAGGAGATCTTCCGCGCCGCCGGCTACGACGTTTCGACCGTCCTGAAGAACATCGCCTGGACCGGCTCGGTGAACCTCATCTTCACCGTGATCGCGTTTGCGATCGTCGATCGCGGCGGCCGCCGGCCGCTGATGCAGCTTGGCGCCGGTGGGCTGGCCGCGGTCTACGCCATCATGGGGCTGGGCTATCACCACGGTGTAACCGGACTTCCGATGCTCCTGCTGGTGCTGGCGGCGATCGCCTTCTACGCCATGTCGCTCGCGCCGGTGACCTGGGTCGCCATTTCCGAGATCTTCCCGAATCGCATTCGCGGAGCGGCGATCTCGGTCGCCGTCACCTCGCTCTGGATCGCCTGCTTCATCCTGACCTACACCTTCCCGATCCTGAACCGCGTCCTTGGCGCGGCCGGAACGTTCTGGCTCTACGCCGGTGTCTGCGTCGCGGGCTTTGCCTTCATCGCCTACCGGCTGCCGGAGACGCGCGGCAAGACGCTCGAACAACTGGAGCACGACCTGGTGGAGTGAGCCGCCGCGACGCCTCCCGCGGGCGTCGCCCGGAGTCGACGCGGCCAACGCGGAAGAAGCCAGGGGACCCCGGCACACCATCCCGCCCTCGTCCGCAGGCTCGCAGAGATGCAGGGCGGGAGTTCGAAACCCATCCCCGCCTTGTTCACGGTGCCGGACACGGAAAAGCCGCCGGCTTCACCGGCGGCCGCGCGAGCTCGTCGCGAGCAACTCTCAGCCCATCAGCTCCTCGGGCTTGAAGAAGCGGGCGATCTCGGCCCGCGCCGTCTCCTCCCCGTCCGAGGCGTGGGCGATGTTGATCGTGTTGTCGGTGCCGAAGTCGCCGCGGATGGTGCCCTTCGGGGCCTTGCGCGCATCGGTCGGCCCGAGCAACTCCCGCACCTTCGGAATCACGCCTTCGCCGGCCAAGGCGAGGACGAGGACCGGCGCGGAGGCCATGAAGGAGGACAACCGCGGATAAAACGGCTGATCGCTCAGGTGGCCATAGTGCTGGTCGAGCAATTCCTTGCCCATCCGAAGCAGCTTGCAGCCGATGATGTCGAAGCCCGCCGCCTCAAAGCGCGCGATCACCTGGCCGGCGTGCTTCTGGGTCATGCAGTCGGGTTTCAGAATAACGAGAGTCTTTTGCATACGACCCGGCGGAGCCTGCCCGAACCTCGGGGCAAAAAAAAGCCCGGATTTTGGGCCCCCCGAGTAAACCCAGCCATGAGAACCCCGGGGTAGCCCAAAATCCGGGAAAATGATCTTTCCACCGGAGGTGTCGCCGGGCCGCAACACCCATCAAGTCGCCGCGAAGGTAGCACAGTCTCCGCACGTAGCGTATCCGCGCTATCACCCACACAACGTGGGCAATTCCCCTCATCCAGCCCCGGGTAAATCCCCTAATCTCGTCGAAGGCGCAGTTGCTCTCCCAGCGCCGTCGCCACGGTTCCCGCCGCGAACTCGAAACCGTGGCCAGCCAGCACCCCGGGCATCGCCCGTTGCCCTGCGAGCAGCACTTCCCGCCCCATCTGCCCGAACACGGCCCGCACCAACCACGCCGGCGTGCGAACCAACGCGGGACGCCGGAGCGCCGCCGCGAGCGCGGTGGTGAAATCCGCGTTGCGCACCGGATCGGGCCGCGTCGCGTCGACCGGTCCGGCGATTCGTTCGTCCGCCCCCACGAAATCGACCGCCCGGCACAACTCGTCGAGCGTGAGCCAACTCATCCACGCCCGCCCGTCGCCCAGGGGCCCGCCCAAGCCGGCCCGGAAAACCCGCGTCAACCGCGCCAACGCCCCGCCGGCCGGGTCCAGCACCACCCCGAGTCGCAGACACGCAACGCGCACGCCCGCGGCCCCGGCGGGCTGCGTCGCCGCCTCCCATTCGCCGCAGACCGAGGCGAGAAAACCCGTTCCCTGCGGGGACTGTTCGTCGAGTTCCCGATCCCCGCCGTCCCCATAAAAGCCCACGGCCGACGCGTTGATCCCCACACCCGGCCGCCACGGCCCCGCCGCGATCGCGGCGGCGAGCAGCGCTGTCGTCGCCACGCGGCTCCCGCGGATTCGCTCCCGCCTCGCGTCGGTCCAGCGCCCGGCCGCGATGTTCTCGCCCGCGAGATTCACCAGCGAATCGCACCGCGCCAAGCGTGCGACCTCGAGCCGCCCGCGTTCCGGATCCCACTCCACCTCGTCCGGCGCGGCCGCTGGCCGGCGCACCAAGCGCACCACCTCGATCCCCTGCCGCGCCCAGTGCCGGCGCAACCCCTCGCCGACGAACCCCGAGCCCCCGGCCAACGCGACGCGGCGCATCATGGAGCCCTCCCCGCGTCACGACCCGCTCGCCACTCGGCCAGCGCCTGCAACGCCCGTTCCCGGCCCCGTTTCGGGTCGACGATCGGGTGCGGGTACTCGGCGCCGAGGCGCACACCGGCGCCGGCCAGATCGAGCGGCGGAGCCTCCCAGGGACAATGAATCCATTCTGCAGGCACGCGCGCAAGCTCCGGGACCCAGCGCCTCACGTAGGCCCCGGCCGGGTCGAACTTCCCGCCCTGCAACACCGGATTGAAGATGCGAAAGTAAGGCGCGGCATCCGCCCCGCACCCGGCGCTCCATTGCCAGCCCAGCGTGTTGTTCGCCAGATCGGCGTCGACCAGCGTCTCGTGGAACCACGCCGCCCCGTCGCGCCAAGGTTGCAGCAGCTGCTTCACGAAAAACGACGACACGATCATGCGCACCCGGTTGTGCATCCAGCCCGTGCGCCAAAGCTGCCGCATCCCCGCGTCGACGATCGGGTAGCCGGTCGCACCGCGGCGCCACGCCCGCTGCACGGCCTCGTCCCGCCGCCACGGAAACGACGCGTATTCGGCACGCAAAGGCGCCTCCGGCGTCGACGGAAAATGCCACAGCAGATGATACGCGAACTCCCGCCAGCCCACCTCGTCGAGGAACACCTGCGCGCCACGGCTGCGCGGCATCACCCCCGACTCGCGCGAGGCCTCCTCCACCGCGGCCCACACCTGGCGCGGCGTCAGTTCGCCGAAGTGCAACGCCGTCGAGAGCCGCGAGGTCCCGTCGACCGCGGGTCGGTCCCGGGCGGCATCGTAGGCGTCCATCGCCGCCGCGATGAAGCGCGCGAGGCGCCGTTGTGCGCCCGCCTCGCCCGGTTCGCCGCTCTCCGGAAACTCCGCCGCCCAATCCGGCTTCGGCCGGAGCCCCCAGTCGGCGAGCGCGTCGCTCCGCGGCCACCGCCCCGGAACCGCGAACGATCGGGGAACCGGCCGGTCGAGCGGCTTCGCGCGCTCGCGGTTCCGGCAGTGCCGCCAGAACGGCGTGAACACCTGGAACGGGCCGCCGCTCTGGTTGCGCACCGCGGCGGGATCGAAAAGCAACCGCCCCTCGCCCGCGACCACCTCGATCCCGTCCGCCCCGAGGGCCGCCCGCACCCGCGCCTCGGCCGCCTCGCCCGCCGGTTCGAACGAGCGATTCCAATACACGGCCCCGGCGCCGGTCTCGGCGATCAGCGCGCGCAGTTCCGCCAGGTTGTCCCCGCGGCGCAGCACCAAGCGCGAACCGCGCGCCGCCAGCTCGGCCGCCAGCGCCGCGAGCGAACCGTGCAGCCACCAACCCGACGCCTTCCCGCACCGCCTCGCCGCCTCCTCCGGATCGAGGATGAAGACCGGGACGATTCCCCGCCCGCGCGCCACCCCTGCGGCCAGCGCCTCGTTGTCGCGGAGTCGCAAATCCCGGCGGAACCAGAGCAGAGTGGGCGCTGCGGCCATGCGCGCAGCGAAGAAGCCGACCGCCGGCTGTCAATCCCGGCCCGACTCTTCCGCAATTCTCGCAACGAGTAACTTGCGCCGCTGGCATGCCGCGTGCAGCCTGCTGGTCCTTTTGATCGCCCACCAACGCCCGCCGCCTCCGCGGCGCCCGCTCGTCCCACGGAATGCAACACGGTTTCTCCCAACACCTCGGTCAACGCCAGACCCAGTCGCTCGTGCTGGCGCCGCAGCTGCGGCAGTCGTTGAAGATCCTGCAGGTGGCGGCGCTCGACCTGCGCGCCACCATCGCCGAGGAGCTGCAGAGCAACCCGGTGCTCGAGGAGCTGCCGATGGAGAACGTCTCGCTGGAGAAGAACCAGGCGGAGGCGGACGCCAGCGACTCGTCCGACCAACGCGAGGAGATGCAGTTCGACCGCGAGTTCGAGGTCCTCGCCAAGATGGGCGAAGATTTCAACGACGCTTCGTTCGTCCAGCACGGCGACGGTGAATCCTACACCTCCGAGGACGCCGAGCGGCGCCAGCATTTCTTCGACTCGCTCGTCGGCGAACCGTCTCTCCAGGAACACCTCATGGAGCAGGCCGAACTGGCGGACTGCCCGGCGGCGGTGCGGGACGCCGTGCGCTACCTCGTCGGCAGCCTCGACGACCGCGGCTTCCTCACCTCGTCCGTCTCCGACATCGCCCTGATGGCGAAGGTGCCGCTCGAGACCGTGCAGGAGGCGAAGAAGCTGCTCAACGGCTTCGATCCCATCGGTATCGGCGCGACGGATCTCCCCGAGTGCCTGCTCATCCAGCTCCAGGCCAAGGGCCGGGGCGGATCGATCGCCGCCCGCATCGTCCGGGACCATTTCGCCCTGCTCACCCGCCGGCGTCTGCCCGACATCGCGCGCAAGATGGGCTACCCGATCGACGACATCCAGAACGCCATCGGCGAGATCGGGCTGCTCGATCCGGCCCCGGGCCGGCGCTTCGCCGAGGACCACAACCGTGTGGTCGTGCCCGACGTGACCGTGGAGAAGGTCGGCGACGAGTGGACGATCATCCTCAACGACGACTACATCCCGCGCGTCCGGCTCAGCCGGGCCTACAAGGAGATCATCGCCAAAGGAAAACTCTCCGATCCGGACCGCGCCTACCTGCGCGAGAAGATGCGCGCCGGGAAGTTCCTCATCAACTCCATCGAGCAACGCCAGCGCACCATCGAGCGCATCACCCGCGAAATCATCAAGGTGCAGCTCGCCTTCTTCGAGGAGGGCCTCTCGAAGCTCCGCCCCCTGACGATGACCCAAATCGCCGACGCGGTCGGGGTGCACGAGACGACCGTCAGCCGGGCCATCGCCAACAAGTTCATCCGTACCCCGCACGGCGTGCTGCCGATGAAGTTCTTCTTCACTTCCGGCTACGAGTCCCAGGACGGCGCCTCGATCTCGAACACGAGCGTCAAGGACATGATCAAGGCGCTCATCGAGGACGAGGAGGTGTCCAAGCCCCGCAGCGACCAGGAGCTCGTGGGCATGCTCACCGCGCGTGGCATTCCGATCGCCCGCCGAACCGTCGCGAAGTACCGCGACGAGCTCGGGATCCTGCCCAGCAATCTGCGGCGTCGCTACGAGTAGGACGCGAACCCGAGCGACTCCGACCCGAGCGGGAAACCGTCTCGCAGCGGCCCTCGCGGCATTGGTCCGGCTTCCGCCCGTGCGGATAGCAGCACGTTTCACGTCAGGGGCGCCCCAGGGAGGACGAGATCTCCGCACAGTTCCTCATCGCTCCCGACAGAGGCGCGGCCTTCCCGCCGCGAAAGGCGAGCCCGGTCCGAACGCCGCCGTACCTGCTCGCGGGCTGTAGTCCACAGCCGGAGTCGGGCCCGATCAGTGGCCGAGGCGCCCCTCCGATATCCGACCGTCGCACCGGTCGGCCAACCATGCCGCACGGAAAGCGGGATGAATTCCACGGCCCGACTCGCTGCTTCGACCATCACCGCTGGTCCGAGGAGGGCCCGCCCCGCGCTCGTCCCCCGCCACGAGACAGTGCGAGCGACAGGGTGAGCGCGCCACCTGGCATTCAACGGTGAATTCCCGCATATTGCCCGCACGCGCTTCAGGTTTTTCCGAAACGGCCGAACCCCCACAAACGAGCACTCTGCCCACCGCGCTCCCACCATCTCAGCGCTAGCGCGGCCCCCACAACTGCCGCTCTGTTTGTGTCGCTGGGAATCGAATCGGTGTTAGGTGCGTTGGGGAGCGGCGTTTTCCCGCCAATCCGCTCATCGAAAACGCCCTCCGCGTAGGAACCGGCGCTTGCGGCCCGAACGGATTGCGCAAAAACGCCCACACCGGGCGCGCCCCGGGCAAACTCGACATAAACGTCGGGAAATCACAATCCCCGGCAACGCTGGCATCGTGGCTGCTAAACCGGCCCCGACTATGCTCAGCACACTCCTCTCTCCACGCTCCGTTCTGCTCGCGTTGGGGTTGGCCGCCACCTCGTGGTGCGCCGTAGCCGCCGATGCTCCCGCGACGCCTTCCCCGGAAGAGCGCATCGCCGCCCTCGAAGCCTACGTCAACAACACCGATCCCGGTGCCGCCCTCGCGGGCGTTCCCGGCCCCGGCCACAACGGCTGGATGATGACCTGCGCGGCCCTCGTGCTCTTCATGACGCTGCCCGGTCTCGCGCTGTTCTACGGCGGCCTGGTCCGCAGCAAGAACGTGCTCTCGGTCCTGGCGCAATGCCTCGGCATCGCCGGCCTAGTCACGATCCTCTGGTGGGCCTTCGGCTATAGCTTCGTGTTCGGCAAGAGCTTCACCGAGAGCGGCAGCTTCCTGGGCCACTTCCTCGGGGGCAGCGAATTCTTCTTCCTGAAGGGAGTCACCTCCGCGCCCAACACCGACTACTCGTACTGGGTATCGCACAACGTGTTCGCGATGTACCAAATGATGTTCGCGATCATCACCCCGGCGTTGATCGTCGGCGCGATCGCCGAGCGCATGAAGTTCTCCGCCATCCTCGCCTTCGTCACCCTCTGGATGGTACTCATCTACTTCCCGCTCGCCCACATGGTCTGGGGCGTGACCGGCAGCATGAACGGCGTCTGGAACGGCGACGCCTCGATCCGCGCGATCGACTTCGCCGGAGGCACCGTGGTGCACATGTCGTCCGGCTGGTCCGCGCTCATCCTCTGCCTCATCCTCGGGCCGCGCCTGGGCTTCCTGAAGGAGAAGATGGCGCCGCATAGCATGGTGCTCTGCATGGTCGGAACCGGCATCCTCTGGGTGGGTTGGTACGGCTTCAACGCCGGCTCGGCCCTCGCCGCCGACGGCGTCGCCGCCAACGCCTTCATGACCACCACCGTGGCCGCCGCCGTCGCCGCCTTCGTCTGGCCGATGCTCGAATGGATCACCCGCGGGCACCCCTCCATCCTCGGTTTCTGCTCGGGCGCCGTCGCCGGTCTCGTCGTCATCACGCCCGCCGCCGGCTTCACCGATGTTTCGGGCGCCGTGCTGATCGGCCTGCTCGCCGGCTCCATCCCGTACGTCGCCTGCACCAAGCTCAAGGGCTGGCTCAAGTACGACGACGCGCTCGACACTTTTGGCGTGCACGCCGTGGGCGGCACCATGGGCGCCCTCGTGACCGGCTTCCTCGCCACCAGCGACGTGAACGCCAACCTCACCGGCTCCTACGCCGCCAAGAACGGTCTCGCCGGCCTCGTCACCGACGGCGGCCTCTGGCTTGAACAAGCCAAGGCCATGGGCCTCACGATCCTCATGTCGGTCGTCGGCACCATCGTGATCGCCTACCTCGTGAAGGTGACCATCGGCCTGCGCGCCGCCCCGGATGTCGAACGCCAAGGCCTCGACCTCGCCGAACACGGCGAAGAGGGCTACATCTACTGATCCAGCAACCGAGAGCCTGATACACACACCATGAAACTCATCACCGCCATCATCAAGCCCTTCAAGCTGGAGGAAGTGAAGGACGCGTTGTCCGCCATCGGCGTCGAAGGCATGACCGTCACCGAGGTCAAGGGCTTCGGCCGCCAGAAGGGACACACCGAGATCTACCGCGGCAGCGAGTACACCGTCGACTTCCTGCCGAAGGTGAAGCTCGAGGTCGCCGTCGCCGACGCGCTCGTCGGCAAGGTCGTCGACACCGTCGTCGCCGCCGCCAAGACCGGCAAGATCGGCGACGGCAAGATCTTCGTCGCGCCGCTCGAGGAGGTCATCCGCATCCGCACCGACGAACGCGGCGAGACCGCGATCTGAGCTCCGGGACGGTGCCGCGTCGTCGCTGAGCCGGCGCCGTCGACCGTCAATTGCTCACAGCCGGGCTTCCTTCGGGGAGCCCGGCTTTTTCGCATCGTCAACCATCCCCGAAACAAGGCGCCCACCCCGAGGGCTTCTCCCACCCCTTTGCCCCGAGAATCGCTCACCCGGGGCGAGAGCCGACGAGGTTTTCGCCCCGCCGTGTCGGATCGTAACTCCGGCGAATTCGCGCTGCTCCAGCGCCCCGCTTACGCCCTCAACGGAAGAGTGAAATACTCGCGTTGAGACAGAGGCAGGCTTTCCGAGGCCCATCGCCGGACCTACTTCGTCAACTCCATGACGAGATTGAAGGCCGCTTGCTCGGGCTTGTTGCGCAGCTCCCGGTCGCGCAACTCCGGATGTTCCGACCTGCTGGTCGGAACGACATCGGCTCGCGAGAAACCCAGGTGGCGAGCCACCAAGGTCAGGCTCTCCTCACAATAGAAGTGCTTGTGGCTCCACAGCGTGAACGCCTCATGCCGGCCCTGCGCCGCCCCTGCGAAATCGCTGCACCGATAATGGCGCTGCAGGACACCGCGCAGGCCCGGGAAGGCCAGGCGGAGCACGCCCCCCGGAGCGAACGTCCGGTGGCACTCCGCGAGGAAGACCAGCGACTCCGCCTGGTCGAGGTGCTCGAGGAAATGTTCGGAGAAGCCGAACCGGAAATGGTCGTCGGGAAACGGATGCCGGCCGGCGAGGTCCATGCGCAGGATCTGCGCCTTGAGTTCCGGGGCGACCGTTTCCCACGGGTAGCACGCATCGAACCCGTCGAGGTTGAGCCAGCCCGGCAGGATGTTGCCGCCACAGCCGTAATGAACCTTTTGGGGCAGAGGTTCGGGAAGTACGGACATCGTGGATGGATCGCGACGATTAGGCCGGGGCGGACCCGACGGGCGCAACCCCCAAAGGTCGTACCATGCCGCCGGCGCAAGAAACGCGACGCCCCGCCCGCGGGCGCCCCGCCCCGCAACTTGGGCACCCAACGGAACAGCCGGCCCCACGGGGGAGCCGGCTGTCATGTAATTCGCGAGACCGAGGTCGCTCAGCGCGCGGAGACGGTGACCGGAATCGTGATCTCGCCGGTGCCGGCTCCGTTGACGAAGAGGTTGCCCGTGCCGGGCTGGCCGCCCTTCACCGTGATCGTGGCGGTCGTGGCGCCGGCCGGAATGATCACCTCGGGCATGATGACCGACTTCGGGATGTCGGTGCTCACATCGATCAGCAGGCCGCCTTCGGGCGCCGGCGTGCCGAGCGCGAACGAGAGGGAGGTCTTCCCACCGGTGGTGAGGTTGAGCGACTCCGGCATGACCGAGAGCGAGAGCCCGTCGACCCGGAACGAGCCCACCTTCTGGCTCGTGGTGCCGTTGTTGAGCGAGACCTCGTAGGCCCGGCCGGCCGGGACGGCGGGCACCGAGAACGCGATGGCGTTGGGCGACTCGAACACCGTGCGGGCGGGCACGCTGTCGAGGTAGACGACGTCCTGCGGGGTGAAGCCGCGGCCGACGATGGCGATGCGCGAACCGATCGGACCGCGCACGGCCTCGAGCGTGTAGACGTAGCGGTTGGTGAGCTTGATGGTGCGCAGTTCGGTGTACTCCTCGACCGGGAAGACCATGTTGCTGCGCATGCCGGCGTAGTTCACGAGGAGGTAGTAGGTCGCCTCGGTGCGGCCGGCGGGCATGTGATAATCGAACTCGAAAAGGCCGTCGCCAAGCGGGCTGGCGACCATCGGGTGGATCTGGCCGTCGATGACGATCTGGACCTTGAGCGAGCCCTTCACGAGCTCGGTCTCATTGGGCTTCACCCGGGCCGTGATCGTGTAGATCGAGGACGGGTTCTCGGCCACCGTGTCCGAGGTCATGTTGACGATGGTCGAAGTGCAGCCCGTCAGGACCAGCGCGAGCGTGGCGGCGGACAGGGCAAGGGCGCGTTTCCAGGAAGAAGCCTGCGAATGTTGCATAAATGTTTGCTGGAGCCGGCGTTTCGTTGCGTGGTGGCCGGCGCAGATGTCGGAATCTCTAACGTTCGCGGCGCAGGCAGAGCAAGAAAAAGCCGAGGCGGCTCCGCTCGGTGTGTACGTGCATGTCCCGTTCTGTTCCACGACTTGCGAGTACTGCGCGTTCTACCAAGTGCGGCCGGAAGGCGACGATCTCGCCCGCTATCTGCGCGAGATGGCCGCCGAATTCGCGCTCGTCCCCACGCCGCTGCGGGCCGAGACGGTCTTCTGGGGCGGAGGCACGCCCGGGTTGCTGCCGCCGAAGCACCTGACCGAACTCTGCACGCTCGTGCGCGGCAACCTGGCCGCCGCCCCCGCCGAATGGAGCGTGGAGATGGCGCCCGGCACGGTCACCAAGGAGCGGCTCACCGCGCTGCGCGACGGCGGCGTGACGCGCATCTCGCTCGGAGTGCAGAGCCTGCAGCCCGATCTGCTCGCCGCCCTCGGCCGGCGCCACACCAAGGAGCAGGCGCTGCGCGCGTACGACCTCGTGCGCGCCGCCGGTTTCGCCTCCGTGAACCTCGACCTGATCTTCGCCGTGCCCGGACAGGACGCCGCGAGCTGGCGGGCCGACCTCGCCGCCGCAGTGGCGCTCGCCCCCGACCACATCTCGACGTACTGCCTCACCTTCGAGGAGGACACCGCGCTCTTCGTGAAACTCTCGCAGGGCAAGGTGACGCTCGACGTGGAGAAAGAGGCCACGTTCTACGAGGCGACCTGGGACGAGCTCGGCGCGGCGGGCTTCTCGCAATACGAGATTTCCAACTACACACGCCCAGGCCACGCCTGCCGCCACAATCTCAACACTTGGGCGATGCAGCAGTGGCTCGGCTTCGGCCCCTCCGGCGCCTCGCAGCACGGCGGTTGGCGCTACCAGAATCCGCCGGACCTTGCCGCTTGGCGCGCCGATCTCGCCGCGGGCCGGCGCGGCACGATGGATCGCACACCGCTCACCCCCGCGCTGCTCGCCGCCGACACCCTAATCTTCGGCCTGCGCTGCAACGCTGGTGTCGACCTTGCCGCCGCGCAGCGACGGTTCCCCACCGCGAACTGGTCCGCCTACCGCGCGCTCGCGGCGCGGCTGGTCGCCGAAGGCGTCGCCGAGTGGGCCGCGCCGGAGGTGCTGCGGCTCACTCACCGCGGCCGCCTGCTCGCCGATTCGGTCGGCGCTGCCGTACTGGAAATCTGAGGTGCAGCCATCCGACTGCGGCGTGGGCCGGCGTGCGGGTGCCCGCTCCGAAGCGCGGGGGCGAACCCGCCGCCCTGCCGTGCCACCGGAGGTGGTGACGGTATCGCCATGGCCCGCCGGCCATGGTCTGGCCGCGACCGCGTGCCTCCCGATTTAGCGCGATTTGCTCGCCAGTGGCGCGGCGCGCCGACAAAACGCCTTTTTCCCCCGTCGAAAACATGAAGAAATCCAAATCGCTCCAATTCCCGGAGAAACGCGTCTACGCCAAAGGCCGCCCGGTCCGCCGCTACAAGAAGAACCCGATCGTCACCGCCGACATGGTGCCGTTCTCCTGCCGCGGCATCTTCAACAGCTCCGTCGTCAAGCACGACGGCCGCTACGTGATGGTCCTGCGCTGCGAAGGCTACAACTTCTACAACTTCTTCTGCCTCGCCGAATCGAAGAACGGCTACGACGGCTGGAAGATCGGCGAGATCATCCCGATGCCCGACGATCCGGAATACCGCAAGTACGCCCGGGTGCAGTACGATCCGCGCCTGACCAAGATCGGCGACACGTACCACATAACGTTCTGCTGCCACGGATCCGACGCCCGCATGGGCCACATGACCTCGAAGGACATGAAGACCTTCAAGTGGGAGGGCTTCATCACCGGCACGGGCTTCCGCAACACCGTCCTGTTCCCCGAGAAGATCGACGGCCTCTACACCGCCCTGGAGCGCCCGAACGCCCTCGGCGAGATCTGGGTCACGCGTTCGCCCGACCTCAAGTTCTGGGGTCAATCCAGCCTGCTCATGGACAAGGGCCGCTGCTCCTTCGGCTGGGGCAAGATCGGCCCCTGCGGCACTCCCATCCGCACCAAGGCCGGCTGGCTGATCATCTTCCACGCCGTCTCCGTCGTGTGCGAATACGAGTTCCTCTACCACGCCGGCGTCGCGCTCGCCGACCTCGCCGACCCCTCGAAGCTCATCCGCGTGGGCGACGAGTGCATCCTCACCCCCGAGGAGCCGTACGAGAATGCCGGACACACCCCGAACTGCGTGTTCGCCTCCTCGCATGTGGTCGAGCCCGACGGTTCCATCAAGCTCTACTACGGCGCCAGCGACCGCTACCAGTGCGTGGCGGACACGAGCGTCGACGAACTGCTCGAGATCGCGCTGCACCGCTGAGGTGCGGCCCCACGCTCCCGATCACCACAAAGCGCGCCGCTCCCGGGCGCGCTTTTTTTCCGCCATCCGTCCGGGGAAAGCCGTTCCCTGCGGGATTTCCCTGTCACCCTGTACCATGAAACACCTGCTGTTCCCCCTCGTTCTCGCCCTTTTCGCCACCACCCTGCCCGCCCAGGAACTCCGCAAGGAGAAGCTCAACCTCGGCCCGTGGGAGAATGAGATCGGGTACGCCCAGGCCGTGCGCGTGGGCAACACGCTCTACGTTTCCGGCTCCGTCGGCGCCGGCCCCATGCCCCAGGCGATCGACGCCGCTTTCGGCTCCATCAAGGCCACCCTCGCCCACTACGGACTCGATTTCCGCCATGTCGTGAAGGAGAACGCGTACACGACCGATCTTGAGGCACTGAAGGCCGCCAAGGACGTCCGCAAGAAGTACTACGGCACCGACTTTCCCGCCGCGACCTGGGTGCAGGTCGTGCGCCTTTTCCAGCCCGAGTACGTGCTCGAAGTCGAGGTCGTCGCGGTGTTTCCCGAGCCCGGCAAACCGGTCGCGCCGTAAAACGGAGAGCCGGCGACGCCGCGAAGCCTCGCTTGCCTGGACGGCCGCCCTCAGCTCTCGACGACGGCCCGGGCCCCCCCCGGCGGGGGGGGCCCCCCCCCCCGGCGGGCGCC
>JAEXPQ010000309.1 GCA_023446735.1 Verrucomicrobiota bacterium
CCTCCTCTACACCCTCGGCGAACTCCCCGGCGAGGGTCCGGAACGCGCCGCCTGGCTGGCCGAACTCCGGCGCCACCAGAATCCGGACACCGGCCTCTTCACCGATACCCAACACCACCCGCTTCACGCGACCGCGTTCACCGTCGGCGCCCTGGAGCTGTTCGACGCCCGGCCGCTGCACCCGCTCCGCGGCCTCGCGCCCTACGCCACCCGCGACGGCCTGCGCGCCCTCCTCGAATCGCTCGACTGGACGCACCAGCCGTGGGGCGAGTCGCACCGCGGCGCCGGCATCTACGGCGCGATGGTCCTCGCTGGCGACGTGCCGGACGAGTGGTCCAACTGGTATTTCGAATGGCTCTGGGAGAACCAGGACCCCGCCACCGGACTCTGGCGACGCGGCTGCATCCGCGACGACTCCGGCCGGCTCCGCGGTGCGCCGCTCTTCCACCACCTCGCCAGCAGCTTCCACTACCTCTTCAACCACGACCACGCTCGGCGCTCGCTCCGTTTCACCGAGCCCCTCGTCGATTTCTGCCTCGAACTCGGTCGCACCGGCCAGCTCCCGCCGATGGGCCGCGGGCTCTCGTGGAACGAGATCGATTTCCTCTACACCCTGCGCTCGTTGCAGAAACGCACGCCGTACCGCGCGGCGGAAACGCGCGCCGTGATCGAGGAGATCTCCGAGCAACTCGTCGGCTCCGTCCTGCGCCTCGACCCCGCCACCGACGAGGGCCTGAACGACCTGCATACGCTCTTCGCCGGAATGTGCTCGTTGGCCGTCGTGCAGGAGGCGTTGCCCGGCTTCCTCCGCACGCCCAGACCGCTCCGTCTCGTGCTGGATCGCCGGCCGTTTCTCTGAGCCGCGATCAGGCAGTCGAGAGGCGAGCGTCGAGGGACGAGAGCCAAACCGGCGGAGGCGCACTTCCTGCGCAACTACACCGCTCGTTCTCCTCTGGGACCGAGCGGCCCGTCGCTCGGCACTCGACCGAATGGTTACCCCTGGGCCAACACCGGGGAGCAGAAGCCGCGAGCGGCCCCGCTCGGCGCGCCGCCCGGAGCAGCGCCCCGGGTGCCGCACACGCGCACCGCGGTCGCCCCGGGCCTCGCCCCTCCCGGCGATCGTTTTCATCCGCGTGGATTCATGGGCAGGCTCGGTTCAGTCGAGTCGGTGGGCGCAGCGCGCCGGCGTCCACATGACGGTCAAGTGCCCGGCGATTGGTTTTCGCCGGGAAGCCCGCACACTGTCGCGACTCTCATGCGTCCCCCAACCCTGTTATCCCTGTCCGGCGCGGCCGCGTTCGCGCTCGCCGCGTTCGCTCCGCTCACCTCCGCCGCCGACGCCCAGCTCGTCCTCGACGCGTCGAAGCCCGGCCCGGTCATCAACAAGAACATCTACGGCCAGTTCTCCGCACACCTCGGCCACTGCATCTACGAGGGCATCTGGGTCGGCCCCGACTCGCCCATCCCGAACACCAAGGGCTACCGCAACGACGTGCTCGCGGCGCTCAAGAACCTCCAGGTCCCGCAGCTGCGCTGGCCCGGCGGCTGTTTCGCCGACGAGTATCACTGGCGCGACGGCATCGGTCCGCGCGAGAAGCGCCCGTCGATGTTCAACTCCCACTGGGGTGGCGTGGTGGAGAACAACCATTTCGGCACGCACGAGTTCCTCGAGCTCTGCGAGATGCTCAACATCGAGCCGTACATCTGCCTCAACGTCGGCAGCGGCACCGTGCAGGAGGCGATGGAGTGGGTCGAGTACATGACGTCCCCCGCCGATTCCCCCATGGCCAACCTCCGCCGCCAGAACGGCCGCGACAAGCCCTGGAAGGTCCCCTACCTCGCCATCGGCAACGAGAGCTGGGGCTGCGGCGGCAACATGCGCGCCGAGTTCTGCGCCGACAACTATCGCCGCTACAACACCTTCGTTAAGAACTATTCCGATACGAAGATCCAGCGCATCGCCTGCGGCGCCAGCGGCGGCGACTACGACTGGACCGAGAAGATGATGATGATCGCCGGCCAGCAGATGGACGGCCTCGCCCTCCACTACTACACGCTGCCGACCGACAGCTGGAAGGGCAGCAAGGGCCCCTCCATCGGCTTCGCCGAGGACCAGTACTTCTCCACGCTCAAGTACACCCTGCGCATGAAGGAGTTCGTCACCAAGCACCTCGCGATCATGGACAAGTACGACCCGGAGAAGAAGGTCGGCATGGTCGTCGACGAGTGGGGCATCTGGACCGATGTCGAGCCCGGCACCAACCCCGGCTTCCTCTACCAGCAGAACACGATCCGCGACGCCCTGCTCGCCGCGCTCAACTTCCACATCTTCCACGAACACGCCGATCGCGTCACGATGGCCAACATCGCGCAGATCGTGAACGTGCTCCAGGCGATGATCCTCACCGATAAGGAGAAGATGCTGCTCACTCCCACGTACCACGCGTTCGAGATGTACAAACCGTTCCAGGGCGCCACGTCGCTCCCGGTCAGCCTCGTCACGCCGGACTACGCCTACGGCAAGGACAAGATTCCCGCCGTGAGCGCCACCGCCGCGCGCGCCAAGGACGGCAAGGTCTACCTCGCGCTGGTGAACGTGCTGCCCAACGAGAGCGCCACCGTCTCGACTTCGTTCGTGGGCCTGGCGGCCAAGGGCGCCGCCGGTCGCATCCTCACCGCCCCTGCGCTGGACTCGCACAACACCTTCGCCGCACCGAACACCGTCGCGCCGGCCGCCTTCACCGGCGCCAAGGTCGCCGACGGCAAGCTCACCGCGACGCTCCCGGCCAAGTCGATCGTCGTGCTCGAGCTCCAGTAAACGGACACAACTCGCGGATCCTCCCTACGGCGGCGCTCAACCGAGCGCCGCCTTTTTTTCAGCGCCGCGGCCCGCCATGGGCAGCCCCTTGCCCATGCGCAGGTCGCGGATTTCGCCGGCGCCCCAGCGGAGCGTGACGCGAGGCGAACCGAATCGGGTGTTGGCCGTGGCCGGCGTCACACCCTGCCACTGCCGCGCGCCGCTCCCAGTTATCGTTCGCCGAAGCACACCGCCGCGCTACACCATCGCAGCCGCCGTCATGACCGCGCCCGCCGTCCAGCTTCCGATCCATTTCCGCCGCGCCACCGCGGCCGACGCCCCCGCGCTCGCCGCCCTCGCGGCCGCGGTCTGGATTGCCACGTACTGCGACCAGGGCGTCCCCACCGACTACGCCGAGTACGTGCTCGGCGAATTCACCGCCGCGCGACTCGCTGCGACCCTCGCCGCCCCGGCCACAGTCTTCTGGCTCGCCGAAGCCGCGGAGGGCCCGGTCGGGTTCGTCGACCTGCGGCTCGGCAGGTGCACCGAGCACGTCCGCGACCCGCGGCAGGCCGAGGTGTCCCGGCTCTACGTTCTCGACCGCTTCGCCCGCCGCGGGATCGGTCGCGCGCTCCTGCAACGCTGCCACGCGTCCGCCGTCGGGGCCGACGCGATCGCGCTTTGGCTCACCATGTACTCCGGCAACACCCGCGCCCGCGCCTTCTACCACGCCCTCGGCTGGCGCAAGGTCGGAGACTGGGCGTTCACCCTCGGAGAGAAATCCTACCCGAACGACGTGCTCGCGATCCCGGTGGCTGCCGCATCCGCCTGAGCCACCACGCGATTGCCACGAATCCATGATGGTACCGCCCGCGCACGGAGGGACGCCGTCGGACCGCGTGCGCGCCGTTTCAACCGTCTCAATGCCCCGCGCCTCACGAGCGGTCCGCAGTGTTCGGAGCACCAGCCAGCTCGTTGGCCTTTCCGGCGACGGAACGCGGGCGGGCTCCGAACACTCATCGGCGTTCACCGGGACGGCGACTCGATCGCGCCCGCCGAGTGCACCGACTCCTCGCTCCCGAGCGACTGGACGAGTTGCCGCAGCAACCACACCGCCCGCTCGAACAGCGCCGTGAAGTGGATCAACTCGAGTTGCGCCTCCGGGGCCAGACCGGGTGCGGCGTCGAGCATGCCGCGTCGCCGGTTCTCCATCATCTCCCCGCGATCGGCGGTCATCGCCAGAAGCAGGGCAAGATCCGCCTGCGCCGGCCGCTCGAGCGCATCGACCACCTCGGCCGCGAGCGCATGCAATCCCTCCGCCCAGGCCCGGCGCATCCGCTCGCAGTCCCCCAACCGTTCCCAGGCGGCCGCGAACTCATAAACCGTCGCGCCCAAGGCGACGACCAGCTCCTGCCGCCTCCGCAACGTCAACCACCGCTTCATCGTCACGGCATCGAAACGGCGCGTGCCGATCTCCCCGAGAAACTCGTCCAGTTCGCCGCCCACCGAGAGCGCCGCGCGATGCAGACTCGCGGCCGGGATCGCCGTCCCCGCGGTCTCGGCCCGCACCGCGTCGAGCAGGCGAGGCACCCAGCCGAGCAGCCGCTGTTGTTCCTTCGCGGCCAGCTCCAGGGCCGACTCGGGATCCGCCAGCCCCGAATCGTGGATATAGGCCGGTCGCCCCAGCTCCTGTTCAAGCGGCGCGGGAGCGAGCCGCTCCAGCACCGGCGCCGCCCACCGCCGCCCCACGACCGCCAACGCGACGGCGAAGACCTGCATGGCGACGAAGGCCCACGCCAGCCGCAGCGTCTCGCCCCCCGGCAGCGCGCCCAGATGATGGACGAGCAAGGGCCAGTCCGTCGCCCGCTCGACCGCCAACAGCCCGCCTGCCGCCGCCGAGGCCGCCATGCTCAACAACGCCTGATACAGGGCGATCTGCCGGGGTACCCCGCGCAGGTTCGAGGACAGCAGGAACACGGCCCCGCCCACGCCCAGGCCGGTGCCGAACATCATCGCGATCGCCTGCTCCGGCCCCAGCACGCCAGCGCGCCAGAACGTGATCGCGACGATCGCCACCGCCGGGGACGACTGGATGAGCAGCCTCAATACCGCGCCGAGCGCGAAGGTCGCCAGCAACGAACTCCGCGCCACCGCCGCCACCTCGGCGAAACCCGCGGTCTGGGGCCACGGCGCAAGCGCCTCCCGCATCTGGCGCAGACCGAAGAACAGCAGCGCCGCGAAGAACAACCCTCCGAGCACGGAGCGCGCCCGCCCCCCGAGATCCAGCGCCGCCGCCACGCCGGTGAGGCCGAGTAGCAACAGTACCGTCAGGTGCACATCGAAGCTCGCCACCAGCACCAGCAGCGCCGTGCCGAGGTTCGCCCCCACCACGATCGGCAGCGCCTGTCCCAACGAAAGCAAGCCGCCTCCCACCAGACTCGCGACCATGAACGCCACCGCCGTCACGCTCTGGGTCAGGCCGCCGAGCGCGACGCCGCCGCAGCCCGCCAACCACGGCGACCGCGCCCACTTCGCCAGCCAGCGGCGCGCGCGCCGGCTCGCGACGCCCTGGCAGCTCTGTCGCAGCCCTGACAGGCCGTGAAAGAACAATCCCACCCCGGCGAGAAACAAGGCAATGATCGCGAGCATACAGTCCGCGAAGGGAAGCGGTCCCGGCTGGTTTTCCAGTCCGTAATCCACTGTCATTATAGAAATGGCACAACGCGACGCTTGCCAAATACGGCGTTCGAGACTGGGCTCCGCCGCAATCGGAGCGTCCCCCTCACCGCTCGCGAGCCACAGGCACCACCGCAAACCCGCCATGCAGAACGCATCCGTCCTTGGGTCAGTTGGAGTCGAAGCCGCGCCGCCGCGCCCACCGGCGGCGCCCCGCTCGTAACCCCACGCGGGCCGACCCCCGGCCCGCTTTTCCAGTCGAGGTACACGGTGCCGGGGCAGCGCCCCGGGCACCACAGGATCGACGCGAGGGCCCGTCCCTTCTCGTCGCAACACCGCAACGTCAACCATCCGCCCCCCCCGCGGAGTGTGACCGCATGAATCTGCCGTCCTTGCTCGATGTCGCCATCGGCCTTGTGCTGATGTTCTTCCTCCTCTCCACGCTCGGCTCCGTCCTCGTCGAGCTCCTCGCTGCCCTCCGCAAATGGCGCAACCGCCTCCTGCGGGACTCGGTGGCCGCGCTGGTTGAGGCACCGCTGGTGCTCTCGTTTTGGGGACATCCCTTGCTCCGCCCCCTCTTCGAAGAACAGCCCCTCGCCGACTGCGACGACCAGGAGGGCCTCTGGTCCCGGGTGAAGTGCGCCTCCCGGAAAACCGGGGCCTATATCCTGCCGAAATCCGCCGCCCCCGCCTACCTCGACTCCAGTCTCTTCGCCACGGTCGTGCTCGATCTGGCCAGCGGCCAGGGACGAGCGGGCCGCATCCCCCCGACGGCGGCCGCGTGGGAGCATACGATCCGCACCCATCTGCCCAGCAGCCCGGGCGCCAACAACGACTTGCAGGACCGCCTGCTGGCCCTGCTCCGCCAGGTTCCGCCCGAGGCGACGGAATTCACCACCGCGTTCAAGGCCGAGATCGTGCGCTGGTTCGACGAAGCCATGAAACGTACCAGCGGCGAATACCGCCGGTTGGTGCAGCGCGCGCTGTTGTTCGTCGGCCTCGGACTCGCCCTCGCCCTGAACTGCGACGCGATCCGGATCGCCTACGTGCTCTACCAGAATCCCTCGCTACGCGAGCAGGTGGCCCAGCAGGCCGCGACACTGGTCCGCGAAACGCCCCCAACCACCGCTCCCGCGGGCGACACGACCGTCGCCGCGCTGCGCGCCGATCTCCAGGGCAACGTGCGTCAGCTCCGCGACCTCACGAAGGTCGGCTTCCCCATCGGCTGGATGCCCGAGACGGAGGACAACTTCATCTACCTGAAGAATTCGGATACCGGCGGGGAGCCCGGCCTCACCTCCTATCTCGCGAAAATCGGCGGCCTGCTCGCCAGCGCTCTGGCCGTCTGTCTCGGCGCCCCCTTCTGGTTCGATCTGCTCGGCCGGCTCGTGAAGCTCCGCTCGGCCGCCGGCGCCGAGGCCGAGAAGCCGAAGAGTCCCACCGAGGGCTCCACCCCGGCGCCCGCCTCCGCCAACGCCGCGAACGCGGGGCCGCTCAACGCGCTCCATGGCGCCGCCGCGGCGCGGCCCCTGCCACCGCTGCTCGATGCCCTCGTCGATCCCCGCACCGAGTTCTCCGCCGCCCGGGCCTATTGGCTCGGGATGGCCGCCGACAAGGCCTACCTCGAACCTCCGGCGGTGGAAGGATGGTTCGCCGAACAGGGGCTCGCGCTCGCCGCACCGCCGCTGCGCGACCCGAAGACCGGCACCGAGGCCTATCTCGCGGTCGGCGCCGGCGTCGCCGTGCTCGCGTTCCGCGGGACCGAGCCGAGCGTCCTGCGCGACTGGATCACCGATGCGAAAGCAGCCATGCAAGACGGCGCGGCACTCGGGCTGCCCGGCCGCCTGCACCGCGGTTTCGCGGAGGCGTTCGCGAGCATCCAGACCTCGCTCGACGAGGCCGTGGAACACCTCGCACAACAGGGGGTGATGCTCCACGTCACCGGCCACAGCCTTGGCGGAGCGCTGGCGACGCTGGCCGCCGCCTACCTCGCCCGCCGGCACGAGTTTCCCGTGCACAGCGTCCACACGTTCGGCAGCCCGCGCGTGGGCGACTCCGCCTTCGTCGGATACTTCGACACCGAGTTCGCCGGACGCGCCTACCGCATCGTCAACAACGAGGACCTCGTCACCCGGGTGCCGCCCCGCCGCCTGCCACTGCCCGGCCACGCCGAGCCCGTCCGCTACGAGCATGTCGGCGCGATGGTCTACATCGACGACCGCGGTCAGCTCCAACGCGACATCGGCTACTGGTGTCGTTTCCTCAACTTCGCAACCAACGCGCTCGAGGACTTCAAGAAGGCCGCCGCCACCACCGTACGAGACCATAGCATGAAGCTCTACTGCGGCTTCCTCGAGAAGTCCGCCCGTTCCCCGCGCTGACGCTCCCGCCGCGGGCGCCGCCGCCCTCGCCCGATCGCCGCTTCCGTACCGCCGCCGTCCCCAGGGCTCCCGCACCGGGCCGCCTTCCCCGCGCCGCCGGGGCCGCCGTTTCTCTCCCAGCGCCACCCCCACACGCGCCTGCCGCGGCCCCGGCCGCACCCGCCCTCTCCCACGCCAACCGTCCGCTCGTTCGTACTCAGCCATGAACATCATCATCACACCCGATGCCCTGAAGAACGCATTCCCGGCCCCGGCCGGAAACGTGCAAGTCGAGATCGACCACTGGCAGGATGCCCTGCTCAACGACCGGCCCTTGGGCGAGTCGAGCGGCGATCTCGCCCGGGCCGACCTCACGACTCCCGGCAACGGCAAGCCGGCGGAGATCGGGACCTTCAACAAGCTGAAGCTCTCGCTCGGCGGCCACGCCGAGCTCCGCACTGCGGTCGCCGTGGTGTCCGCGTCCGATCTCGGCGAACACACCCTCACCAAACCCTTCGTGACCGCGAAACTGCTGCCTGCGAACGCGCTCGCCCCCGGGGAGATCTACCTCGTCTGGTCCGCCTCGGCCGCGGCTGCGCTCGCGGCAGGTGCAGCCGGCCCAGTTGGTATCGCCCAGGTCGGGCTCGGACTGAACACGGAGGGCGACTGCGAACTGCTGCGGCTGGTGAAACTTCCCGGAGCGACCGGGACCCGCACCGCGCTGACGAAGTTCTTCGCGGAACTCCGCTGGCCCCTCGCGATCCCATCCGCGGCCAACCTCGACGGCTTCGCCGAAGTCGTATCGCTCGCCTACCGGGGCAAGTTGAAGCTCTCCGCCTCAATCGGCGCCGGCTACGAGTTCGGCGGCGCGAAAGGCTTCGAGCTGGGCCAGCTGTCGCCACGAATTTCTTACCGTGTGGCCGCCAAGGCGGCGCTCGACGTGGGCTTCACGGTGGGCGGCGCGTTCCGCTGCTCCCTCGCGCAAGGCACCATGCCCGGCTGGATCCGATTGCAGGTCGCGCGGGAGAAACAAGTCGGGCGGACGCTCGGCCTGGGTCTGGATCTGGAGGCGACCCACTCGCTGGCCGGTGTCCCCGAGCAGGTCGACGAACTGATCGACGGCCTCCTCGGACTGAACATCGGTACCGCCCTCGATCATCTCGCGGCCATCGCGGAGACGAAGGACTTCGCCGGTGCCGCCGCGTCGCTGCGCGAGAAGTTCGGCGATTTCGCCGAACGTAAGGTATCCGAGCTGCTGGCGCCCCTGCTGAAACAGACGTTCGCCCTCCCGAACTACCACCAGTTCCAGGCCACCGCCGCACGGCTGATCGCGGCCCGCGATCGGATCGATGGCAGTGTCGAGCTCCTGGTGGACCGCCTCGGGGCGGAACAAAAGAAGATCGTCGCTTTCATCGATCAGAAACTGCTCGGGATCCAGTCAGCAGCGGACCTCGCCGCCCTCACCGACCACGCGGTGTGGCAGACGCTGGTCGATCTCGCAGGGGATACCCTGATCGACGCCATCCAGAGCACGGCCGCCTTCCAGCAGCTCAAGGCGAAGATCCAGCAAGCGCGGGATGTGATCGCCACCCCGGAGGTCGGCGAGCTCCTGCAGTTCTGGCACGACCTCGAAGCCAAGGCCGGCGTGACCCGTCTGGCCGGAGCGCTCGCCGTGGCCGCCGATCCCGTCGCGATGCAGCAGTGCCTCGCCGGCGCCGCACGCCAGGCGGCGGAGTCGATCTTCGACTTCGTGACCACCCAGCTCGACACCTCGCCGGCCGGCCAGGCGCTTTTCGCCCGCGTGAAACGCGACGCCCAGCAACTCCTCGTCTGGCGCGGGAAACTGGAGGCGGCACTCAAGAAGGCCCGGGAAGGGAAGTTCCGCGCCGCCCTAAGCGCCAAGTTCGCGAGCAGCGACGAAGAGCGGCTCCTGCTCGACCTGGAGTTCGATCCAAGCGCCGCTAATGGCGCCGACCTGCTGCGCAACGCCCTTCGCGGCGACCTGGAGGGAGCACTCGCCGCCGCCGGCACGGGACCGGTCCGCGTCCTCGGCGGCTCCCTGCGCGAGGTGCAGACCGAGACGCGCTCGCTCGCCATCGCCGCGCTCGGGTGGACCGGCAGCGCGGTCGGCCGGGTCGAGCAGTTGGTCCGAACGGAGATCGCTCAGGACGACTCGGGCGTCGTCTACCTGTTCTCGATCGAGACGAGCTACGTCCAAGAGAACAAACGCAACCTCGAGCAGACGAAGGTGCAGTTCCTCCTGTCCGCGACCGGGGAAGGGTCCGGTCCCGCGAACGATCTCGTCCTGCGCGTCGTGAAGGGGTTGGCGATGAAGTACTCGATCACCCACGACGACCCGGCGACGACCTCCGAGGAGATGCGAGAGTATCTGCAGTTCGCCGCCGACCTCGGCTTCTTCGGCCTCGGCACCGGACTCGAGGACTACCTTGCGCAACTCGCCTCCGACTTCCCCGCCGGGCTCGGCAAGGTCCGGGTCTCGTACTCGGTTCAGCACGATCCGGAGGCGCTCCTGAAGCTGTTCTACGACGCGGAGACCGACCCGCTCCTCGCCTTGGCTCGCCAATCCGTGCGGCGCTACTTCGGCCAACGTGCGGCGCGCAACCGGAAGGCCCGGGAGACGGTCGCGATGTACCTCGACTCCGTAACGATCAAGAAAGATCACACGAGCATGAACAGGTCGGCCGACGGAGTGAACCGCGCCAAGGCGATCGTCGTGACGACGGCGGGCAAGAAATTCTATCCGCCGGAGTTGCCGATCCTCGGCTGGTGGGAGGAGGAGCAGGCGTTCTTGGCCGCCCTCCGCAGCCTCGATGCGGCCCTTTCGCCCGGCAACACCGCGAAAGAACTGAAGGAGGCCGCGCTGGCCCTTTGCCGAGTACCGAAAGGCCGGCCGGTCTTCGGCACCCCGTTCTGGTCGGAGAACGTATTCTTCCTCGCGCTCGATGCCCTCGTCGGCGAGGTCTACCCGCCCGGTCGCCGCGCGCTCCTGACACTCGACATTCAGCCCCCCGGTGCCGCCGCACCGGTCGTCCGCCTCCTGCCCCTACCAAGAACCGCAGGCTGAGCGGCACGCGGGTTCGGAGTTCGGAGTTTGGTGTTTCGAGTTTCGGGCCGCGGAGTAGCGGAAGCGTCTCGCTTCCGAAGCGCGGTGACGGTCTCCGTCGCAGCTGGAGCGCGCAGCGCTTCAGCTGCCGGTCCCGTGTCGGTGAACCGCTGATGCACATCGACGCTAATCTGGAACCAGCAGAGGCCCGGAACGGATCAGACATTTGACCACGGATGGCGCGGATGACGCGGATTCCGGGCCGCCGTGATCGTTCTCGTTCTCCTACTCATTCTCGTTCTCTCGTCTCCGTCCCTTTCCTGCTCCTGCTCCTGCTCGTGCTCGTGCTCGTGCTCGCGCCGGGTTCAGGGTTCCGGGTTCAGAGTTCAGAGTTCAGGGTTACAGCAGGGGAGTTTCGGGTTTCAGGTTTCGAGTTCCGGGTGGCGGAAGCGTCTCGCTTTCGATCCGTGTTCGCCTTCTCCCCGTAGCTGGAGCGCGCAGCGCTTCGGTCGCCGCTCTCCGGATTCAGTGAACCACTGATGCATGCTCAGCGACGCTGAACCCCCAAGGCGCAAGCACGACCACAGACCGGACATTTGACCGCGGATTGCACGGATCGCACGGATTCCGAAGCGACGTCTCTGTGGGCTCAGTGCCTTCAGTGGTCACGCCGTCCTCCGTCACCTGTTACTTAGGCACCTGTCACTTGCCACTTCCGCTCCTCCGCCATCTGTCCTCCGTCGTCCACCCGCCGCTCACCGACCACCGGCAACGGCCCACCGGTTACCGTCACCCGTCCTTCCACTTCAACCTTCCACTTCAACCCGCCGGCGGCTTCCGCCGCCCGGTACCACCAGCGTAATGCTTCCCTCGCGCCACTCCGCTCTTGCTCCGCCAATCCCGTCAGGTACGACTGGATCAGGATGACCGACGCCCCCGCATGCCGGCGCTTGCAATACCCGAGA
>JAEXPQ010000300.1 GCA_023446735.1 Verrucomicrobiota bacterium
TGTGCCCTACGTCACCGCGGCGTCTGGTTTTACGCGCCGTCGGCCGACGAAACCGGCGCCTGCCTCGCGGCGTAACTAAAACCGGATCAGGTCACTTCTTAGCCCTGCCTATTTGGGCAACAGCCCCGCAAAGTTTGACCCCTTAGGTCCGGCCTTCGCCGAGAGCCGCAACACCCGCGAGGACGCCTCCCTCGCCAAACCGATCCTGCTCGCCACCGGCGCGCGCCTCGCGCTCGTCGTCACCTCGGATTTCCATGCCGACCGCGCCCGCTTCGTCTTCGAACGCGAGTTCGCCGGCACCGGTGTGACGCTCGCCTTCGTCGCCACCGAGACCGACGAGGCCGCCTGCCGTCTCGACCTGCCCGCGCTCAAGCGCCACGAGGTCGCCGCACTCGCGCGGCTGCGTGGTGAGAGCCAAACCGCTCAGCCGTAGCGAAAGCCGCCAAGGCTTCTTTCGCCCCGACCGGGCACGATCAGGATGCGCTAAACCGTGACGTCACGAACAGCGCTGCCACCGCCGCCAAGTTCCGCACCGCATGCGTGCCGATTGTGATCCACAGCGCATGCGAAAACGACCGCTCCCGCCAGTGCGCATAGGTGAACGCAAGATAGAACCCTCCGACGATTCCCGCACAGATCCCCGAGCCGACTCCGGCCACCCAGAAATGGGCCACGGCGAACAACAGTGCCGAAAACCCCACCTGCCCGCTGAAACCCAGTCGCACCCCACGCGCCAAGCTGATCGGCACGCTCTGCATGAGCAGTGTCTCGAGCACCGGCGCGACCAACACGGCTCCGATGAACAACTGCGGCAGACTCTGGCCCACCAGATCCGATCGCGGCTCGATGGCCGTGAACCAGTCCAACAGGAATGCTAGGACTACCGATACGGCGAGCCCTTCGACCGAGATTTTCCAGATGAACTCCCAGGGCGCCATCCGCCGGTAGTTCTCGAAATGCAGCCTGATCAGCTTCGCGAACCGCGCCGGAAATCCTCCCGCCCGTTGGCGCTCCGCCGGGTTCAGCGGCTGCTCTGGCAATGGCGCGCTCGCGTCGGTATTTGGAAATAGGGCCTCCGCCGGCTGCGGGTTTGTGGCATCGTCGAGCGGCGGCATGGCGGGAGGGCGCCTACAGTCACGCCTGATCCCCTACAGGCAAGACTCTTCACGTCGCCGTGCCGATCCGCACCTCGAATGGGGCGGATTGAAGGGGTCAAACTTTGCACTTTGCCCTACGGGCAAGGTGAGGCGGAAGAACGAAAGCGCACAGAATCCCGACTGCGTTGAGCGTCGCGGAGCGGACTTCGAGCGCGAAGAGCGACCGCGGCGAGCGTTCGCTTTCTCGGCGCATCCGTGGGCGGCGGGGTTCACGGTCGGCGAGCGTAGTGACCGTTCCGTTCCGAACAAGGCCTTTGTCGCGCGGCGGGAAGAAGCCACGAGCGGAACGGCGGGCGGCTCTCCGCCCGTCCGGCCGCAACATCCCCGACCGCGTTGGGGGCAACGCGGTCCACCTCGGGCACCCGGCAGCGCAGCCGAGCCTGCACCTAAGTCCACGGGGCGCCTTGGCTGGGTTGCCTGATCGCTTGCGACGCCCCAGCGCACCACTAGCCTCCGCGCATAACGCGGCTGCAAAAGCTCGAAGACGACTCCCGATCCCTCACCGAAACGGAACGGGCAGCCTTCGCCGCCCACCTTCTGGCCACTCTGCCTACGGTACCGTACGACTCCGACGAGGGCGTGGCCGAAGCCCTGAGCCGCGAAGCTGAAATGGACGCCAGCGGCGATCCCGGCCTCACGTGGAACGAACTGAAGAAGGGCGCGGGAAGGTAGCAGCACAACGGCGCTCCCCTATCCATCGTTTCGTTCAGTAGGGCCTTCGGACTATACTGGGCTACTACGAATCGGTGAACGGCACGTTTCTCGCCGATCGGTTCTTCGAAGAGTTGACGGCTCTCGTGGCGAAAGTGGCGGAGCGGCCGACGTCGTTCCACCAGACCACCGGTGGCCTGCGCCGTGGGAACTTGGCCAGCTTCCCCTCCCATCTCCTCTTCCGCGAAAACGCGGGCTCGGTCCGGATCCTCGTGCTCCGTCATCACCGCCAACATCCGGCGGCCGGCACGTTGCGATACTGATCGCCATGACCCGCAGCGACCTTCCTCTCGCCGATTTCTCGGTGGCCCAGAAACTGGACCTGATGGAGCGGCTGTGGGCCGATCTGAGCGCCAACGAGAAGGACCTGCCCTCACCCGAATGGCATGGCGCAGTCATCTCCGACCGACTGCGGGCCGTGGAAGAGGAGCAGGCCCGGTATGGCGATTGGGACGAGTCCAAGGCGCGACTGCGGCGGGAACTGCGGTGAAGATCCGGCTGCTCGAGTTCGCAGAACGGGTCTTCGCAGACAGCGCGCGGGTCTACGAGCGCCAGCAGGCCGGACTCGGCGACTACTTCCTCGACTCGCTCAGCCGCGATGAAGCAAACGGGCTTCTTCTCTGCTATCGGTACCGTTCGGCGATCGAGGTAAGGAGCCTGCTTGCAGGCGACCCCGAGCCCAGATCGCCTGCCAGCAGGCTCCTACAAACGATGCTACGCCTCAGCCCGCCGCGCCGAGCCGCACCTCGAACGCGCAACGCGGGTCGCCGCGCAACGCCGACTGCTTCAACTCGCACGCGACGGCGCGCTGCGTCACAACCGTGAAGCCCTGCCGGATCGCGCCCACCGAGCAGCGACATGCCGCCGCCGGCACGAGGCCCTTGCCCATGAGCGGGCAGGCGCAGTCTCCCTCGGGGGTGGCAAAGGAAAGCCGCACGACGCCACGCTCGCGATCGAGCTCGGCCTCCGCGTGCCAGCGCTTCCGCATCTCGGCGAGGAAACCGTCGAGGTCGCCAACGAATTGCCCCGCAAAACCGGAACTGCCGCAGAACCGCCCTACCTCCTCGATGATCTCGGCGAAGGTCTCCGCATCGACCTTCGCCGCCACGACGCTCACGAGCTTCGCGTAACGTTGTTTCCCGAACGCAACGCGCCAATCATCCTTCGGCGGTTGCTCCGCGGCAGATTGGTTTTCATCGGCAGCGACCAACGTGGCGATCGCGCACGAGCACAGGCCCGCGGCGCAGGCGGTTTTCAGAAAATCACGGCGTTCCATGGAGGAGTCCTCGGGGTTGGGGGTGGCGGTTCGATACCGTCAACCCCGCGCGACAGCGAATCCCGTCAACCGCCGTGCCGCTGATCAGGGCCGACCCAGAAAACGCGTGAGCGCCTCCGGTACGGTGACGGCTGCGCGCCGCTGCACACGCGGCGCGAGCGCTGCCTTCGTTCCGAACGCACCCAGCTGCCCCATCGGCAGAGCGACACGGTAGGTCCGAGCCGGCTCGACCGCGGCGGCGTCCACCGCCGGGTGCAGGTCCACCCAGCCCGGGAACGCTCCGGGGACTGCGCCCATGCGCGTCTGTGCGAGCCGCAGTTCGGCGCCGGTCAGCTCGACCAGGTCGACCGTGTGTCCATAGAAAAGCGATGCGAGATCGGCGACCCGCGTTTGCCCGGGTGACGCCACGATCTCCGGGCAATTGGGCAACGAACCCGCCACGGCGAAATCCGCCCCCGTGGCGCGGCGCACCGCCTCGGCGATGCGGCGTCCGAGCGCCTCCTGCGGCTCCGGTTGCGCACAGACGAGCGGCGATTGCTCCCGTTCGCCGGTCCAGCGCCAGCGACTGTCGAAACTGCGGGTCGCAACAAGCTGCGGCGCCTCCGCATGAGTAACCAACAGATCCGCACCGATGAACAGCGGCGCGCCGAGCCGGCTCACCGTCGCCTCCGCGCGGTAGCCAGCGGCCTCAGTCGAGGCCACCCAGAAGACCAGACGCTCCGGCGCAAGCGGGTTGAAGTGCACCAGGCCGAGCGTGCGGTTGGCAGCGGGCCACGCGGCGCCATCGGAACAGACGATCGCGTCGCCGGTGAGACGCACCGGCAACTGCTCCGCGATCTGCGCCACGACCGCGTTCTCCGACGCCGCGCCGATGAGCACGAGGTTGCAACGCGCGAGGTCGGACTCCGTCACGGCGGTGTCCGCCTTGATGGCGAGACGGCCGAAGAGATTGTGGCGGTGCGGCACCTTGTCCCCTGCATCGGACTCGCCGGAGTCGTCCATCCAGGTCGGGGTCGGGCTCTTGCTGGCGGCCTCGGCGGCGGCGCGCAGCGCGGCCCGCGTGGTGGCATCGCCCCCGGTGCCGTAGACGATGAGCAGCGGCGAACCGTCGTAGACCTGGAGCGGGCCGCCCGGTGTGTGCAGTCGCGCGGGCGTCTCGCCGGTCGGCGCGCCGGGGCCGTCGATCACCAGCGACTCGGGCAACGGCGCGGCGATCTCACGCGGCACAGCGCCGTTGATCGCCACGCGGAGCGAGCGGGTCCGGTCGAACGGCGACTCCGCGACGTGGAGACGCAGCCGGGCGACGTTGTCGAGCTCGAGGAAGAGTGTGTTGCCCTCGCCAGCGGAGGCGACGAAGTGCGCGGGGCGAGCCTCGGCACCCCACTCGGCGACCTCGGCCCACCAGCAGCGCGGCGCCGCGCCGTCGAGCGCGGTGAAATCGAGCCGGCGCACGGTGCGAGAATCCGGCCGCACCTGACGCTGCACCCACGCCGCGGAGCGCTCGTTCCCGGCCGCGTAGTCCCACGCGGCGTGGCCGAGGCCGGTTGTCTCGTCGAAGATCGCCTGACCGCCATGACGGCGCAATTCGGCCAGCGGGCCGCGGGAGAGCAGGATGGAAACGACGGGGTCGTCGTCGCTGTGCGTGGCGTAGATGGGGAACGTGAGCAGGTTGCCGATCGGCTCCTGTTGCAGGTAGCCGCAGGTGATCTGGCCGGCGGCAAACCGGTGCGGGAAGCGCGCGCCGAGCTTGAAGGTCGCGCCGCCGCCCATGCTGCCACCGCCGATGCGGACCCGGTCGGGATCGATCCGCCAGTGCTGCCCGATGTAGTCGAGCACGTGCAACACGTCGGCCTGGGAGAGTCCCACGTACCAGCCACCGCGCGCGCGGCCGACCACCGCGACCTCGAAGGACCCCGCACGCGCCACCATGCCGGTGGAGTGCTTCAGGTGGTCGCCGGTGTATCCGTGCATGTATACCGCGAGCGGCGCGGGGCGCGCCGGATCGTAGTCGGTCGGAACCATGATCTTGAACGGTTGGCCCGAGCCATCGACGGGCGACTCGTACGCCCATTCCTGCACGCCGCGAATCTTGCCGAGAAGTTCGGGGTCGGCGGCGATGCGCCGCGTCCAGTCGTCGAGCCGAGCGATCTTCTCCCGGGCCTCGACGCTGTCGGCGCCGTGGCGGGCCGCCGCCGTCTCCGCCTCGAAGCGCAGGAACTTCAACCAGCCGCGGTAGGCGGCCAGTTCGGGCCGGGCCAGCGCGGAAGCAGAGGCGGCGGAGGCCGCCGCGAGCGAGAGAGGCGCACCGGAGGGAACGGACTGTGCGGACACGACCAGCGCCGCGCACACCGAGAGGAGAAGCAGGGGGATTCGCATGGGGAGTGGAGAAAAGAGAGGATGCCCGGGCACGAGACGCCGGCGCAATCCCGGGCTAATCCCGCCGGCGCCGAAATCCCCGGGGCTTTCGCGTAATCGTGGACACTTCCACTGCTCCATCCCGCGTCCGCCACCGCGCTTACGCGTCGGGGCGGCCTCGTGTCCGGGCGGCCTCCGCGCGGTGCGCCGGGCGGCCTTCACCGCATCGCGGGATCGCCGGGCACGTAGCGGAGCTTCAGGTTGCGATAGTGGTCGAGCGTGTGCGCCGCGGGCTCCACGCCGGCCGGCAGCGGCCGCTGCGCGAACGCCTGGAAATACAGCAGGCACGCGTCGCGCCAGACGATCGCGTCCTTCTCCTGCCGCCGCAGCAACTGCTCGACGTGCGTGTGGCGTTCGTAATCGACCCGGCCGGCGATCGCCGCCCAGTCCCGGCGCCAGCCGCGCACACCGTCGACGCCAGCCTGATACCGCAGCGCGAGCTCGTCCCACAGGATGCGGCCCGAGGCGAGCGGGCGGTCCCACGGCACATGGTGGAACCAGAGCAGGTACTTCTCGGGGCAGAGCTTCGGATCGCCGAAGACCTTGGCCACCTCGGGACGGTACTGCGCGATCGCGTTGGAACCCGTCGCGGTGCGGTCGAAACCGACGCCGCGCACATCGGCGCGGTGATAATAGACGGAGGTCCAGTCGGCGCGGCCCGCCTCGGCGACCCACGGGCCCGGGCCGTAGTGGTGGCCCTCGGCCATGATGTGGTGCAGGCCGAGCGGCATGGAATAGCTCACCACCGTCTCGTGCGACGCGAGCAGCATCGCGGACACGGTCTGCACGACCGCGGGCTCGTTGGAGAACGTCATCCGGGTCCACTCGTCGGCGATCGTGGCGGAGGGAAGCGAGTAGTCCCAGGCGAGGCGGCCGAAGGCGTACCAATTGGCGGCCGCGAGCGGGTGTCCGGTCCAGTTGCGCGCATCGCCGGTGTTGGCGACGCCGGCGATGCAGGAGTCGGCGTGGCCGTCGACGGAGCCGTCGATCACGCGCGCGACGGTCGAGCCGGCGCCGGCGCAGAAGGTGTCGGCGTCGAGCGTCTCCTTCCACATGGGGGCGAGGAAGGCGAGCTGGAGGGCGCCACCGAGGTACTCCTGCGCGATCTGCAGCTCGGGCGCCAACGGAGTCTTCGGCATGGCGCCGAAGAGCGGGTGGAAGGGCTCGCGCGGCATGAAGTCGATCGCGCCGTTCTTCACCTGGACGAAGACGTTCGGGAGAAACTTGCCATCGAGCGGCGTGAACTCGTTGTGCGCCTGTTTCGCGCGGTCGTCGGGCGTCTCGTGGCTGTAGACGAACGCGCGCCAGATCACCACGCCGCCGTGCGGCGCGAGCGCGCCGGCGAGCATGTTCGCGCCGTCGGCGTGGGTGCGGCCGTAGTCCTGCGGACCGGGCTGGCCCTCGGAGTTGGCCTTCACGAGGAAACCGCCAAAGTCGGGCACGTGGCGGTAGATCTCGTCGGCTTTGTTTTTCCACCACAAGCGCACGGCGGGGTTCTGCGGATCGGCCGTGGGCAGGCCGCCGATCTCCTTCGGAGCGCTGAACCGCGCGGTGAGGTAGACGCGCACGCCGTAGGGGCGGAAGACGTTGGCCAGCACCGCGACCTTCTCGAGGTACGCCGGCGTGAGGATGGTGGCGCTGGCGTTGACGTTGTTGAGCACCGTGCCGTTGAGCCCGATCGAGGCGCAGGCGCGGGCGTAGTCGACATAGCGCGGGTCGACGATCTCCGGCAGCTCAAACCATTTCCAGAGCGAGTGGCCAGCAGCGCCGCGCTCGACGGTGCCAGTGAGGTTGTCCCAATGATTGAGCATCCGGCGCTTGACGCGCGGGGCGCTGGCGAGTCCGTCGAACTCCGCGACGGGGCGGGCAGTCTGGAGCTGGCGCAGGAGGGCGAAGGCGCCGTAGAGCGCGCCGAGGTCGCGGTTGGCGGCGATCACGACCCGCGGCGTAGCGCCGCTCTCGACGCGGATCGTGTAGGCGTCGTCGCCGCCGGGAACAGGTTGGGCCAGTCGCTCCGCCACCGAGTCGATGGCGAACTTGCCCCCGAGCAGGCCGGAGAGGCCGGTGCGGAGCTCGCTCGCAGCGAGCATGAGCGTGGGCGAGCTCGGCGTGTCGGCCGCGAGCGCGAAGGACACGCGACCCAACGCCTGCGTGTAAGCGCTGCGCAGGGCCTCGTCGGCCACGGGTTCGTAGCGCAGCCAGAGGCGGTAGCCGTCCTCGGCACGGGCGAACGCGGCGGCGGCAAGGAAGAGGGTCAGGCAACGGAGGAGAGCAACGAGTTTCATCGAGAGCGGGTGATTGCGGCGTTCAGGGGGTGCGCGGGCCGTGGATCTGGTAGCGTCCACCAACCTGCATCAGGGCGAGGAAGTAAAGCAGACCGTCGTAGTAGCGCTTCTGCCCCGAAGGGACAGGCATGGCCCAGAGGCGTTCCACGAAGAGGCGGGCCGCGTCGTTGTCGGCGGCGAGCGCGCCGACGGCCGCCATCGCGGGCAGGCCGGGCGAGTACTCGGCGGTGAGCGGGCGGCCGTCGAGGGTGTAGTTGTTCGGCAGGTCCGGGCCTTGGGCGGCGAGGAAGGCCAACACGCGGTTGCTCTGTTCGACCTGCCAGGGATCGCGGCCGAACCACGCCCAGTCGAGGGCGACGTTGCCGATGGTCCGGAAGGCGTCGAAAAGGAAGTTCTCGTGACCGCGCAGCGGGTACGGCCGGCCATCGAAGTGCGCATAGTCGGGCATGAGCCCGGTCGCGGGGTGCGCGGCGGCGCGGAAGTGGCGGCGGCTGACCTGCGCCGCCTCGGCGAGGAACGCGCGGTCGGCCGGATCGGCCGCCCAGCGGGCCCACAGCTCGTAGAACGCGGGCAGGTGGTAGGACGGATCGGTGAACCGGCTGCCGGGGCCGTGCGGCACAAAGACGATCTGCTTGTGCTCGCGGTCGAACATCGGCGTGACGGCGTCGTCGCCGTCGTCGCTGTGGTGGAGCATGTGGCGGAGCAGCGCCTGCGCCTCGGCCTCGTAGTTGAGAATTCCCTCGCCGTTGCCCCAGCGGTGCGCGGCGAAGAAGAGCGCCATCACGAACCACTCCTCGCCGTCGGGCGCCGGGCCCTGGCTGATCCGGGTGCCGTCGTAGCGGCAGTGCCAGCCGAAGTAGCCGGCGAACGGTCCCTCGGTGTGGGCCATGTACCGCTTCGTCCACCGCCAGATCCGATCGAACTCCGCCTGCTGGTCCAGCTGCACGGCGAGCATCATCCCGTACGACTGGCCCTCAGTGCGCACGTCGTTGTTGTTGATGTCCGGCACGTAGGTCATGCCGTCGGCCGTGGTGTAGAACAGCCGCTCGGTCGCGGGGTCGCCGAGCGTGAACTGCCGCCAGACGGCCGCGAGCTTCGCGTCGAGCTCGGCCTCGGTCTTGCCGAGGTGCTCGGCGAAGAGGTTGCGGTAGCGCCCGGTCTCGAAGGCGGCAGCCGGCGATGTGGCCGCAGACAACGCGGCGCCGAGCGCCACGCCGCAACCGATCAGGGTGGATTTGAGGGGATGCATGGGGAGTTGGAGAGCAGAGACACGACCGCGAGCCCACGGAGCGGCGGAAGGCAAAAGAAGGAAACGAAGGCCGAAGCGGACCTTGGCTGTAGGACAGCGCGCTTTGTCGCCGACCCGCCCGCGCCCGCCAGCGCGCGGCCCGA
>JAEXPQ010000006.1 GCA_023446735.1 Verrucomicrobiota bacterium
GCCGCGGTGCGACAGGTCGCGATGTTTCCCGAGGTGCAGGCGATCTTCGACGACCTGATCCGCGAGGGACAGCACCACCGTGTCACCGCCGGCCGGATCTGCGCGGCCTTGGTCGAGGTGCTGCTCCTCAAGCTCGAGGAACTGTGCGGCCTCGGCGGCCTCGGCGGCACCGGCGGCGAGGAGACGTTCCTGCGCTGCAAGGGCGTGATCGAGGCGCGCGCCGCCGAACTCGCCACCCTCGGCGACATCACCCGGGCGGTCGGCATCGAGACCTCCCACCTCTCGCGCCTCTTCCGTCGCCACCAGGGCATCAGCCCCTACCAGTTTCTCCTGCGCCGCAAGATGACGCTCGCCGCCGAGCTGCTGCTCGACCCGCGGGCGCTCGTGAAGAGCGTCGCCGCCCAGGTCGGTTTCCGCGACCCGTACCATTTCTCCCGATGCTTCAAGGCCGTGCATCGCGTCTCCCCCCGCGAACTCCAGCGCACGCTCCGGCAGCGCTGAGGGCCGGATTTCGCTTTGCGTGGGCGCGCGCCGCCGGCCACGGTTCCGCCCTCCTCCGATGCCTCGCCTGAGCCGCACCCAACTCGTCGCCCACCTCCACCGCCGCCTGCGCTGGTCCGACCTCGACCCGGTTTACCTCCGGCGACTCGTCGCCCTGGCGCGCGACGAGGACCTCGGCGGCGCCGGCCTGCGGCGCCGGCCGCGCCGTGCCGGCGACGTCACCACGCTGGGTCAACGGCTCGCCGGCCGCGGCACCGCCGATCTGGTCGCGCGCGAGGAGCTGGTCGTCTGCGGCCTCGGCCTCGTGCCGCTCGTGCTCGCCGCGTACGGCCGGGGTTGCACGGTGAAGCCGCGCGTGCGCGACGGCGCCGTCGTCCCCGCCGGCACCGTTGTCGCCACTCTTTCCGGACCGTCGAAGGTGCTCCTGCCCGCCGAGCGCCCGCTCCTGAACTTCCTCCAGCGCCTCTCCGGCATCGCCACCACCACGCACCGCTACGTGCGGGCGCTCGGCGCCAGCGATACGAAGCTGCTCGACACGCGCAAGACCACGCCCGGCTGGCGCATGCTCGAAAAGTACGCGGTGGCCTGCGGCGGCTCCTGCAACCACCGGCTCGGCCTCTTCGACCGCGTGATGCTGAAGGACAACCATCTCGCCGCCGCGGGCGCCACCGCCGGCGAACGCCTCGCGGCCGCCGTGCGCCAGGCCCGCGCCGCCGCGCCCGACCTCGCGATCGAGGTCGAAGTCGACGAGCTCGCGCAGATCCCGCCGGTGCTCGCAGCCGGGGCCGATGTCATCCTGCTCGACAACTTCACCGTGCCGCAGCTGCGCGCGGCCGTGGCTCTCATCGGCGACCGCGCCTACACCGAGGCCAGCGGCGGCGTGAACCTCAAGACCCTCCCGGCTCTCGCCGGCCTCGGGCTCGATTTCATCTCCACCGGCGCCCTGGTCCACCACGCGGTGTGGATCGACATCGGCCTCGACTGGCGGGCGTGAACCGCTCGACCTGCTCGGTTCTCCATTCGGCGTTCAACGTTCTGTATTCTCCACTCCGCGTTCTGCCTTAGGTTCCCGCCCCATGCCCCGCTCCGCCCGCCCCGCCGCCGAGATCGAAGCCGCGCTGCTGCGCGCGTTTCTCGCCGCCGGCGAGGCCTGCGTCTCGGGCGAGACGTTGGCGAAAGGCGTGGGCCTGAGCCGCGTCGCCGTCTGGGGGCATCTCCATCGGTTGGAGACAGAGGGCTTCTCCTTCGAGGCGATCCACAGCCGCGGCTACCGGCTGACCCGGCGCCCCGCCGGCCTGAGCGTCGCGTTGATCCGCGCGCTGCTACCGAAGCCCCCCGATCTGCTCTACCTCGAGCAGGTTGACAGCACCAACGAGGAGGCCGGCCGCCGCCTCACCGCCGGCGAACCGGCGCCGTTCGTCGTGCTCGCGGCGGAACAGACCCGGGGCCGCGGCCGCTTCGGCCGCACCTGGCACAGCCCCGCCGGCGCCGGCAACCTCTACCTCTCGTTCGGCTTCCGGCCCGACCTGCCCCCCGAGCGCATGCACCTCTTCACGCTCTGGATGGGCCTGAACCTCTGCAACCTGCTCGCCGCCGAGACCGGCACCGAGCCCCGCCTGAAGTGGCCCAACGACCTCTACTACGGCGACCGCAAGGTCGGCGGCATGCTCACCGAGGCGCGCATCGACGCCGACACCACGCGCGAGCTCGTCTTCGGTCTCGGCCTCAATGTCGCCACGCCCGACACCGCCTGGCCGCGCGAAATCGCGCCGCGCGCCACCACCCTCGCCCGCGAGGCCGGCTACGAACTCGACTTCAACGCCATCGCCGCGTCGATCATCACGCGCGTGCTCGCCGCCTTCGACCACTTCGTCGCCCGCCCTCCGCTCGACGAGATCGCCGATCTCTGGAAACGCCACGACCTGCTCGCGGGGCGCCACATCACTGTCGTCCACGGCCGGGAGACACACACCGGCACCGCCCGCGGCATCGACAACGAGGGCTCGCTCATCCTGCGCACCGCCGCCGGCCGCACGCTGCGGTTCCGGGCCGGCGAGGTCACCCTGCGGCGGGAGTGACGCCAAGTCCACCGGACGCTCCGCCTCTCGCCACGCCCCGGCCGCGTTCCTCTGCAACGCGCCCCGCGCCCTTCCCTCGCGCCGGGCCCTCAACCGTTTGCCTGCGGCCACGGCGCCTGCCCGCGGGCGGGCGGGCGAGCACGACGTCAATTCCTTCGAAAACTCGTCCCCGCAGGCCGAACGCGTTGTTTCCCGCTTCTCGCGCGGTCGCTCGAGGTATTCTCTCTCCCGATGGCATCCACCCGCGTCCAGCGCCGCCGCCGCACCCTCCGCCCCCTCGCCACCGCCCTCGCGCTGGTGGCCTTCGCCTTCGTCGCCCGTGCCGCCGAGCCCGCTCCGGCGGCTTCGACCGATGAGCGGATCGAACGCCTCGAACAACGCGTCGAGCGCATCGATTCTTCGATTACCCAGATCCTCCAGTTGCTGCAGGCGCAGCAGCAACCGGCGGCCGTCCCCGCGCCGGTCGTCACCGTTCCCCAACCACCTGCCGCCCCGCCTCCGGCCGTCGCCACCGAGCCGCCCCCCGCGGCCGACTCCGCGGTCGTCCTGCGCCCGACTCCAAGCTTCCCCGCCGGACCGTTCAAGCCGGGTGCGTTGCACGATGTCTGGTTGCGCCCCGCCGGCTACAAGGGAGGCGTGCCGAACTCGCCCAGCCTCGTCACCATCCGCGATGCGCGCGGCCCCTTCTTCGCCTTGGAGCGGCACATCGGCGACCCCGCGATGGCGGGCAACGTCGGCAAGCCGCTCGTGCAGGTCTGGCGGTGCTACCTCCACGTCAAGAACGCCGGCACCCACGTGGTGATCGCGGAGTTCCAGCGCAAGAAGGACCGCATGGTGGCGAAGGATCGGAAATGGAACGACTACCTCTTCTCGTGGGCCGCCCGGCTCGACATCGGCCAAAAGACGCTGCTCGACGAGACCAACCGTTTCGAAAGCTCCGGCAAGGGCACGCTCTCCCGCACTTTCTCCCTCGACCTCGAGCCGGGCTACTACGCCGTGCAACTCGTCACCTGGATGCCCAAGCAGAACGACGACGAGGAATACGACCTCAAGCCGCTCACGTTCGCCCTCCGCCTGCGCGAACCCGGGGCGCTCAAGCCGCGCGACCTCGGCCCCGCGGACCTGCTCAGCGTCGAATAGCCCGAGGCTGCACCCGCGCCACCGCCGCGCTGGCCCCGCGTTGCCCCCGCACGGTACGCACATTGTACCCGCGGCCATCGCCGGCCTGCACCCGCCTCTGGCGTTCCTCCCTCGCCCCGCCCGACCAACCGCGGATGTTTGCGCTCACGGCCGTGAGAGTAAACATCCGCAACCTACGCGACCGCGTGGCTCCCCTCGAGTGCTTCCATCGTTCCGCGATCGACGCCGCGCGGCCCAGGGTCCGATTCTCCCGGGGCCCGCAGAAACCCCTTGGCGCGCGCTCGCCCCGCCCCCTACACTCCGCCCACCGATGAGCGGCCCCGCGCCCACCAACACCATTGAAGTCCGCCAGCTCGTGAAGGCCTACGCCGGCGTCAACGCCGTCAACGGCATCTCCTTCAGCGTGCGCCGCGGCGAAGTGATCGGCTTCCTCGGCCCCAACGGCGCCGGCAAGAGCACGACGATGCGCATCCTCACCGGCTACCTGCCGGCCTCCTCCGGCTACGTGAGCGTGTGCGGGGTGCCGGTGGCCAGCCGCCCCGAGGACGTGCGCCGCCACATCGGCTACATGCCCGAGAACAACCCGTTGCCCGAGGATGTGCGGGTCTCCGAGTACCTCGCCTTCCGCGGCCGCCTCAAGGAGCTCTCCGGCAAACGGCTGCGCACCCGCATCGACACCGTCGTCGAGCTCTGCGACCTCAAGCGTGTCCGCCACCGCATCATCGGCAAACTCTCCAAGGGCACCCGCCAGCGCGTGGGCATCGCCGAGGCCATCCTCGCCGAGCCCGACCTGCTCATCATGGACGAGCCGACGATCGGTCTCGATCCGCACCAGATCATCATGATCCGCGACCTCATCGTCGGCCTGCGCGGCCGCATGAGCGTGATCATCTCCAGCCACATCCTTCCCGAGATCGAGGCCACCTGCGACCGAGTGATCATCATCAACCAGGGGCGCGTGGTCGCCACCGGCACGCCGGAGGAGCTCCGGCGCGAATTTCTCGGCGGCGCCAACTACCGCCTCGAGGTCGCCGGCGAGCTCGAGACCTTGCGCACGACCCTCGCCGCCCTGCGCCCCGGCCTCGCCCTCGACACCGTGGATACCACCGATCCCCACGGCTTCGCCGTCTACGAAGTCTCCTGCCCCGAGGCCGACGACCTCGGCGAGTCGCTGGTGCGGGCTCTCGCCACCGCCCCCGGCCTGCGCCTGCGCGCCTGCGCCCGCACCGAGGCCTCGCTCGAACACGTCTTCCTCGCCGCGACCCGCCGTTCGTGGGACGCCACCCTCGAGGACAAGAAGCCCGGCGCGAAGACCTGAGCCGCGGCCGGCCGAGGTCCCCACCCGGCCGAGCGCGCTCCGTCGCCCGCCCACCGCCCACTGTCGCCCTCCCACCGTTCACCGTCCACCGGCTCCCGATGCGCCACTTCTTCACCCTCTTCTGGCACGAGGTCCGGATGCTCTTCCTGAGCGCCAGCACCTACATCTCCGCCGTCGTCTTCCTCGGCTTCATGGGGTTCATCTTCATGCGCATCCTCGAGGACTACGCCGGCGCCCCGCAGGACACCTCGCCGGCGGTCGCGTTCTTCAGCCTCTTCTTCCTCCCCGTGTGGGTGATGGTGCCGCTTTTGACGATGAAGAGCATCGCCGAGGAACGGCGCTCCGGCACCTTGGAGGCGCTGCTCACCGCACCGGTCAATACCGCGGAGGTCGTCCTCGCCAAGTTCGCGGCGTCCTACCTGCTCTACCTGCTCCAGTGGTTGTCGACCCTGGGCTTCGTCTTCGTCCTGAACCATTTCGCCCGCGACGCCCGCCTCCTCGACCCCGGTCCGCTGATCGGCGGCTACCTCTTCATCGCGGTCAGCGGCCTGCTCTACACCGCGATCGGCACGCTCGCCAGCGCCCTCGTACGCTCCCAGGCCGTGGCCGGCATCGTCTCCTTCGCGGCGATCTTCGCCCTCACGCTGGGCCTCAAGCTCGTCGTCGGTCTCACGCTGCTCCAGCAGGAGAACTTGGGCGGCATGCGCGATGCCCTCGCCTCGATCGATGTCTTCCGCCACCTCGAGGACTTCACCCGCGGGGTCGTCGACACCCGCCAGATCGTCTTCTATTTCACCGGCACCGCCCTCGCGCTGATCCTCCGCATCCTCGGGGTCGACGCCAAGCTCCTGCGCAGCTGACATGCACTGGCCCGACAGCTTCCAAGCCAACCGCCGGCTCCGCACCGCCAATCTGGTGCTGCAGGCGCTCCTCTTCCTCACGCTCTTCGCGGGGATCAACTTCGTCGCCCTGCGCTATGCCTGGCGCTTCGACCTGACGCGCAACCGCTTCTTCTCCCTCTCAGCCGAGACCCGCTCCTACCTCGACCAGATCAAGGACCCGGTCCACATCGTCGTCGCCTTCGAGACCCAGCCCGACAACGAGGAGGTCGATGTCGCCCGCCGCGATGTCGCCAGCCTCGTGCGCGAGTACGTGTACGCCGGCCGCAGCGCCGGTCGCAGCCTGATCACCACGGAGGAAGTCGACATCTACCAGCAGACCCGCCGGGCCGCCACCCTCGGCATCGCGGGCAAGAACGCCGTCGTCTTCGTCTGCGGCGAACGCCGCCGCTACGTCTCCATCGGCGACCTCTACGTCATCGAGGACGGCCAGAAACGCGCCTTCATCGGCGAACGCGCCTTCACGGCCGCCATCCTCGACGTCACCGCCGCCTCCCGCGAGAAACTCTACTTCCTCGTCGGCCACGGCGAAATGGAGCCCGGCTCCGTCGCCGGCGACCGCGGGCTCTCCCAACTGCGCGACGAGCTGCGCGCCCGCAACTACGAGATCGACATCCTCGACCTCGCCAAGTCGCGAAAAGTCCCCGACGACGCCGCGCTACTCCTCGCCCTCGGCCCCCAGGCCCCCTACCTCCCCGAGGAGCAGGACAAACTACGCGACTATCTGGCCAACAAGTCCGGCCGATTCCTGCTCGCCCTCGAACCGGGCCCGAACCACGGCCTCGAGGCGCTCCTCCAGGATTGGGGTGTCCGCTCCGAGGATGTGATGCTGGTCGAGGTGAATCCGCAGGAGATGACCGAAGGCGGCGACCACATCCTGCGGTTCTTCGCGTCCCATCCCGTCACCAAGGTCCTTACCGACAACCAGATCAAGCTCATCGCCGGCCGGGTTCGCGTCGTCCGCCCCGACCCGCGCCGCGCCCCGGACCCGACCCTCAAACCCCTCACGCTCATCGCCGCTTCCCCGACCGCCTGGGGCGAACGATCCTTCCGCCACGCCGCCACACCACCCCGTTACGACGTCGGCTCCGACATCCGCGGCAACGCCATCAACCCGCTTCCTGTCGCTGTCGTCTCCGAGCGCGTGGCGGCCACCAACCTCCCGTTCAACGTCCGGAGCGGCCGGCTGCTCGCCTTCGGCATGGCCGACATCTTCACGAACAACCGGCTCGACGGCGGCAATCTCCGCCTCGCACTCAACGCGATCAACTGGGCCACCGAACGCGACACCCAGCTCAACATCCCGCCGCGGCCCGTCGCCAACTTCCAACTCGTCCTGAGCCAGACCGAGCTCTACAAGCTCCGCCTCGCGCTGATGCTCGTCGTCCCGGGTGCCGTCGCCCTGCTCGGCCTCTTCGTCTACTGGTCCCGGCGGTCCTGAGCGGCCCCGCGACGGGACCAAGTTCCAAGCAACAAGGTTCAAGCTCCAAGTGAAGTCCGGCAGGTAGTTGTCCGGCCAATCCGCAATCCGCATTCCGCAATTCTCCCATGCGCACCAAGGTCACCCTCGTTCTGCTTTTCCTGAACGTCGCGCTTTTCTTCTACATCTTCCAGTTCGTCGGTATCAAACCGCCGCCGGCCGTCACCCAGCGGCCCCTGCCCAGCCAAGTCGCCGCCCTGGACCGCATCGAGATCCAACGCGCCGACCAGCCGGACCCGATCGTCCTCGAACAACGCGGCGACACCTGGTACCTCGGCGCGCCCTACCACTGGCCCGCCGACCGCAACGCCATCGACCGGCTCCGCAACGAGCTCATCCTGCTCAAGAGCGAGACCAGTTTCGCCGTCGCGAACCTGGCCGACACCGGCCAGAAGCTCGCCGACTACGGCCTCGATCCCGCCGCGATCGTCCTGCGGCTCGGTGTGGGGGACGAACGCTTCGACCTCAAGATCGGCACCGCCACCCAGGTGCAGAACCGCCTGTACGTGCTCGACCCCGAGGCCACCCGTATCCACGTCGTCAGCCGCAGCCTGGTCGAGGCCCTGCAGCTCGGCCCCGACGCGCTCCGCGACACCACCCTCGTCGACATTCCGGTCTTCGAGGCGCGCTCGCTCGCCGTCCACCTTCCATCCCCCGGCAATCTCCGCGTGCGCCTCGCGCGCACGGCCCAGCGCTGGATGCTCGAGTCCCCGATCCAGACCCGGGCGGACAAGAACGCCGTGGAACTCGCCCTGAGCTTCATCCACGAACTGCGCGTCTCCAAATTTCTCGACCACGCCACCGAGCTGCGCGCCACCGGTCTCGACAATCCCACGCTGCGCCTCACCGTCGAAGGCAACCAGCGCCGCACCATCCTCCTGCTCGGCGCGCCCGTCTCCACCGAACCGCGCCCCGGCGCCACCCGCGCGGAGACCGAATTCTACGCCAAGCTGGAGGAACGCGAAGCCCTCTTCACCGTCACCGTGCCGGACCTGCTGCTCGACACCCTGCGCAACGCCCAGACCGAGCTGCGCGAACGCCGGCTGCTCGATGTCGATCCGGCCCGGTTGAGCGCCATCACCATCCGCGCCCCCGGCCAACCCGAGGTGACCCTGCAACGGCTCGAAACCGGCACCTGGCAGGTGCTCGCCCGCCAAGGCACCGAGGCGCCCCAACCCCAGCCGGCCGATCCCGGGATCCTCACCCGCCTGGTCGACCAGCTGGCAAAATTGCGCGCGACCAGCTTCCACAGCGACGCCCCGTTCCCGGCCGACCTCGAACAGTGGGGTTTCAACCGCCCCGAACGCGAAGTCGTCCTCGACCTCGCCGCCGAGGCCGGCGGTCCCGCGACCACCGAAACCCTCCAGCTCGGCGTGACCACCACCGATCCGGTCCATCCCGCCACGTTCGCCCGCCTGGCGGAAAGCCAGTTTGTCTACCAGGTCGACGCCACGATCCTGCAGGAGATCCCCGTCTTGGCGCGGCACTACCGCCAACGCACCCTCCGCGAGCTGCCCCCGGGCGCGCGGATCACCGGCGTCACGCTGCGCCGCCTCGCCGACGACTCGGTCGTCTTCGCCCGCGATCTCGCCGCCGGACAGACGTGGGAAACCGCCCTCGCCGCGGAACCGGCGACCGTGCAGGCGGCCACGCAGCAATTGCTCGCCGAGCTGCGCACCCTGCGCGCGCGGGATTTCGAGCAGGACACATTCACCGCGGCCATCACCGCCAACGGCGAGTCCCGCCCGTGGGCCTACCGGCTGGACCTCACGCTCGCGCTCAGCGGCGCCGGCGAGGCCGAACGCACCGCCACCTCCACGCTCATGCTCGGCGAACGCCAGGGCGGCTCGACGCTCCTCGTCGGCTCGGCCGAGTTCAACTGCACCTTCCACGCGACCCAGCCGTTACTCGACGCGCTCTTCACCCTAGCCTTCGGAAGCCGCGATCCGGGGCCGCCGCCGGCCGCACCGGTTCCGCCCTCCTGAGCGCCCGTCCCCCCATGCCCCCGCTTCCGCACAGTCCGCCCGTCGCCCCCGGCACTGTCCGCCGGATACTCGCCATCGGGCGCCTGTGGGTCTTGTTGCTCGGGCTTCTGCCGTACCGAGGCTTCGCTGAACCACCAGCCCCGCCCACGCCGGAGATCCTCATCATCAACTCGTACGCGCCCGGCTACGAGTGGAGTGACGACGAACTTGCCGGCCTGCTGCGCACCCTGCGCACCCGGTACTCCGACATCGAGCCCGTCATCCAGCACCTCGATTTCAAGCGCTTCCCCAACCCCGCCCGCGAGGTCCATCTGCTCGAGGACCTGAAGTCCAAGTGTCACGAACGTCCGCCCTCGCTCGTGGTCACGCTCGACGATTTCGCCTTCGAGTTCGCGCTGCGGCACCGCGCGACCATCGGCGCCGACATCCCTCTGGTCTTCGGCGGGCTCAATCGTTTCACGCCCGATCTGCTCGCGGAGCGGACCAACATCACCGGCGTATCCGAGGAGAGCGACTTCTCCGGCACCTTCCGGCTGATCGCCAGCCTCGTACCCAAGGCGAAGCGCATCCTTGTCATCGGCAACCAGACCCCGAGCAGCATCGGCAAGAGGATGTCGCTTGAGGCCGTGCTCCCGCTGTACCGCGAGCGCTACGAATTCGGCTTCTTCGAGGACTGGACCAATGAGCAGCTGTTCGACCGCCTCGCCACCCTGCCCGCCGACACCGTCGGCCTGATCCTGGACGTCACCCGCGACTCCGCCGGCACCTACAACTACAACAACTCCGCCTTCAGCAAGACCCTGGCCACCCGAGCCAGCGTGCCCGTCTTCATCACCGCCCGACCGCCCGGTCCGAGCGACTGGAGCGTCGAACCGTGGGACGGCATCGGCGGCGGCCTCGTCGTCGCCGACCTGCACGGCGCCACCGTCGGCCAACTCGCCCTGCGGGTCCTCGCCGGGGAACGCGCCGATGCGATCCCCGTCGTGCGCCACTCGCCCGAGCGTCTCGAGGTCAACTATCCCCAGCTCCGGCGCTACGGTCTCTCGCTGCGGGACCTGCCCCCGGGCACGTCCGTCGTCAACGCACCGGTCGATTTCTACCGCATCTACCGCGGCCATCTGATCGTCGCCGCCTCGGTCTTCGTCGCCCTGTGCGCGATCATCGTCGCCCTGCTCGTCACCATCGTCCAACGTCGCCGCGCCGAGCGCACGCTTCGCCAGACGGAGGAGAAGCTGCGCTCCGCCCAGAAGATGGAGGCTGTCGGCCGCCTCGCCGGCGGCATCGCGCACGATTTCAACAACATCCTCCAGGTGGTCCAGAGCCACGCGGCCTTCCTGCAGGAGACCACCACGCTGACCGGGGAGCAACGCGAGGATGTGGAGATGGTGCTCGGGGCCGCTCAGCGGGCCGCGCAGCTCACCCGACAGCTCCTGGTCTTCAGCCGCCGGCAGGCGCTCAATCCGGAACCGCTCGACCCGAACGAACTCATCACCGAGTTCGCGCGCATGCTCCGGCGCGTGCTCGGCGAACACATCGCGCTCGTCACCGTCCCCCTCGCGAACCCTGTCATCCTGGTCGCCGACAAGGGCCAGATCGAGCAGGTCCTGCTCAACCTCTGCCTCAACGCCCGCGATGCGATGCCCGGCGGCGGGCGCATCGAGATCTCCCTCGAAACCGTCGAGGTCGCCCCGGAGGACTGCGGGCCGAAGTCAGAACTGAAACCCGGGCCCCATTTGCTGCTGAAAGTCTCCGACAACGGATGCGGCATGCCGCGAGCCGTGCTCGACCGCATTTTCGAGCCGTTCTTCACCACCAAGGAAGCCGGCCAGGGCACCGGACTCGGCCTCTCCGTCGTGTACGGGATCGTCCGCCAGCATTTCGGCGCCATCTCCGTGTACAGCGAGGTCGGCAGCGGTACGGTGTTCCGGATCACGCTGCCGCTCTCCGCCGAGGAACAGCCGGTGGCGCCGAAGGCCGCACCGCCGCCGATCCCCACCGGCCACGGCGCGATCCTCCTGGCCGAGGACGACCCGGCGGTGCGCGCCATCGCCGTGCGCATCCTCGCGGCAAACGGTTTCGAGGTCGTCGTCGCCGCCGACGGGGAGGAGGCGATCGCTCTGGCGGAGAGACACGCCGCGCGCCTGCGTCTCGCCATTCTGGATGTGCTGATGCCCAAACGCACGGGGCGCGAGGTGCACGACTTCCTCCGGCAACGGCTGCCCGCCTTGCCCGTGCTCTTCTGCAGCGGCTACACCGCCGAGATGTTGCCGCCCGGCGCGATGCCCGTCGCCGGGGTCGCCTTGCTCAACAAGCCCTACCCCGCCCAGGAGCTGCTCGCGACGGTGCACCGGCTGCTTGGGACCGCCCGGGCCTGAAGACGCCCCGGTCCGGGAGGCGGGCCCGCGCGCGAGGGGCCGCCCGGTGCGCGCGGACAGGCCGCACGGGGTGTCACTTCCGCGCGCCAGCCAGCGCCGTCCGGTAGTCGTCGATACCGGCGGCGATCGCCTTGGCGAGCTGCTGGCGCCAGTCCGGCGAGCCGATCTTCCGGGCTTCCGCCTCGTTGGAAAGATAGCCGCCCTCGACCAGCAGCCCGGGGCATTCCAGATCCCGCAGCACCGCGAAGCGCGCCCGCTTGAGCCCCCGGTCGCTCGTCTGCAATGCGCGGACCATGTTGCGGTGCACGTGGAAGCCCAGCACCGCGTTCCACGCATCGTCGCCATTTCCCGGATGGCGAACCTTGTCGTCCGGCATCCGCTTCTCGCTGCTGGTGGAGCGCTGGTGCTGCGGCGTCAGGATGTAGGTCTCGGTCCCCGCGACCGTGCGGTTGTCGAGGGCGTTGAAATGGATGCTGATGAACAGGTCGGCCTTCACCTTGTTCGCGTGGGCGGGCCGCAGCGGCAGCGGGATGAACGTGTCCTTGCGGCGCGTCAGCAGCACCTTGTACCCCGCGGCCTTGAGCAACCGCTCCAGCCGGAGCGCGACATCGAGCGCCATCGCCTTCTCGCGCAGCTTGAGCTTCGCGTTGGTCGCGCCGTCGTCCTTGCCGCCATGTCCCGGGTCGAGCACGATCGTGCGCAACGCGGGCACCGGCCCGGGCACGCTCCGCGGCTCGACGATCGGGCGCAGCAACCGGTCCCGGTCAATCCGGCTCACATAGAGCGTGCGGCGGTTCAGGACTGCGGGCTCACCCATGAAGACGCGGACCCCGTCGAGCACGAGATCCCGGCTGTCGACCTCCAGTTCAATCCGGGTGTCCCGATCGGCCAGCAACAGCCGGCGTTGCGGCACCAGCCAAGAGTCCTTCAGGGCGGAACGAGGCGCGATCGTCTCGGCCGCCACGTACTCGGTGTCGTAGAGGCGCTCGACCTCCGGCGCCGCCGGCAGGAAGCCGGCGCACCACAGAACGGACAGGCACCCGACGACCCGGCGGCCGAGAAGAGTGCGTGCCATGGAGCTCGATCAGTCCTCCGCGGATTGCGCCGCGGGGGCCGGCTTCGGAGCCGTGCCCTCGGTGTTGAGGCGCAACTTCCGCTTGTTGGCCGGAAGCGGCGAGACCATCACCATGATATTCCGGCCGGCGAGCTTGGGCTGGGAATCCGGGTGGCCGACGGACGAGAGCTCGGCGAGGGCCTTGTTCATCACGTCGAAACCGATCTCGGTGTGGGCCATCTCGCGGCCGCGGAACTTGAGGCGCATCTTCACCTTGTTGCCCTCGTGGAGGAACTCCTCGGCGTGGCGCAGCTTGGTGAGGAGGTCGTGCGGATCGATGCGGGCGGTGAGCTCGATCTCCTTGATCTTCGTCGCGCCGCTCTTCGAGGATTTCGTCTTCTTGTTCTCCTCGTAGATGTACTTGCCGAAATCCAGGATACGGCACACCGGCGGGGTGGCGTTCGGCGCCACCTCGACGAGGTCGAGCCCGATCTGCTGGGCCAGCTTGTAGGCCTGATCCGAAGACATCACCCCCAGCTGCTTGCCCTCGGGATCGATCACGCGCACCTGGGCGGCCTTGATGCGAAGATTCCGCCGGATGTGGGCGTAGGGGTCGTTGTTGCGACCGCGTTGTTGATAGCCCGGCCGCTGCGGGCCGCTGCTGCTGTTGCCACTGCTGCTGCCCGGATTGGAACCGGCGAAGGAAGGAGGTTTCTGCATCAACTAGTCGGATTTGGTCTGCGGAGCGGAAGGTGTGGGCGTCTGTTTGCCCGGTCCCTCCGGCGGTTTCAACCCATTTCTGGCCAAGCCGTTGCCGCGGAGCCCGGAGTCGGCAGACGCCCGCCGCGCGCGGGCACCGCCCTCCCCGGCCTGCCGCGCCCCCGATCGAGCGGGCGACGGTCGGTTCAGCCGCGCAACTCCTGCGCCCGATAGAACCCGCCGCCGGGCGTGCCGTCCGGCACGAGCACCGGCACCAGCGCGCCGGGCAGCACGGTCGACGGATCGTTCGGCGCCTGCGGCCCGCCCAGATCGGTCCGCAGCCAGCCCGGATCGAGACGCGAGACGATCACGCCGCTGCCCCGCAGCTCGGCGGCGAGGTCGTCCGTGAACTTGTCGAGGGCCCACTTGCTCGCGCCGTACGCGGCGAGCTGCGGCGTCTTGTCGATTCCGGAGGTGACGTTGACGATGCGCCCCCAGCCGCGCTCCCGCATCACCGGCACCAGCCGCGCGCACAGGCGCACCACCGCGATCACGTTGACCTGGAAGCTCCACGCCCAGTCGGCGACCTGGTGGTGCTCGATCCGCTCGCGCCACGGGTGCATGACGGCGGCGTTGTTGTAGAGGATGTCGACCCCGCCGAGCTCGAGCGCGCGATCCGCCAACCGCTCGACCTGGGCCGGATCGGCCAGTTCGCCGGCGAGGACGAACGCCTCGGCGCCGGCCGCGCGCACTGTCGCCAACGTTTCGGCACACGCCGCCTCGCTGCGCGCGTGCAGCAGCAGCCGGGCGCCTTCCCGGGCGAGGGCCCCGGCGACGAGTCGGCCCACGCCGCGGCTGGCGCCAGTGACGAGGGCGGTCTTCCCCTGGATCGATACGGTGGATGCGTTCATGGTGCCGGCGGATTGAGCGCCGCTCGCGCCCCGTTTCAATCCCCGGGGCCCCGCCGGCGGAACCTGCCACCGCGCTTTAACGCATCGCGCCCTTCACCCGCCGCGCACCAGCCGCCGCAGCGCGCGCGCCTTCACGAGCAGGTCCTTCAGCACCGCGGGCGTGACGGCCTGCTTGGGATCGTCGCCGATACCGTGGCTGGGCGCGATGTGGCACTCCAGGCACAGCCCGTCGGCCCCGTACGCCACGGCCGCCAGCGCCGCCGCCGGCACGTAGCTGGCGCGGCCGACGGAGTGCGACGGGTCCACGACCACCGGCGCCCACGTGCGCTCCTTGAGCAGCGGCACGATGCACTCGTCGGGATGGTTGCGATACCCGTCGGGCGCCGGGGAGGTGCCGCGCGGGCAGAGGATCACGTTGGGATTGCCGAAGCTGACGATGTACTCGGCGGCCGAGATGAACTCGGCGATCGGCCCCATGTGCAGGCTGCGTTTCAGGAGCACCGCCGTGTCGCGCCCGGCGATGGCCCGGCCGATCTGCTGGAGCAGCGAGTAGTTGAGGGCGTTGCGGGCGCCGACCTGGATCGTGTGCACCCCGGCCTCGAGCGCCAGGCGGAGCTGGTGCTCGTCCATCACCTCGGCGTCGACCGGCAGGCCGGTGCGACGCGAGGCCTCCATCAGGATCTCCAGCGACTTGTCGTCGCCTTGGAACGAGTACGGATTGGTGCGCGGCTTCCACACGCCGCCGCGCAACGCGTCCGCCCCGGCCTCCTTCACCGCGGCCGCGGTCTCGTAGAAGTAGTTCGGATTGCGCGGGTCGATCGTGCACTGCCCGGCGATCACGAAAAGCCCCTCGCCCAGCGTCGCGCCGCCGAGCCGGATCTTGTGGCTGGCGAGGTCGGACCGCGCATCCATCAGCTTGAACGGCGACTGGATCCGGTCGACGCGATCGACGTAGTCGAGGCCCTCGAGGCGGTTGATCATCAACTCGTGGCGCTCGTCGCCCACGATCGCGTAGATCGAACGCAGGGCGCCGATGATCGGCTGGATCCGGCAGCCGAATTCGCCGACGACGGCGGTGACCTCGGTCAGTTGCGCGGGAGTGAACTCTTTGCCTTTGGGTAGGATCATGGGAACAGGAACGGGGCGGCCACCATCGCCGCCCACCGGGAAAACGCCATGGCGAAAACGGGGCCGCTCGTTCCGTTTCTCGGGCCCCGCTCAGTAGTCGTAGAGGTTCGGATCGCGCGTCGGGCCGCGGCCCATCCCGCCGAAACCGCCCCCCATCCCCTCGCCCTCTTCGCCCTCGGGAAACGCGTCGCCCATCTGCTCCTCAAGCCGGTCCGGATCGGTGCCCTCCTCGAGCTTGCGCACCACCTCCTCCATCTGCTCGTCCAGCTTCTCGCCGGTCAGTTCGGACATCTTCCGCATCATCCGCCCCATCGCGCGCGGGTCGTTCTCGTCGACGCCGTCCATCTCCCGCTCCATCTCGGCGAACGCCGCCTCCATGCGGGGATCCTCCGCGTCGCCGGCGCCTTCGCCCGCCTCGGGAGCTCCGCCGGCCGGTCCCGCGCCCTCCGCCGGCGCCGGGCTCGCCTTCGGCTCCGCCGATTTTCCGGTGATCGCAAACGCCGACATCATCCGCTCCATGCGGAAAGCCGGATTGTCGGGGCACTTCGGCACCGTCTGACCCTGCGCCAACGTCTTCGCGAAGAACTGGTAGATCTTGTTGTTGTCGGGACAGTAGTACTCGTAGATCGGCATACCCGCGCTATGTACCCCGAGCGCCCGGCTGCTCAAGTCGCAAGTACCGGCCGCTTCCCGGGCCGCCGCCAAACGGCGCTTGCCCCCCGCGCCCAGCTTTGCCGCTATCCCGTCCCCATGAGCGACAAACTCGCCGAGATCATGACCCACAAGCGGCAGGAGATCGCGCCGCTCTTGCGCCCGGTCTTCGAATCCGACCTCGCCGCGCTCGACGCGCGCCTGCCCAAGCCCCTCTCCTTCGCCGCCGCGCTGCGCCGCGCCGACGGCCGCCTCGCCGTCATCTCCGAAATCAAACGACGCTCGCCCTCCGCCGGCGCCATCGCCGCCACCGCCGATTCCGCCACCCAGGCCCGCCGCTATCGCGACGCCGGCGCCGACGCGCTTTCGGTCCTCACCGACCAGAAATATTTCGGCGGATCCCTCGATGACCTCCGCTTGGTCGCCCGCGAGTTCGCCACCACCGGCCCCGCCCTTCCGCGGTTGCGCAAGGATTTCTTCATCCACCCGGTGCAGGTCGTGGAAGCGCGCGAGGAGGGCGCCAGCGCCATCCTCATCATCGTCCGCGCCCTCGACGACGAGGAGATCAAGGCCCTCGCCGGCGCCGCCGCCGCGGCCGGCCTCGACGCACTCTTCGAGATTCACAACGAGCGCGATCTCGAACGCGCGCTCGCGCACGGCGCGAAGATCGTCGGAGTGAACAACCGCGACCTCGCCGTCTTCAAGACCGACCTCGCCCTCTCCGAACGCCTCCTGCCGCAGGTGCCCGCCGGGATCATCAAGGTCAGCGAGAGCGGCATCTTCGGCGCCCTCGAGGCCGGCCGCGCCCGCCGCGCCGGCGCCCATGCCATCCTCGTCGGCGAAGCACTCATGAAAGCCGCCGATCCCGCCGCGTTGCTCGCGGAGATGCGCGGCGCCTGAGCCCACGATGCGATCTGGCCCGCGCACCAACGGTAAACCGGTAGGCAGCGAGCTCGCTCGTGCTCCGGGAAGCGCGTGCCAGCACGCTGACCTACACGGCAATTGTATCGTTGGCTGAGGCGGCGCGCCGCTCGCCCAGCCAGCGCCCCGGCGGACGAGGTTGGCCCACAGGGGGCCGGGTGATCGCGAGAAGCGGGAGGAAGTCCGGAAGCGGTATCGCCGGGTCACGGACGAATATTCCGCGCGTGTGGCAGAGTCGCCGCTCGCCGGCGGACCTTTCCTCCGAGCGAAGGCCCCCCCAGGCCGCCGCTCCGTCGTGTAACTGAACGCCGGAGTCATTCCGCCTCCCCGCTTTCGCCGCCGTCCCCGGGACCGCTCCGTCCGAGGGATTACGCTCGTTCTTCGGAGCCATCCTCGCTGCTTCGGCCGTCGACCACCGACTGTCGATGCCCTGCGCGGGCGGCGTTGCCCCAACGCCGTCGCGGGCGCGAGCCGGGGGGCGAACCGTTGGCACCCCGCATGACCAAGTGCGGAGTTTGGCCACGGAAATCCCCGCGGCGGCCGTCCCCGCGCGGTTGCAAACCCCGCCCGCCGGCTACGCTACCATTCGCCATCGAACTCCCGCCCTCCATGACTCCTCTGCGACTTGCCGTCCTCGCCGCCGCCTGTGTCACCGTCGCCGTCCACGCCGCCGCGCTCCCGGCGCCCGACCCCGACAACGGCAGCCTCGCGCTCCCGCCCGGCTTCCGCGCCCTGATCGTGGCCGACGATCTCGTCTCCGGTCGCAATCAACTGCGCTTCCTCGCCGCCGCGCCCAACGGTGATCTCTACGCCAAGACCATCCAGGGCGGCATCATCGCCCTGCGCGACGCCGATGGTGACGGTCGTTTCGAGACCCGACGGGAATTCGGCTCCGGCGGCGGCACCGGCATCGCCTTCCACGGCGACTGGCTCTACCACTCCACCAACACCGCGGTCTTCCGGTATCCGTATCGCGCTGGCGAACTGGTCCCCGCCGGTGCGCCCGAACGCATCGTGCGCGACCTGCCCGACCAACGGTCCCACGCCGCCAAGGCCTTTGCCTTCGACGACCAGGGGCGCCTCCTGCTCGAAGTGGGCTCGCCCTACAATGTCTACAGCGAACCCGACCGCCAACTCGGCGCCAAGGGCATGGACGCCACCGAACATCTCAAGCGCCACGGCGGCTTCTGGCGCTTCGACTCCGACCGCCCCGACCAGAGCCAGGCGGACGCCTTCCATTTCTCCACCGGCCACCGCCATTGCCTCGCCATCGCGTGGCAGCCCATCGCCCGCGAGTTCTTCATGGTGATGATGGGCCGCGACAACCTCAGCGTCGTGGCTCCGGAGTTCTATGACGCCCTCGACAACGCCGAACGCGTCGCCGAGGAGCTGCACCGCCTCCCCGCCGGCGCCAACCTCGGCTGGCCCACCACCTACTGGGACCCGATCAAGCAGGCGCGCATGCTCGCCCCCGAGTTCGGCGGCGACAACCGCCGGCGCGCCGCGCCCGACCGCTACTCCGTGCCCCTTGTCGCCTTCCCCGCCCATTGGGCCCCGTTGCAGATGACGTTCTACGGCGGCACCCAGTTCCCCGCCCGGTACCGCGGCGGCGCCTTCGTCGCCTTCCACGGTTCCTGGAACCGCGCGCCGCTCCCCCAGGACGGATACAACGTCGCCTTCGTCCCCTTCGACGAGCGCGGCGCGCCGCTGGGCACCTACGAGGTCTTCGCCGCCAATGCCGGCCCGCGCCGCTTCCGCATGGGCGGTGTCGCCGTCGCCCCCGACGGCTCGCTTTTCATCTCCGAGACCGACCGCGGCCGCATCTGGCGGATCGTCCACACCGGCGAGCAACCGGCGCCCGCCGTGGCGGGCGTCACCCCACCACCGGCGCCCGCCTCGCCCGCGCCGGCACCCGTCCCCACCGACCACCCGGGCCGCACCGTCTACAACCAACTCTGCGCCGTCTGCCACATGCCCGATGGTTCCGGCGCCGGCCGCCTCAATCCCGGACTCACCGCCAGCGCCGTGGTGGCCGGGGACCCGCGGATCCTCGTCGACGTCATCCTGCGCGGTCCCGACGCCGCGCTCCCGCCGGACCGCCCCAAATACGCGAACATGATGCCCGGTTTCGCCATGCTTGAAGACCAGCAGGTGGCGGACCTGGTGACTTACCTGCGCTCCACCTTCGGCCCCCGAGTCGCCCCGCTCACCGCGGAACAGGTCGCCACGATCCGCGCCCGGCCCTAGCCGCTGGTCGAGGCGCCTGTTTCTGTCCTCCGCATGCTCAGCGTCCAGTCAGGTTCACGCGAAGATCCCTGGAGGAATCCAACGATGAAGCCAGCCGCGAAGTGACCCGCGAAAGCAGCTATACTTGCGGCAACACCGACGAGGGCCCCGGCCGCGACCCAACGAACCAATGAGGTCCGATCATCTGGTGCCTTCAGGTACCTCCAGCACATCCTGCCCGCCGGCCAGCACCGCGTGCGCTACTTCGGCTGGTTGCACCCCAGCGCCAAGCGCCGCCGCCTGCTCGTGGACGTAGCGCAGCAGAGCGAAGATGGCCGAGCACAGCGTAGGCCCGAGGCACCGACGAGGGCGAGGGCTGCGGCCCTCGCAAAGCCTGCTCGAGAAGGCGATCGTGGTGCGGGAGAAGGCGGCTCCGCCGCCGCGCTGGCACCCGCGCTGTCCCCACTGCGAGCAGTTCACGCTGGTCGTGATCGGCAAGCTCCTCCCGATCCGCGCGCCGCCATGAAGCCGCCGCGAAACCCTGAACTCGGAACCCGAAACTCGACGCGTGCCCCGCACGCGTCCAGCCACTCCTTTGCGCCCGCGTTTCGAAACTGCGGTGACACGCTGCGCCGACCCTCTCCGGATCCGCACCGGCCACCGCTCACCGGTCACCGGCCACCGGAAATCCGGCCCAACCGGGCGTGGATCACCGCCTCAACCCGCCGCGGCGCCAAGCGCCCGGGGAGCCGACGGAAAACACAAAGCGCAATTGGGGACGTTCGCGTCCAGACCGTTGCGATGTCGCGACTTTGGTAGCCGCGCTACTCGCTGTAACCGGGCTCAGTGGCGCTCTGCCACAGGCTTCGTCTCCGGTCTGCCCCGGGCTTGTTCAACAAGAGTCATGTGACGGCTTCGCGTCACATAACGCTCTGGGTTAGGCCGATCTTCCGTTCCACCCATAGACTTCCTCAACTTTCGCTCTCATCCGCTTGGACATGCGTGGCAACAAGACCTTCGTGGTAAAATGACCGCAATAGACGCCGCAACGAGAGTATGCCCAGTCGGAAATCATTTCTTCAGAGACGTCGACTACACTTCCGAGCCGCAATCCCCCAAGGCCATCAGGAGCATTCGCTAGCTTACCGATAAACCCCGATCCTCGTGCTTCGAGCGAGTCGACCCAACAGTGCTCGCTCCCGCCTTCGACGGGAAACCGGACTTTGATCGCGAAATTGGCCATGTCAGGAGCCGGAGCAGCCAATGCATTCCGAAATTCCGGAAGTGAGGCACGCGCCTCGGCGAACGCCTTCTTCATCTCGGGATGTCCCTCCGGGAGGTATGCTATATCATGCCTGCCGAAACCGAGTAGCTTCCCAAGGAGCAGAAACGGGCTGAACACGATCAACAAAAGTATCCGTATAATGTTCACCGATTTCTCGCCTAGACACTACAAGTGAGACACGGCGGGAAGCGAGCCGTGATTGGAAGACGGACACCTAACCGCCGTTGCCTCTGCTGTCTGGTTGAACCAAGCCGCTGCGCGGCGGCGGGGTGCTGGAGATTGGGGTGGGCCTTGGCGCATGGGGTG
>JAEXPQ010000060.1 GCA_023446735.1 Verrucomicrobiota bacterium
CCCCCCCGCGCCCGCGATTCGATTTCCGGGGTAGCGAGCCGGCGTCGTTTCTTGCTCAGCGGAGAGGTTCGGTCGCTCGATTGGTCATCCGCACCGGGTCCAGCGCCTGATCGAGCGCGATGCCGTCCATCAGCCCCTCGGCGAGCACAACCTCGCGCAGACTGCGGTTGGAAGCCAGCGCCTCGGCGGCCACGGCCGCGGCCCGTTCGTAGCCGAGCTCGGGCGTGAGGGCGGTGACAAGCATAGGCGAGCCCGCGGCCAGCTCCGCGCAGCGCACCGCGTCGGCCACAAGCCCGCGCACGCAGCTCGCGGCGAACACCCGTACCCCATTCGACAAGCAGTGGATCGCCTCGTGCAGCGAGTACGCGATGAGCGGAATCGTGGCGTTGAGCTCGAGCTGCCCCTCGCGGCCGCAAAGCACGACCGTTTGCATCAGCCCGTGAACATGGAGGCAGACCTGCACAAGCATCTCGCACAGCACCGGGTTCACCTTGCCGGGCATGATCGAGCTGCCGGGTTGTACCGCGGGCAGGCGGATCTCGCCCAGGCCGCAGCGCGGCCCGGAACCCAGGAGACGCAGGTCGTTGGCGATCTTGGTCAGACTGCCGGCGATGGTGGCGAGCTGTCCGGCGACCTCCACCGCCGCATCGCGCGCCGCCTGCGCCTCGAAGTGGTTGCGCGTCTCCACGAACGTGACACCGGTGCTCGACCGCAGGCGGGCGCAGACCCTCCGGGCGAAATCCGGGTGTCCGTTGAGCCCGGTGCCGACGGCGGTGCCGCCGATCGCGAGTTCGTGCAGCGACGCCACCGCGCGATCGGTCCGCTCCACCGACTTGGTGGCCTGCTCGGCGTAACCCGAGAACTCCTGCCCGAGGGTCAGCGGGGTGGCGTCCATCAGGTGGGTCCGGCCGGCCTTGACGATCTCGGCGAACGCCACCGCCTTGTCCGCGAGCTCACGTTGGAGGTGCACGAGAGAGGGGCGCAACTGCTCGCGCAGGGCGAGCGCCACACTGACGTGCAGCGCGGTGGGCATCACGTCGTTGGACGACTGGCCGAGATTCACGTCGTCGTTGGGATGCACCGGCCGGTGCGAACCGAGCGCTTCGCCCGCGAGTTGGCTCGCCCGGTTGGCGATCACCTCGTTCATGTTCGTGTTCGTCGAGGTGCCGGATCCGGTCTGGAAGACATCGACCGGGAAATGGATGCTCAGTTCGCCGCCGGCGACCTCCGCGGCCACCTGCCGGATCAACCGGGCCTTCTCCGGCGGGAGGCGCCCCAACTCCTCGTTGGCCTGGGCGCACGCGGACTTCACCAATGCCAAGCTGCGCAGGAACGCCTCCGGCATGGGGTGGCCGCTGATCGGAAAGTTGCGCACGGCCCGCGCGGTGGACGGACCATACAGGGCGTCGTCCGGCACCGGCATGTCCCCCAAGGTGTCGTGTTCAGTTCTCATGGCGGCGAGGCGTCCTTGCGCCCAAGCGGACCGTCGTACGCTACACCGGTGCCGCCCGGCCATAAATGGGGTGTTGGCCTACCTTGCCTTGCGCTTCGGCGAAGACCGGGCGGTCCCCGTCGAAGGCAAACGATGCAATCCCGTCCGAAATCTGCTTGCCGGCCGATCCGCCGCCCACCAAGTAACCTCCCCTCTCTTTTCGGGTCGATAGCTCAATGGTAGAGCAGCGTCCTTTTAAGTCGTTGGTTCCGGGTTCGAATCCCGGTCGACCCACCAGTTCTTTCCGGTCCCGCGGTTGCCTTTCCGCCCCAGAAGCGTTTTGCTGGGGCCTTCCCCTCAAAGATTTCGCGAAATTTTTCGCGAATTAGCCGATAGATCATCTGGCCAATTCCGGAGATTCCACCTGATGATCCCGCACGAAAAACCTACTTCCGTTCTCGAACGCCAACTGTCCGCAGACCGGCAAGCCGTCCCCAGCCCAAGCAAGATGAAGCGTGTCGTCATCATCGAGGATCAGACCGCGATCCGTGAAATGCTCGCGGAGATGCTCCGCAACGATCCCAACTACAAGATCGTGGGCGAATGCGGCGACGGCCAGCAGGCCTACAACCTCTGCCTCGAGACCAAGCCCGACCTCGCGATCCTCGATGCCAAACTGCCCGGCCTCAACGGCGTGGATCTCCTGCGTCGCCTCGCCAAGCAGCTCAAGAACACCCGCTACCTCGTCTTCTCCGGCTACGAGAACCCCGTCCTCGTGCGCGAGATGCTCGAAGCGGGCGCCCACGGCTTCGTCGAGAAGACCGCGGGACTGAGCGAATTCCGCAAGGGCATCCAGACCGTCTCCAACGGCGGCACCTATTTCGGCCCGGCCGTGGCCGCCCTGCTCCTCAACGTCGTGACCAACCCGTCCGCCGCGTCGAGCCACGACCTCCTTACCGACCGCGAGCGCGAAATTCTGCAACTGGTGGCCGAAAGCTACAGCACCAAGGAGATCGCCGCGAAACTCGGCATCAGCGTGAAGACCGTGGACAACCACCGCACGAACCTGATGCGCAAGCTCGACCTGCACGATGTCGCCAGCCTCACCCGCTACGCCATCGAGATCGGCCTCGTCGACAACCGCAGCTCGCTCCCGCCCGGCGGCGCCCGCTGAGCCAGCCTGTTTTCCCGGCGCGCGTGTCCTCGCGATACGCGCGTTTTGCGTTCTTGGCGCCCGACATTCTTCTTGCGCGAGTTGAGCGGTTTACGGATAACCGCGCACCCGTACGACAAGCCCTTTTTCTCATGAACAAGTTCTCGAAATTCGTCTGTTTTGCCCTGATTGGTTCCGCCGTGCTGCTCGCCGGCTGCCCGAAGAAGCCGAAGCGCCCGGACCCGAGCGCGACGACCGCCGGCATGGGTCCCGGTGGCCTCAACGCGACCGACGTGAACTTGAACCCCGACGATGCGAGCCTCCAGAACAAGCCCGAGGGCATGGACCGCTTCAAGGAAGAGAACCTCATCCGCGGCGAGCTCCCGACCGTCTATTTCGATTTCGATCGTTCCGCCATCAAGCCCAGCGAGCGCCCGAAGCTCGAGGAGGCCGCCAAGAAGATCGCCGATCTTCAGGGCAAACAAATCCTCCTCGAAGGCCACTGCGACTGGCGGGGCACCGCCGAGTACAACATGGGCCTCGGTGACCGCCGCGCCAACGCCGTGAAGGAATACCTCGCCAAGCTCGGCGTCGAAGTGGTCCGCCTCGAGCCCCTCTCCAAGGGCGATCTCGACGCCAAAGAAAACGCCGCCGGCGAAGCGATGTCGAAGGACCGCCGTGTCGAGCTCGTGATCATCAAGAACTGATCGCGAATCCCTTTTTCGAACACAAGCCCCGGTCTCGCGACCGGGGCTTTTCGTTGTCCGCCCGGTGGACGCACGCGCTACCAGCGCAGGCTCGCGAAAAACTCCGGTCCGATGTCGGCGCGGTGCCGCACCTCGAGCACGTCGAAAAGCTTGGCGAGTTGCCGCTGCATCTGCTCGAGCTTGGGATCGTCGGCGACGAGGAGAAGCATCCGGCTGGTCGCGCGGTCGGGCTCCGGCACGCAGACGATCGCCTCCAGATTGAAGGCACGCCGGGCGAACAGCCCGGTGATGTGCGACATCGCCCCGGGATGGTTGCGCACCCGGAGTTCCAGGACAGTGGTGGCGGCGAGGGTTTTCGGGTCAGGCATGGGCGGCGGCGGGTTCGGTGGCGGTGATCGTGAGGTGATTGGCGGCGCCGGGCGGCACCATCGGGAGCACGTTGGCGGTCTCGTGGATCGGGATGTCGATCAGCACCGGGCCGGGCGCAGAGAGCGCGGCGGCGAGCTGGCCGAGCGGGTCGCGCGCGGGGTCGATCGTCACGCCGCGCAGGCCGAAGCCGCGGGCGATGGCCGCGAAGTCCGGCGACGACTGGAACCGGGAAGCCGAGTAGCGCTGGCCGTAGAACAGCTCCTGCTGCTGGCGCACCAACCCGAGATGGGCGTTGTTGCAGATCAGCACCGCGACCGGAAGATCGAGCTCCGCGAGCGTGGCGAGTTCCTGGATATTCATCAGGATCGAGCCGTCGCCGCTCACGCAGACCACCCGGCGGCCGGGCGCCGCCAACGCGGCGCCGATCGCGGCCGGCAGGCCGAAGCCCATCGTGCCCAGACCGCCCGAGGTGAGGAACGAGCGCGGACGGTTGAACGGAAACGCCTGCGCCACCCACATCTGGTGCTGGCCCACGTCGGTGGTGATGATCGCGTCGGTCGGGAGCGCCTCGCCGAGGAAGCGGCAGAGGTTGACCGGATGCAACGGCTCCTCGCGGCGCGGCGGATGGCGCAACGGATGGGCCGCGCGCAGTTCGGCCGCCCGAGCCCGCCACTCCGGATGGCGCTGCGCGGGAAGGCGCCGGAGCAGCCGGGCGAGCGCCTCGGCGGCGTCGCCGGCCAGGGCGAGCGTGGCGGCGCGGATCTTGCCGAGCTCCGCGCGATCGATGTCGAGATGCGCGATCGTCGCCTGTGGGCAGAACTCCGCGACCTTGCCGGTCGCGCGGTCGTCGAAGCGCGCGCCGATGGCGAAGATCACGTCGGCCTCGCGCATGAGCAGGTTGGTGCCCTTCCCTCCATGCATGCCAAGCATGCCCATGTTCAGCGGATCGTCGGCCGCGAGCGTACCGAGCGCCATCAGCGTGGTGACCGAGGGCGCGTCGAGCCGTTGCGCGAGTTCGCGGGCGAGTTCCGCGGCGTCGGCGCCGATCACGCCGCCGCCGAGGTATAGCATCGGCCGCTGCGCCGACGCCAGGAGCCGCGCGAGGGCGTCGATCTCGGCTTCCGCACAGGCCGCCGGCGCCTGGCGCCCACCGGGCGCGGGCCAGTCGACGACGTCGGCGCGGGCGTTGAGCACATCCTTCGGGATGTCGACCGCCACGGGGCCCGGCCGTCCCGACTCCGCGAGCGTGAAGGCCAGGGGGATCGTCTCGAGCAGTTCCTCCACGGAGCGCACGAGGAAGTTGTGCTTGGTGATCGGCAGCGTGAGACCGTACGTGTCCACTTCCTGGAACGCATCGGTCCCGATCAGCGCCTGCGGCACCTGCGCGGTGATGGCGACCAGCGGGACCGAGTCGAGCCGCGCGTCGGCGATCGCCGTGAGCAAGTTCGTCGCGCCCGGCCCCGAGGTGGCCAGGCACACCGCGGCGCGGCCGGTGGTGCGCGCCATGCCCTGCGCGATGAACCCCGCGCCCTGCTCGTGGCGGGTGAGGATGTGGCGGATCCCGCTTTCGTGCAGGGCGTCGTAGAACGGCAGGATCGCGCCGCCGGGAATGCCGGCGAGGGTGTGGATGCCCTGGCGCTCGAGCAGAGTGCGCAGGATGGTGGCTCCGGTATGTTGCATGGTGGATGGCTTCGGGTTGGAGCCCTCCCCGGTTCTGCACCCGACGGAGCCTTGGAAAACAAAAGCCCCCTCCGGTGCGGCACCGGAGGGGGCGAAAATCGTGAGCTGTTGCTCAGACCCCTCGCGGCGCGCAGGCGACTACTACGACGACCAGAAGGGCGACGAGCGAGTTGCGGGAAGCGTGGGCGAGGCTGAACATCGGCTGGCGGTAGAAGAGCGACAAGCGTCGCCGTGTCAAGACGGCGCCGCTCAACCCGCCAGGTCCAGGGCGGGCTCGAAGGCGAGCGAGTTGCCCTGCTCCATCGCTCCGAGCGGCCGGGCGCGGTCCATCCAGGCGCCGAAGGCGATCATGGCGGCGTTGTCGCCGGTGTGCCGCGGCTCGGCGGCGAACACCGGCAGACCGGCCCGCCGGCCGACGTCCGCGATCGCGGCGCGCAGTGCCCGATTGTTGGAGACACCGCCGGACAGTCCCACGCTGCGATACACCCCGGCTGCGAGCGCCTGTGCCGTCTTGCGCGCCAGCGATTCGACTACGGCCGCCTGGTAGCTGGCGCAGAGATCGCCGAGCCGGGCCTGCACCTCGGCGTCGTTCATCTTCTCGAGCTGGTAGCGCAGCGACGTCTTGAGGCCGGAGTAACTGAAGTCGAGCGTGCCGCGCGAGTTGTTGCCGCGGGGAAACTCGAAGGCGTCGGCGCGGCCGCCCGCGGCGTGCTTCTCGACGAGGGGACCGCCCGGATAGCCGAGGCCGAGCAGCTTGGCCCCCTTGTCGAGGGCTTCGCCGGCGGCGTCGTCGAGCGTGGAGGCCAGCACCGCGATCCGGCGTTGCGGGTCGATGGAGAGCAGCACGGTGTTGCCGCCGGACACGAGGAGGCCGAGGTGCGGCAACAACGCGGCGAACCGCGCCTCGAAGTCCGCCGGGGCCTCGGCCTGGAGCATGATGAAGGGCGACCACGCGTGCCCGCGTAGGTGGTTGCCGCCGACCAGCGGCACGCCCCACTCCAACGCCAACGCCTTCGCGACCGCCACCCCCATCGCCAAGCAGGCCGCCAGGCCCGGCCCACGAGTGACCGCGATCTGAGTGACCGCCCGCAGGTCGCACTCGCGTGCCGCCACCTGCAGGAGCGGCGCGAAATGCCGGAGGTGCTCGCGGCTCGCGAGGTCGGGCACGACTCCGCCGTACGCCTGGTGCAACGCGATCTGGCTGTGCACCCACTCGCCGCGCAGACCGTGCGCGGGGTCGAAGAGCGCGAGGGCGGTTTCGTCGCAGGAACTTTCGAGGCCGAGAATCATGGGCGCGAGGCGGTGCTGGTTGCGGATGAAGCCACGGAGCCGCCTTCGAACGCGAGCACTCCCTGCAACACGTCGAGCGCGGCGTCGAGCTGCCGGTCGGCGATCGGTTCGAAGTCGAACCGCGCCCGAAACTCCTCCGGGGTCGCGAAGTCGTCGCGCAGGCGCTGGATGCCGAGCTTGCGGTCGTCCTCGGCGGAGACGGACAGCGGTACGTCGGGCTCGATGCCCTTGCCGTGGATCACCTGGCCGCCGGGGGTGAAATAGCGCGCGGTGGTGAGGCGGAGCGCCTCGCCGCCGCCGAGCTGGACCAGCGTCTGCACCGAGCCCTTGCCGAACGTGCGCTCGCCGATCACCACGGCGCGCTTGGTGTCGCGCAACGCGCCGGCGACGATCTCGGCCGCGCTGGCGCTGCCGGAGTTGACGAGCACCGCCACCGGATAGCGCCGGGGCGGACCGTCGCCGCTGGTATGGAGGTCGCTGCGACTGCCGGGCTCGCGCCCCTGGGTGTAGACGGCCAGTTCGCCGTCGCGGAAGAACGGACCGAGCACCTCCACGGCCGAGTTGAGCAACCCGCCGGGGTTGTTGCGCAGGTCGAGCACCAGCGCGCGGATCCCCTGCCCCTCCAGCTTCGCCAGCGCGGCGCGGAACTCGCCCGCGGTGCGCTCGGTGAACTGCGTGAGCTGGATGTAGCCGATTCCCGGAGCCGGCGTCGACACCGCGCGGATCGTCTCGATCTTGATGATCTCGCGCTCGAGCTCGAGCTCCAGTTCGCGCGCCGTGCCGCCCGCAAGCCGCTCGAGGCCGATCCGGACCTTGGTCCCGGGCTTCCCGCGCAGCCGGTCGACGGCGTTGCGCAACACCGGCGCCTCGAGCTCCCGCCCGTCGACCTTCACGATCCGGTCGCCGCGGAGCACGCCCGCCCGGTCGCCCGGCGTCCCGGCGATCGGCGCGATCACCACCACGCGGTCGTCGCGCAGCTCGATCTGCACGCCGATGCCCCCGAACTCGCTCTTCAGGTCGCTCTGGACCTTCGCGTACTCCTTGCCGTCGAGAAACTCCGAATGCGTATCGAGCCGACGGACCATCTCGGCGATCGCGCTGGTCGTGAGCTTCTCCGGGGTGGCGGCGGCCGGGTCGACATAGCGCGTGCCCACGGCGTCGAGCACCCGCCGGAAGCGCTCGAGCTGGGCCGCCGTCTCGTCCTGCGGCCACCAGCCCCAGCGTTCGCCCAAGAGCATGGCGAACATCGCGGTGTTGGCGACGAGCAAGGTCACCAGGATGACCTGGAGAATCCGTTTGAACATGGGCGCGACTCTGCAACAAAGCGGCCCCTAGTCCAATGTTTCCACCGCCCGCCCACGCGCCCGACGACGACTCCCGTTTCCTCGCGGTCTTCGCGGCGGAAACCGGCGGCGCCCCCGCGACCTTCGCGCAGTTCATGGCGCTCGCGCTCTACCACCCGGAGCTCGGGTACTACCGGCGCCACCGCCGGCGCGTCGGCCTCGCGCCCGAGACGGATTTCTACACCGCGACCAGCACCGGCGCGGTGTTCGGTGAACTGATCGTCGACGCCGCCACGAAGCTTCTCGGCGGGGACGATCCAAACCGCTTCGACTTCGTGGAGATCGGCGCCGAACCGGGTGGCGGCGTGCTGGCCGGAGTGGCGCATCCGTTCCGGGCGGTGCGCCACTACGGGATCGGCGACGCCCCCGAGCTGGCCGGAGGGTGCGTCGTGTTCTCGAACGAACTGTTCGACGCCCAGCCCTTCCACCGGCTCAGGCGAAGCGGCGACGCGTGGCGCGAGATCGGCGTCGCGATCGCCGGAGACCATCTGGTCGAGACCGAACTGGAATCGCTGTCGCCGCCGGTGGCCGCGATCGAGCCCACGCTGCCCAACACTGTGCCCAACGGTTACCGGATCGATCTTCCGCTCGCCGCGGTGGAACTGTGCGCGCAGTTGGCCCGGGCGCCCTGGCACGGCCTGTTCCTCGCTTTCGACTACGGGAAGACGTGGCACGCGTTGGCGACGGACACTCCGGCCGGAACCGCCCGCGCCTACCGCGCGCACCGCCAAGAGCGCGATCTCCTCGCGGCTCCCGGCCGCCAGGACCTCACCTGCCATGTCTGCTGGAATTGGCTCGAACAACCTCTTGTCGCGGCCGGGTTCTCCGCCGTCCGTCTCGAGTCACAGGAGTCGTTCTTGATTCGTCATGCGGGCTCCGCCGCGGCGCGGATCGCCCAAGCCGCCCCCCCCGGTCCCGATCCGCGTCGTTCGCGTCTGCAAGAGCTGCTCCACCCCGGGTTGCTCGGACAACGGTTCCAGGTCTTGCACGCGCGGCGGAGGTGAGAAAACCGCGCGGCGTTTCTCCCGCTCGGGATTCGTGTTGGAACTCGCGCGACAACGGCGATGATCGCGCGATCTCGTCGGTCCATCCGCCATGCACTTCCTTCGTCCCGTCTTCGCCATTCTCTGCTGCGTCCTGGTCACCGCCCACGGAGTTCGGGCCGCTGTCCAGCCCCTCGTTCCCGGCACCGAGCTGAGGCTCGAGCTCACCCCGGCCGCGCCGAAGGCCGAGATCACCTTCGCCGGCGGCACCGAGCGCCTGCTCGCCCTCCGCGTCACCGCCGCGGGTGCCGGCGGCTCGGTGCGCTTCAAGGCCAAGGCAGAGGCGAAGTTCGGCGCCGCCACCGCGTGGAGCGACTTCACCTGGACCTTCGACACCGAGCGCGCCACCACCCAACTCTGGGATACGCTCCCGCACCTGCCCGCGACCTGGCAGATCGAGGTCGCCATCAACGGCAAGCCCACCGGCCCCGTCGCCCTCACGCTCCGGCTTGAGGACCAGGGCGTCGCACCCGATATCCGCTGGGGCGAGGCGCCGGGCACGCTGCTTGTCCGCAACGCCGGCCAGTCCCGCCTCTCCGCCACGCCGGAGAAGAACCTTCTGCTCCGCCACCCCCTCTACAAGTCAGGCGCGGTCGGGCCGGACATCACGCCGGCCGGCGACGCGCTCTTCCGCCTCCCCGCCGGACTCTGGCAACTCGCCGCCACCGGCGGTGAGGGCGTGACCGAGCTGCGCTCCGCCTTGATCCCCGTCTCCAGCGGCGGCGAGACCGTCGTCGACTGGCCGCAGATGCGCGCCCTCGAGGGCGAGGACACCAAGGGCCTGACGGAACTCGTCCTCCGCGACGCCACCGCCGACGGTGCCACCGGCACATTACTCGTCGCCGCGCCGATGTTCGTCGCGGCGCCGAAACCCGAGGCGGTGCGCATCCTCGAGGGCGGCCAGCCCGGCGAGGTGCTCTCGGTCGAGTCGATCCCGGCCAAGCTCCACGTGGTCGTGCTCTTCGACTCCTCTTTCTCGATGCGGAAGATCTTCTCCGAGGCGCAGGACGCCGCGCTCCGCTTCGTCGAGAACCTCCCGCCCGACTGCACCGTCGATTTCTTCGACTTCGACACCAAGGTGAAGGAGCTCGCCGCCCCCGACCGCGCCGCCCTGCTCGAGGCCATCCGCGGCATCAAGTCCGACGGCTCCACCAAGCTCTACGACTCGATCATGAAGGGCCTGCCCAAGTGCGCCGCGCACCGCCGCAGCGCCGTCGTGGTCTTCACCGACGGTTTCGATGCCCAAGTCGAGGATCCCGGCTACGGCAGCCGCGCCTCGCAGGAACAGGTCTTCGAGACTGTCTCCACCGCCAAGGTACCGCTCTTCACCATCGCCTACGGCGAGAAGCCCGACGAGCAGACGCTCCAGCAACTCGCGACCCTCTCCGGCGGCGCCTACTACCGCGCGCAGGCCGACACCATCGGCACCGTCTTCGACCAGATCCGCGGCCTCGTCGACCGCGACTACAAGATCACCTACCGCCGCCCCGCCAAGGTCGCCGCCAGCAACACCCCCGTCGTCACGCTCGTTCTCGATGTCAGCGGCTCGATGGACATGGACGCGAAGACTCCCGGCTGCGGTCGCCGCATCGAGGCTGCCAAGGATCTGCTCCGCGGGTTCTTCGGGCGGCTGCCCGCCGGGAGCGTCACGCAGCTCTTCACGTTCTCCAGCGACGTGAACCTCGCGCAGGTGCCGACCTCCGACACCGCCCGCCTCCTCCGCGCTCTCGCCCCAATCAACGCCGGAGGCGGCACCGAGACGCTCAAGGCTACCAAAGCCGCGCTCGCCGCCCTCGAGAAGATTCCCTCCCGCAACCGCTCGCTGCTCTTCATCACCGACGCCGCGCTCCAAGTCCCCGACGGCAAACCGCGCAAGCAATTCGAGCAATATCTCGCCGCGCTGAAGACACTCGATGTGCACTCCGTCTGGGTCGGCATGGTCGGGGAGAAGGACAAGGCGCCCTTCGAAAACGCCGCCGCGCTCTCCGGGGGCAGCTACGTCGTCAGCCCCAGCACCGACGCCCTCGCCCAGGCCCTCGCCTCCCTCGAGAAAGCCCTCGCCGATCCCAAATCCGGCAACGAAGTCGCCGTCGAGGTGCTCATCGACAAAACCGACGACAAGGGCGCGCACCACATCCACGGAGGCACCGGCCTCTTCCCGTTGCCCGTCTCCGCGAGCACCGCCGAGCACAGCGTCGGCTGCCTCACCGCCACGATCAGCAACTCCGCCGACTCGCCGCAGCTCACGATCAACCTCGCCGGCGCCGCTTCGTCCTCACCTTCCACCGACAACCGTCCATCGGTCACCGGCAACCGGTCACCGTCCACCGATTCCACCGAGCTCAACCGCATCCCGATCGGCAAATCCGGCCGCAACGAGGCCGCCGAGTTCACCGTCGACGAAGTCCGCCTGTATTCGAAGCTCCACGGCTTCGAGCTCCCGGCCACGCATCGCTTCGTCGAGCTCCACGTCGCCCTGAAGAACATCCTGCCCGAGCAGAAGATCTTCATCCCCGAGAAGGGCGCCGCGCATCCGGCGAGCTGGGTCGGTACCGGCAAAGTCCGCGGCAAGACCGCCGTCGCCGTCCCGCCCTACCTCGTGCCGAACCTCCGCAACCATCTCTTCCTCCGCTGGAACGACTCCGCCGAGGTCCCGCTCTCCTCGCTCTCGCTCCTCGACCCCGCGCCGCTCTTCCTGCCCGACGATCCCTCGATCCTCGTCCAACCCGGTGTGCCGCTCACCGGCCGCCTCGTCTTCCTCGTGCAGGGCACCAACCTCCAGCAGGCGTCGCTGCACTTCTACGACACCGCCTACGCGCACTTCGACCTCGCGCTCGTCGGTCCGCTCGCCGCGCGCCCGGCCGCGCTCACCGCGCTGCCGACCAAGGCCTCCGCGCAACTCTCCGACGCCTTCACGCTCTCCTTCCTCGGCGCCGCCGACTCTCCCGAGCCCGTCGCCGGCGTCTCCCCCGGCAAGGCCAACATCTTCCGCACCGTCCAGCTCGGGCTCGAGTCGCGCGTACAGGCGTTGCTCGCCGTGCAACCGACCGAGAGCTTCGACCTCCTCGTCGGCACCGACAAGGGCCCGCTCTCCACGCCGCTCGCGCCGCTCACCGACTTGATCCCCGGCAGCCTCTACCGCCCCGCCTCGCTCGCGCCAGGCTCACACAACCGCTTCCAGCAACTCTACTGTCTGCCCGCCGCGCTCGCTGCCGAGCCTTCCGCCCTCTTCGTCGAGACGAAGACCAAGGACGTCGTCATCCCCTTCGCCGCGCCCCTGCCGCTCCACATTTCAACTGCACCCGTCGACCCCACCACCGGTCTCGCCATCGCGGTGAACGCCCTCGCCATCGCCGGCAGGGAGTCCGGTCTCGACCGGCCGATGATCGTGGCCGACGTCACCATCACCGACGTCGACGACAAGTACTCGACCAGCCTCGGCGATCACTTCGTCCTTGTGCGCGTGGCCGAACCCGGCGGCCCCTTCATCGATCCCGACGCCCCGGTTGAGGCGCGCAAAATCGGCGAACAGCAAAACGCCGCCACCAAGAAGGGCCTCGGCACGTTCGCCGCCGACGAGTCGCAGAAGGACAAACCCCGCCGCGTCGATCCCGCCACCGCCGGCCTGCTCTTCGGCTTCCCTTCCGGCACCGTGATCCCCGACGGCGCCACGCGCCGCGGCGTGCTGCTCTTCAACCCGCCCACCGAGGGCGAGTGGGTGCTCGCGTTCCACGGCCGCGAACTCGCGCGCATCACCGCGCCCCTCGCCACGCCGCTTCCCACCGCCGACACCTTCCTCGTCGCCCGCCGCCCCGCCTACCCGACGCTCGACGAGCGCAACGTGATCGTGCGCATCGAGAAGTTGGTGGCCGAGCGCGCCAAGGCCGGCGCGTTCAAGCACCTCGCCCGCGACAGCAAGACCGCCACGCCGAAGACCGACGAGTCCGGCGCCGCCCTCCCCGCCGCGCTCGAGCCGCCCACGCTCACCGCCGCCGGTGCCGCCGCGTGGAAGGAACTCCTTGCCGCCGACGAAGCCGCTCTCTGGAAGACCATCGCCGCGCTCCGTGTGCAGGCCTCCGCCGAGAAGCCCTGGGCCGTCCACCTCTCGCCCGAAGCCGTGCTCACACAACACTCCGGCACCGTCTCCGACCTCGCCGACCTCGCCCGCCAGTGGTACGCCGCGCGCGGCATCGCGGTCACCGCCCAGCAGGCCGCGCTCTCCGACGCCGGCCAGCAACGCCTCCGCACTCAGATTCCCTTCGGCGACCTACCCGCACAGATCCCGCTGCTCGCAACCCCGCAGGGCACCTGGGCCGTTCCCTTCGCCACGCGTGACGCGGAAACTGCCACCTTGCGCGCAGCCGCCGCGCCCACTGCGGTGAAGCCTGCGCCGTCTTCCACCCAGATCACCGTCTCCGTTCTCTGCACACCGCTCGCCTCCAACGCCGCCGCCAAGATGGGCGACATGGGCAGCGCGCTCGCCGGTGGTGGCGGCAGCACCGAACGCCGTTTCGTCCTCTGGAACGACTCGATCCCCACCGCCGCACTCTCGCGCGACGCCATCGACCTCTTCCTCTACGAAACCGGCGGCAAGGATCCCGAGCTCCGCGCCCAGCTCGAAGGCCCCGCTGGCACCATCGACGGCAAGACCGGGGTCAAGACGCTCGAGTGGAAGCCCGTGCGCGAGCTCATCGAGATCCGCACGCCCGGCCAGAAGGTACGCGTGCTCGAACGCGAACTCGGCGAAGCCTCGCTCGCCGGCACCCTGCACAGCCTCGCGATCGCCGCGCCCGATCTGCCGGCCGATTCCGCCGCCGCCCTCGCGCAGGCCTTCGCCGCGAAGAAGTCCGCCGAGACGCCCAACCACCGCTCCATCGCGCGTTGGCGCAACCGCACGCGTCTCGCGAAGTTCCTGACCGCGCAGACGCGTTGGGAGGAGAAGTCCGCCGCCGCCCTCGGCGTGGGCCTCTCCCGCGCCGCCGCGCCGCGCGTGCTCATCGCCACCGTGGGCGCCGCGCCCGACGGCAAGCTCCACCAGTCGTTCGACCTGCGCCAGAGCGAGCCGCTCGTCGCCGGCGATCCCGCCGCCTGCAACTCGTTCCGCCTGATGAGCGGCCTCACCTCCTCGGCGTTCGAGGGCCGCACCACCGGCGGTCGCTCCGTCCTCGATTTCTGGAAGTCGCCCGACGACTTCATCGTCGTCTCGCCGAAGAACCGCGGCCGCTTCGCCGCCGACCTCAAGACGAAGGGTTTCCCCGCCGCCGTCGTCGACCGCGTGAAGTCCGGCCCCGAGGCGCTGTTGTTCTGCAAGTACCCGGTCGACTTCGGCGGCGAGCCGCTCTGGGGCTGGCTCGCGATCAACCCCACGACCTACGCCGTCACCTCCACGCTCTCCACCGGCGAGAACGGCGCACTGGAGGACGCGATCCTCGAAGCCGTGCCCAACGCCCTCACCTACGCGATCGGCTTCATGGTCGGCGTCGACGCCTCGGTGTGGTCGGTCTCCGCGTTCTCGCTCGAAGGCCTGCCCTACGCGGATGTGCTCGCCCAGGCCGAGAAGTTCGCCGGCGGCATCGCCGAGAACTTCAACGGCATCGGCGTCGAACCCAAGGAGGTCGCGAAGGAGCTCTGGAAGCGGTTCAACCTCTTCGGCTCCGAGTACATGGAAGGCGGCGAAAGCCACCGCAAGTTCGCCTCCGGCTACGCCGATGGCGTCGCCCTCTATTTCAAACGCGCCCGCGGTGGCGGGTGAGCTCGATCCGGTGTCGCCGCCGGCGGCATCGGGCTTCGCCCACGGGCGGCGTCGCGCCGGTGTGTCACAAGCCCGCGACGCGTCCCTACAGCGGGCATTTGCCCGTTGCCAAACCGCGTCACGACTTCAACCGTTTGCCCCTTTCCCATGATTTCCTGGTTCTTCAAACGTTTCGCCGGCCGTCACCACCGGAAGTTCATCCAGTCGTGCCAGCCTATCGTCGCGAAAATCAACGCGTTCGAAGCCGAGTACCAAGCGCTCACCGAAGAGCAACTCCGCGCCAAAACCGACGAGTTTCGCGCCCGCGTGAAGGCCGGTGAGTCGCTGGACGACATCCTGCCGGAGGCTTTCGCGACCGTGAAGAACGCCGCTCGGCGCCTCTGCGGGCGCACGGTCGTGGTTTGCGACCACGAGTTGACCTGGAACATGGTGCATTTCGACGTCCAGCTCATCGGCGGCGTGGCACTCCACCGCGGTCGCATCGCGGAAATGGCCACCGGCGAAGGCAAAACCCTTGTCGCCACCCTCCCCCTCTACCTCAACTCGCTCACCGGCGAGAACACCCAGCTGGTCACCGTCAACGACTACCTCGCGCGCCGTGACTCCCAGTGGATGGGGCATCTCTACACACTCCTCGGGGTCTCCGTCGGCTGCATCCAGCAGCAAATGCCGCCGCACGTGCGCCGCGAGATGTACGGCCGCGACATCACCTACGGCACGGCTTCCGAATTCGGTTTCGACTACCTGCGCGACAATGGCATGGCCACGCGCAAGGAGGACCAGGTGCAGCGCAACCACTGGTACTGCATCGTCGACGAGGTCGACTCCATCCTGGTCGACGAGGCGCGCACGCCGCTGATCATCTCGGGACCGGCCCCGGTCGAACGAGAACAGCCGTTCACCCGGCACAAGGCCGGGATCGAGGCCCTCTTCTCCGAACAGACCCGGCTGTGCAACCGGCTCATCGGCGAGGCGAAGACATTGCTCGAGAAATCGAACCGCACGCCCGACGAGACCTACACCGCCCAGATCCAGATGCTGCAGGTGAAGGCCGGCATGCCGCGCAACAAGCTGCTCCAGCGGCTGATGGAGACCGCCGAGTTCCGGAAGCTGCTCGACAAGATCGACCTCGAGATGAACACGGACTTCCGGAAGGACGAATACTACAAGCTCAAGGAGGAGCTGTATTTCGTCATCGACGAGCGCCAGCACCAGGCCGACCTCACCGAGAAGGGCCGCACCTTCCTTCGTCCCGACAATCCGGATGCCTTCATGATGCCCGATGTGGCGACGGCCTACATGGAGATCGACAAGGACTCCACCAAGTCCCCCGCCGAGAAGGAAGCCGCCAAGGTCCAGCTCCAGGAGTTCCAGGAGCAGGTCTCCGAGGATATCCACGCGATCTCCCAACTGCTCCGCGCCTACAGCCTGTACGAGCGCGATGTGCAGTACGTCGTCTCCCCGGACGGCAAGATCGTCATCGTCGACGAGAACACCGGCCGCATCATGCCGGGCCGCCGCTGGTCCGACGGCCTCCACGGTGCGGTCGAAGCGAAGGAAAACGTCACGATCGAACGCGAGACGCGCACCTACGCGACGATCACCATCCAGAACTACTTCCGCATGTACCGGAAGCTCGCCGGCATGACCGGCACCGCCGAGACCGAGGCGATGGAGTTCATGGACATCTACAAGCTCGCCTGCACGGTCGTGCCGACGAACAAGCCCTGTATCCGCCAGGATGCCAACGACCTGATCTTCAAGACCCGGCGCGAGAAGTTCGGCGCCGTCATCAAGGCGATCCAGGAGGCCCACGGCCGCGGCCAGCCGGTCCTGGTCGGCACCGTCTCCGTCGAGTCCTCGGAGGTGCTCAGCCGCATGCTCAAGCGTACCGGCATCGTACATGCCGTGCTCAACGCCAAGTACCACCAACAGGAGGCCGAGATCGTCTCCCGTGCCGGTCAGCGCGGAGCCGTGACCATCGCCACGAACATGGCCGGCCGCGGCACCGACATCAAACTCGGGGAAGGCGTGGCCGAGATCGGCGGTCTTCTCGTCATCGGCACCGAACGCCACGAGTCCCGCCGCATCGACCGGCAGCTGCGCGGCCGTTGCTCGCGCCAGGGCGACCCGGGCCAGTCGCGTTTCTACATTTCCCTCGAGGACGATCTCATGCGCCTCTTCGCCTCCGGCGGCATGATGGCGAAGATGATCGAGAATTCGATGAAGGAGGGCGAGGAGCTCGAACATCCCTGGCTCAACAAATCGATCGAGTCCGCGCAGAAGAAGGTCGAGCAGCAGAACTACTCGATCCGCAAACGGCTGCTCCAGTACGACGATGTCCTGAACAAGCAGCGCGAGGTGATCTATTCGATCCGCAACGCCGCCCTGCACTCGGACCGGAGCAAGGAGCAGATCTTCGACTTCATCGACGAGGAGATGCTCTACCGCGCGGAACTGGCCGGTTTCGGCGAGAAGGACGGCCCGCCCCCCGCCAAGCTCGAAGCGTTCGTCGGATGGGTGTGCATGCACTTCCCCGTTTCGCTCAAGATCGAGGAGCTCCAGGGCATGAACGACACCGCTGCCGGCTCGCTCGTCGCGGCCAAGGTCAAGGAGGCCTACGCGCTCAAGGAGTCGGTGGAGAATCCCGACGCCCTCGGTTCGTTGGAGCGTTTCGTCATCATCAACGCGATCGACCACCACTGGCAGGAGCATCTCACGGAGATGGAGGACCTCCGCAAGAGCGTCGGCCTGCGCAGCTACGGCCAGAAGGATCCGCTCAGCGAGTACAAGAGCGAGGCGTACAAGTACTTCGAGGAGCTCATGACCAATGTGCGGCTCCAGATCTGCACCGGTCTCTTCCGCACCGCCACGAATCGCGATGCGTTCGAGAACATGATGGCCATCCTCTCCCGCACCTTGCGGATGGAAAGCCCGGCGACCACGCCGCCTCCGCCCGCGGTCGTCGCGCACACGGTGACCGAGGGAATCGCGATTCCGGGACGCTCCGCGGCCGCTACCAAGCCCGCCCCAGTCGCCCCGCCGTCCCCCGAGCCTGAGCCGGAACCCGAGGCGCCGAAGGAAGTGCAGTTGCCCAAGATCTCGATCCGCCGCGAACTGCCCAAGGTCGGCCGCAACGACCCCTGCCCGTGCGGCAGCGGCAAGAAGTTCAAGAACTGCCACGGGCAGACCTGAGCTGCGCGTTTGCGCCCCTGCTCGATCGCACCAAGGCGAACCTTCCGGGTTCGCCTTTTTGTTCGTCGGAAATCCTCCCGCGAAACCCAAAAGGCGCCCGACAGGGCGGCCGAGGAGGAACCTCGGCCATTGACGGCTCGCTCAGTGTTTGAAGTGGCGGATACCGGTAAAGACCATCGCCATGCCGCGCTCGTCGGCGGCCTTGATGACCTCCTCGTCGCGCACCGAGCCACCCGGCTGGATCGCGGCTGTGGCGCCCGCGTCGGCCGCGGCGATCAGGCCGTCGGCAAACGGGAACAGGGCCTCGGAGGCGACCACACTGCCCTTCAGGCTCAGGCCCGCCTCGCCGGCCTTCCAAACTGCAATCCGGGAGCTGTCGACGCGCGCCATCTGGCCGGCACCAACGCCGAGGGTCTGCTCGCCCTTGGCGTAGATGATCGAGTTCGACTTCACGTGCTTGCCGACCTTCCAGCCAAACAGCAGGCCCGCCCATTCCTCCTCGGTGGGCTGCCGTTTGGTCACGACCTTGAATGACTTCACGTCGCCGAGGGTGTTGTCGCGATCCTGCACGAGCACGCCACCCACGACCGAGCGGACCTCCTGCAGCGCCTCGGCACCGGGCGCCTGCTTGGCGATCATCAGGCGGAGGTTCTTCTTCTTGGCGAAGATCGCGCGGGCCTCGTCGGTGAACGCCGGAGCGATGATCACCTCGGTGAAGATCTCCTTGATCTGCTCGGCGAGATCGGCGCCGAGCGTCTGGTTCACGACGATGATGCCACCGAAGGGCGCCTGTCGGTCGGTCGCGTAGGCCTTGTCCCAGGCGGCGAGAAGCGTGTCCGCGCTGCCGACTCCGCAGGGGTTCGTGTGCTTGAGGATCGCCACGGTCGGGCGCTGGAACTCGCCGATCAGGTAGGTCGCGGACGTGATGTCCAAGATGTTGTTATACGAGAGTTCCTTGCCCTGGAGCTGCTCGAAGTGGTCGTAGAACTTGCCGTAGAGCGCCGCCTTCTGGTGTGGATTCTCGCCGTAGCGCAGGCCGGAGGCCTTCGGCAGGCTGAGCTCGTAGCGGGCCGGGAAACCCGCGATGGTGTCGAAGTCCGGCTCCTCGACCTGCTTCGAGAGATACGCGGCGATCGCGCGATCATACGAGGAGGTGCGCTCGAAGACCTTGAGCGCGAGCTTCCGGCGCAACGCGTGCATCGGCTTCTCGTCGCCAAGCGTCGCCACAACCGCCGTGTAGTCGTCCGGATCGCAAACCACGGTGACCGACTCGTGGTTCTTCGCCGCGCTGCGCAGCATGGACGGACCGCCGATGTCGATGTTCTCGATGGCATCCTCGAAAGTCACATCGGCCTTCGCCACCGTCGCCTCGAAGGGATAGAGGTTCACGACGACAAGGTCGATGAGCGCGATGTCGTGTTCCTTGGCCTGGGCGAGGTGATCGGCCTTGTCGCGGCGGCAGAGCAAGCCGCCATGGACCTTCGGGTGCAGGGTCTTCACGCGCCCTTCCATGATCTCCGGGAAACCGGTGTGCGCCCCCACTTCGGTGACCGGGAGGCCGGCCTGCTGCAGCAGCTTGGCGGTGCCGCCGGTGGAGAGGATGCGGTAGCCATGTTGCCGCACGAGGGCGGTGGCGAACTCGACCAGGCCGCGTTTGTCGCTGACGGAGATGAGCGCGAGCTTTTCCATCCGCACGTTTTCGGCAGCGGCGAAAACCGTCGCAATCCCAAAGGCGCGAACTTGCACCGCCGCGCGCCGTTCCAGCCGCCGGAAGGCGCCCGCCACCCGCCCCGCTTATCCTTCGCGCGCGGGCAACTGCGGTTGCCCGGACGGAAGCCCTAGCCGTTGCGGCTCTGGCGCAGTTCGCCCACGGCCCGGAGCAGCGCCGCCGGATCGTACGGTTTGCCGAGCATCTTCACCTCGTCGCCCGGGAAGAACTCCGGTTGGATCGTGCCGGCGGAATAGCCGGAACAGAACAACACCGGCTGCCGCGGGTCCCGCGCCCGGATCCGCTCGTACACCTCGCGACCGCTGAGCTTCGGCAGGATTGCATCGAGCACCACCACCACGAACGCCCCGGCGCGTTCCTGGTACCTCGCCCACCCCTCTTCGCCGTCCTCGGCCGCCACCACCGCATAGCCCGCGCGTTCCAGCACCCGGGTCGCAAGCTTCGCGACCGACGGATCGTCCTCGACGAGCAGCACGATGCCCGCGCCAGGTGGCGGCGTCGCCGGCGCCTCGGCCCTGACCGGCTCCGCCGTCTTCGTCTGCACCGGGAAAAAGACCCGGAAGGTCGTCCCGACCCCCACCTCGCTGTACACGTGGATCAGGCCCTCGTGTTTCTGCACGATGCCGTACACGACCGCCAATCCCAGTCCGGTCCCCTTCTCCTTGGGTTTGGTCGTGAAGAACGGGTCGAAGATCCGCGCGATCGTGGCGCGATCCATTCCGTGGCCGGTGTCGGACACCGCCACCTGCATGAACCGGCCGCGCCGCGCCCACGGGTGCGCCTGCCGATACGCCTCGTCGAAGACGACCTCCTCGAGCTCCACCGTGATCCGGCCGCCGTGCGGCATCGCGTCCCGCGCGTTGATGCACAGGTTCATGAACACCTGCTCCAGTTGTCCTCGATCGCCGCGGACATTCCCGGGATTGGCGGTTGGCTTGAAAACGACCTCGATCTGGGCGTCGAGCAGGCGGCGCAGCATCTTGATCTGCCCGGCGAGCACGTCGTTCAGGTCGAGGTCGCCCGTCGGACCGGCCTCGTCGTCCCGACTGAAAACGAGCAACTGTCGCGTGAGCTGCACCGCGCGCTCCGCGGCCTCCATCACCTGGTGGAGACACTCGGCGCGATCCTCCGCCGTATCCGCATCACGGGCCTGGAGCCCGAAGCCCTTGATCACCTGCAACAGGTTGTTGAAATCGTGCGCGATGCCGCCGGCCAACAGTCCCACCGCCTCCATCTTCTGCGACAACCTCACCTGATCCTCGAGCTTCGATTCCCGGGTCACATCCGTGCCGACCATCACGTAGCTCGACTCCGGGCCCGCCGGGTTGCGGATCGGAAACGCGGCCAACTGCAGCAGGCATACGGTGCCGTCCGGACACGATCCCTGCACTCGCTGCGACCATTGCTTCCCCACCTCGAGGTCGGCCACCAAACGCGCGGGGGTGATCGGCTCCTCGCCGGGCTCGGGATGAAACCACCGGCACACCGCCTCCATCCCCAGCGGCAGCGCGAGTCCGGTCGCCCGGCGGAACGCGGCATTGAGGTAGTGCACCGAGCCATCGGCGTCGAACAACAGCACCACGTTGGCGCTTTGTTCGACGGCCGCGGCGAGCCGCATCCGCTCGAGCTCCGCCTGCCGCCGCTCCGTCAGGTCGAGCCGGGCCCCGAGCACCCGCACGGTCCGCCCCGCCTGGTTCCGCTCGAAGAAAACCCGCTCGTAGACGTGCCGGATCTGCGCATCGCTCCGCACGACCCGATACTCCAGCACGCGATGATCGTCGCCGTCGTGCATCTGGTCGCGCAGGGCGCGGAGCACCCCGGCCCGATCCTCCGGATGCAGATGCCGCTCCCACGCGGCGAACCCGCTGTCGTCCCCCGGTGCGAGCCGCAGCTGCTCTCGATATCCGTCGTTCCACCACATCGCGCCGGTCGTAACGTCCCAATCCCACACCGCGTCGTTGGTCGCGCGGGCGATCAGCTGGAAATGCGCGTTGCTCCGCCGCAACGCCTGCTCGGCCCGCCGCCGTTGCAGGATGATCCAGACGAGGAGCAGGACCGTGGCGGCCAGCACTGCGATCACCGCCAGCCCCGCGAAGATCCGCGCACGGTTGACCTGGTAGAACGTCGGCGGCGCATGGAACACCTCGGCCTGCGGCGGCAGGGCGTCCGTCCCGATGCCGTGCCGGGCCAGTTGCCGATGGTCGAAGGCGACCCGCGCCGGGGACTCCGCCACGATCGGGATATTTTCGACCGGCTCCCCCGCGAGCACCCGCAAGGCTAGGCGTCCCACGAGCTCGCCGTGCCGCTCCTCCGAGAGCAGGCTGCCGCCCATCCCCTGCCAGACCGCCGTCGACCACGTGTCGCCACGGGTGTGGCGCACGAGGGGCGGCGCCACGAAGTACACCGGCACCCGGCTGCGCTCCGCCAGGCTCCGACCGAACTCCGGGTCGTCGACCAGCACCTTGCCCGCCTGATCACGAAAAATGCTCACGATCAGGACCGCCGTGTCGTCCGGCAATCGCTCGAGCTGCTGCAGGAGCGATTGCGCCGTCCAACCCTCGATCCAGTCGAACGCGAAGGGAGGGTGCTCCTTGGCGATCACCTTTTCCAGCGAACGTCGCGAAGCCTCGCCGCTTTCGGTACGACAACACACGGCCGCGATCCGGCGCACCCGAGGTTGCAGGCGCTGCACCAGGCGCAAGGTGCCGGCGAAATCGTAGCTCTGCGCCACTCCGGTGACCGCGCGGTGCTTTTGGAAGACCTCGAGGTCCGCGTCGTTCACCCCGCCGAACACAACCGGAACGTCGGCGCCGAAGCGTTCCCGATTTCCCAGCACGAGCATCACGGCCGGGTCGTCGAGGGCGATGATCAGGTCGAACGGCCGGCCCGCATACTTCATCTCGAACTGCCGGAGCAACCCCTCGGTCCGCGCGGGGTTCGGGAAGCGGCGCCAATCCAGATACTCGACGCTTGGCCGAATGTCGGGCCGGCCGTCGGCCAGCGTGTGCAAAACCGCATCCTGCTCCCCATCGCTCCAGCCGTACCCCGGATGGTAGGAATTCAGAACCAGGACCCGCGGGTGATCCGCCATCGCCTGCGGCTGGTCATACCCCGCACCGTGCACCGCCAGGGCCGCGGCCAGCAGGACGGCCACGAGACTCGCCCCCCGCCAGGCGCAACGCCGTCGGCGTGCAAAAAGGCGGGCCCCGAAAGCCGACAGCCATGGATCGATCATGATTGGGGGAGGCAAGCGGGCGAAGAAACGCTGCGCCCGTGTGGTTCGATGAGGGTGCCGGCACGGTAAACTCCGCGTCGGGTTCCGCAATCCAATACCCGCGACCGGCCGGCCGATCGGGCTCAGCCACCCTGTGTGCGCCGCGCCAGCTGCCCGCAGGCCCCGTCGATGTCCGCACCGAGGGAGCGGCGCAGTGTCACCTTCAGCCCGGTACGCTTCAACGCCGCCCCGAAAGCCTCGCGCCGCGCCTGCGGCGTCCCGCGCAACCCCTGGATCTCCGCCCCCGCGATCGCGTTGAACGGGATCAGGTTGATGTGCACCGGAATCCCGGCGACGAAGTCCTGCAACGCCACGAGGTCCGCGTCGGTGTCGGTCAACCCGTCGAACAGCAGGTACTCGATCATCAAGGGCATCTTCTGGCGCGCCGTCACGGCCTCGGCCGCCGCGCGCAACTCGGCCAGCGGGTGGCGTTTGGTGGTCGGCACCAGCCAGCGTCGCACCTCCTCGCGCGCGCTGTGCAGGCTGAGCGCGAGGTTCACGCCGGGAAACCGCTCCGCGAACCGCACCATCGCCGCCGGCACGCCCACCGTCGATACGACGATGTGCCGCTCGGTGAAATTGAAACGCGCGGGATCGCGCAACGCCGCGAGCGCCTCGGCGACCGCCGCCTCGTTGTGGAGCGGCTCGCCCATGCCCATGAACACGAGGTTGCGCAGCGAACGTCCCTCGGAGCGAAACAACCGCGCCGCCTGCAGCACCTGGTCGATGATCTCCGCCGCCGTCAGGTTGCGTCTCAACCCGAGCTTGCCGGTCGCGCAGAACGCGCAGTCGGCCGCGCATCCGACCTGCGTGGAGAGACACAACGAGCTCCGCCCCGTGTGAAACCGCAGCATCACGCTCTCGATCACCGCACCGTCGCGCGTGCGGAAGCCCAGCTTGCTGGCGCCATCCATCGCCGAGTCTTGCCGCGACACGAGATCCAGCGGCGCCCACTCGACTTCCGCCGCCATCGTCGCGCGCGTCATCTCCGGCCACGCCGCCAGCACGTCGGCGACCGGAAACCGGTGCTTGAACAGCGCCTTCTCCACCGCACGCAGGTCGACTGCCGGCACTTTCAGCCGGCGGGCCAACGCGCGCAGCGCAGGGAGGTCGTGGACGTCGATCATTCGCCGCGCAGCCAAAGCGCCGACGTCGCCCCGCGCAAGCCCCGCCGCCGGCGCGTCATTCCGCGCGGACGTTTACCCTCACGACCGTGAGAGTAAACGTCCGCGCGGTTCGGTGGCGCAGGGCGCCTTTCCGCTCAACCTCCATCGAGCCCCTCTCGGACAATGCTCCGGCGATGCCGCCGCCAAGAAAACCTTTGCCCCGTCGCCACCCTACCGCAGACACTCGCGCTTTCCCGATGAGCAACGCCACTTCTCCCGTCCTCAACGCCTCGCCCCTGCGTGATCTCGACCCCGAGATCCACGCCCTCGTCGCTGCCGAGCTGCACCGCCAGCAGGAGCACATCGAGCTGATCGCCTCGGAAAACTTCACGCTCCCGGCCGTCATGGAGGCCCAGGGCAGCGTGCTCACCAACAAGTACGCTGAGGGTTATCCAGGCAAGCGCTGGTACGGTGGTTGCGAGTTCGTCGACAAGGTCGAGCAGATCGCCATCGACCGCGCCAAGAAGCTCTTCGGCGCCGAGCACGCCAACGTGCAGCCGCACTCCGGTTCCCAGGCCAACTTCGCCGTCTACACCTCCGTGCTCCAGCCGGGCGACAAGATCCTCGGCATGAACTTGAGCCACGGCGGCCACCTCACCCACGGCAACCCGGCCAATTTCTCAGGCAAACTCTACAACTTCGTCCAATACGGCGTCCGCCAGGACAACGGCCTCATCGACTACGATGAGCTCGCCAAGGTCGCCGCCGCCGAGAAGCCGAAGATGATCACCGTCGGCGCCAGCGCCTACCCGCGCGTGATCGACTTCGCCCGCATGGGCGAGATCGCCCGCTCCGTGGGAGCGCTGCTCTTCGCCGACATCGCGCACATCGCCGGCCTCGTCGCCGCGGGCATCCACCCGTCGCCGGTGCCGCACGCCGATTTCGTCACCACCACCACGCACAAGACCCTGCGCGGCCCGCGCGGCGGCCTCGTCATGTGCAAGGCCATCCACGCCAAGGCGCTCGACAGCGCGATGTTCCCCGGCGGCCAGGGCGGCCCGCTCGAGCACGTCATCGCCGCCAAAGCCGTGTGCTTCGGCGACGCCCTCAAGCCCGAGTTCGTCACCTACCAGAAGCAGATCGTCGCCAACGCCAAAGCCCTCGCCGCCGCCATGCTCACGCGCGGGTCCGCCCTCGCCTCCGGCGGCACCGACAACCACCTCATGCTCGTCGACCTCCGCGCGAAGTTCCCGGAGCTCACCGGCAAGGTCGCCCAGGAGTCGCTCGATAAGGCCAACATCACCTGCAACAAGAACACCGTCCCGTACGAGACGCGCTCGCCCTTCCAGGCCAGCGGTATCCGCCTCGGAACGCCGGCGGTAACCAGCCGCGGGATGGTCGAGGCCGACATGGAGCAGATCGCCGAGGCGATCGACCTCGTGCTCGGCGCTCCGGAGAGCGAGGAGAAGCGCGCCGCCGCCAAGGCGATCGTCAAGAAGCTTACCGCCGCCCACCCGCTGCCCTACAAGGCGGTCTGAGTACGCGCCGGTTCCGCCCCCTTCCACGGCCCGCCCTCACCGGCGGGCCGTTTCGTTTTCCGCAGTGCGCGCCTTCAGGCCGCCCTCCCAACTCCGCCACTCACGCCCGCGGGGGGACGCGCTTGCCCCCCCAGCACGTCGAGGACTCGACCCGCGGCAGGCACGTGGCCATTCGCGTCCAGATACCGTCCGCGGCGGCTCGTACACGCGACGGCGTGGGGGGGGCAACGCCGTCCACCTTCGTTTTTTTCGTTACCTTCTGTGGTCCGAAGGATTTCGAGTGCGAGCGCTCAGCGCGCCGCGGCCTCCGCGACCCGTAAACTCGCGGGCGGTCCGAGATAGGTCGGTTTCAGGCCGCCGGCATCGATCACGAAGCGCTGGAGCACCACGCCGGCGTCGACCATCCACACCTTCAAGGTGTGCCGGCCGGCCGCGAGCGGCTGCCGCGCGGTGGTCTTGATCTTGATGTGGTCGGCGACCGAGTCGTTCCACCACTTCGGATACTTCCAGTCCGGCACATCCTCGCCCTCGTTGATGTTGATGACCTGCGGCGCACCGTCGTCGATCGCGACGGCGAAGCGCAGCCCGCCGCCCTTGCGGAAATCCTGCGTCGGCGAGACATGGGCGGCCACCGAGACCGCGGACGCGTCGTCGAGCAGCGTGAAGACGTACTCCAACCGCGGCGACTCCGCCCCGGGCGGACAACTCGCGGCGGTCGACGGCGCGATGGTGACCGCGGAGTCCGTGCGCCCGAGGTTCGGGATGGTGATCCAACGCGCCGCGGCGCCGTTCTGCACGCGGTCGTAGCGTGCCGCCTCAATCGCGACCACGCCGTTGTTCTCCACGGCGCCGGCGAGCGGCGGCTGCTCGTTGCGGAGCGGCAGCGTCACGGTGTACTCGCTGCCGGCGCCAGCGATCACGAGCTCGCCCACGCTGCGGCCGGGCGGCGCCTTCTGCCAGTCGACGGCGATTTCGATCCGCTCCTCGAACTGGGTCGTGCCCTCGCGTTTGGCGGGGCGAAGCCATTCCTGTTTCGGTGTGAGCGTGTAGTGCAGCGGCCGGCTGCCGCGGTTGAAGACCTCGACATAGGGCCGCTGGTCGTTGCTCCGGTCCACCGGCGGCAGCGTGTGGGAGAAGCTCCAGTCCGCCTCGACATCCAGCCAGCCCCAGCGCGGCCGTTCGCCATGCTCCACGAAGAAGCCGAGTTCCGCGCCCTCCACAGGCTGCACGTAGGAGACCGCCGGCATCCGGTTCAGCGGCGGATGCTGCCAATAGGTGTAGCCGATGTGCGTCTGCGACATCATGTGGTTCCACTTCCCTCCCAGCAGGTCGGTGTGGAACTGGCGGGTAAGCTCGGCGTCGCGCGCGAAAAGCTCCTTCACGCGGTCGGCATAATAGTTGGCCGAAGGCGCGCCGCGCTCGGCGTAGTAGGCGTTCTTGCCCGCGGCCACGACCATCTCGTTGAGGTTGGCGCACGCCTCGATCGGAAAGAGCGCCAGCTGCTGGAACGCCGGTTTGTGCGAATCGGGAAGTTTCGCGTACAGCGCGCGGGCCTTCTCGGCGAGTTGCCGATACTCGGTGACGATGCGGTCGGCCTCGCGGTAGTGGCCCACGCTGTAGGTGTCGGGCGCGAGCATCTCGGGCGTGCGGCGGGCGTTGTACTTCGTGTAGAGCGCGAGCAGCTCGGCCACCTCGGTGGCATGCTCGGCGCCGAACTGCTGCCGCGCCCAGTTCTTGTAGTACGCGGGCAGATCCGCGGCGGTGACGGCCTCCGGATTCCACGCGAGGTCGAGGAAAAAGCTCATCGGCAGCTCCATCGGCTTGATGTCGCCCACGTTCACGATCCACAGCCCGCGCACGCCGGCCTCGTAGGTGAGGGTCATCTGCTCCCAGATGCGCTCGATCTGGCTCACGTTGAGCCAGCGGTAGGAAACCGGCGCGCCGACATAGTCGACATGGTAATACATCCCGTAGCCACCCTTGCGCTCGCGCTCCTCGGGGCGCGGCAGGAAGCGGACGTTGCCCCAGTTGTCGTCGCTGAAGAGGACGAGGATGTCGTCGTCCACGCGCATGCCCTTGTCGTAGTAGTCCTGCACCTCTTTGTAGAGCGCCCACACCTGCGGGGTTTGCGCGGCGGGTTTGCCGGTGACGTCGGCGATGATTTGCCGCTGGTCGGCAATGATCTGCTTGAGCAACGGCACCGCCGCCTCCTCGGCCATCGCCTCGTCGCCGTCGCCGCGCATGCCGACGGTCACCACGCTCTCGTAGTCGCGCACGCGCGCGAAGCCGCCGCGCCAGTACTCCCGCAGCTTCGCCCCATTGCGTTCATAGTTCCACGGGCCGCTGCCGTAGCGCTCCCACTCGTGGTGCGAGCGCATCATCGGCTCGTGGTGGCTGGTCGACATGACGATCCCGTACTCGTCCGCCAGCCGGGGGTTATCGGGGTAGTCGTCGTTGAACGAAATCGGGAGCCACATCGCCGGCCACAGGTAGTTGGCGCGGCAGCGCAGCAGGAGCTCGAAAACGTGCCCGTAGAACTCGGGGCCCATGCCGCCGAACTTCTCCTGCGCCCAGCGCCGCAGCGCCGGTGCCTCGTCGTTGATGAAGATGCCGCGGTACTTCACCTTCGGCTCGCCCGAGGCGAAGGCGCCGGGTTTCACGTGCAGCTCCGCGCGGTGCGCCACGGGCGCGTCGGCCCAGAAATGCCACGGCGACACGCCGATCTGCCGCGAGAGTTCGTAGATGCCGTAGATCGTCCCGCGCTTGTCGCTGCCCGCGATCACGAGCGCGCGCTCCACGCCGGGCACCGGCTTCGCCACGGTCGCGATGATGAAGCTCTCCCATTTGCCCACGAGCTGGCTGCCGTCGAGCTGGCCCGCGGCGACCAGGCGGTCGATCAACTCGCTCCGCCCGGCCGTGCCGATGATCACCGGCTGCGCCGACGCCGGCTGGCGCTCGGTCGCCTCGGGCTTCTGTCCCGTGACGCGTTCGATGTCCGCCTTCAGGTCGCCGATCGCCCGGATTACGCCTTTGTGGTCGCGCGCATCGAACCACAGCGGCGCCGCCTTCGCACGCTCCACGAGCGGGAACGCCCCGGGCCCTGCGGCCGGCTCGACCACGATCGGCTCCGGAAAAACCGACGTCGGATCGGCGCACACACCGCTCGCGCCCAGGAGAAGAGAAACGAACACCGCCAGCACCGCGCGCCGCACTGGCGCGCCACGAGATTTCAGGAAGGGAGTAGTCATCGGGGAGGCGGAACCGTGATGCCCCGGACGCCTGCCGACAACCATCCAGAAGTATACGTTCACACTAGCTGTCGTCCTGAAGGTTTGCGCGCCAGTGAAACGCCGCATCCGCGATTCCGCGCGTCGCGCCCCTGGCGGAAACGACCGCCACACGCCGCTTGCCCTCCCGCCGAGCCCGCGGTCTGATGCGCCCGCTACCACCGTGTCTACCAACACCACCGCCAGCGCCGCTCCCGCACCGAGAAAGGCCTCGCTGGGCGTGATCTTCCTCACGCTCTATCTCGACCTCATCGGCTTCTCGCTCTTCTTCCCGCTGTTCCCGGCGATGCTCGACCACTACCTCGGCCGCGAGGGGCAGGACAGCCTTCTGGGGTGGGCCCTCGCGCAGGTCGACGCCCTCGCGGCGGTCTGGCACCTCGACGCCAGCTACACTGCCGTCCTGTTCGCCGGCCTCATCGGATCGCTCTACTCGCTGCTCCAATTCGTCTTCGCGCCGATCTGGGGCGCGCGGTCCGACCGGATCGGCCGCCGCCCGGTCCTGCTCCTCACCATCGCCGGCACGGCGGCGAGCTACGCCATCTGGGCGTTCAGCAACTCCTTCTCGCTCTTCCTCGTGTCCCGCATCGTCGCCGGCGTCGCCAGCGGCAACCTCTCCGTCGCCACCGCCGCCGTGAGCGACATCACCACCCGCGCCGATCGCGCCAAGGGCATGGGCCTGATCGGCGCCGCCTTCGGCCTTGGATTCATCACCGGCCCGGCGCTGGGCGGGATCGCCGCGCAATGGAATCTGCTCGATCGTTGGCCCGGGCTCGCGGCGTACGGTATCCATCCGTTCACCTTGCCGGCGCTCGTCGCGCTCGGCCTCGGTCTGCTCAACCTCCTCTGGGTCCAGCGCCGCTTCGCGGAAACGTACACGCCGGGCATCGCCACCGCCGCCGCCGAGCGCCCCCGGCATCCCCTCCGCGCGCTGGTCTCGATCCCGGCCGCCCACGTGCGGCGCGTCATCCTCATCAACGCGCTCTTCGTCCTCGGTTTCAGCGGACTCGAACTCACGCTCGGCTTCCTCGCCGCCGAACGGCTCCACTACACCCCGCGCGAGCTCACGATCGCCTTCGTCTATATCGGCGTGGTGTCGGTCGTCACGCAGGGCGGCCTGGTGCGGCGCCTCGTCCCACGCATCGGCGAGAAGGCCGGCACCGTGCTCGGGCTCGCCCTCGTGTGCCTCGGCCAGGGGTGGTTGGCGTTCGCGCACAGCCCGACCGCGGTCTACCTCAGCCTCGGGCTCGCCTCCGTCGGCTCCGGCTTCTGCTACTCCGCGATGTCCGCCCTGCTCTCGCTCTACGTTGCCGAGGACGAACAGGGCCGGCTCATGGGGCTGTTCCGCGCCCTCGGCTCGCTCGCCCGCGCCGTGGGTCCGATCTGTGCCGGCGCGGTGTACTGGAGCCTCGGATCCACCACGAGCTACGCCGCCGCCGCCGCCGTCATCCTCGTGCCGCTCGCCATGGCGCTCGCCCTGCCGTCCCCGCGCAAATGATCCGTTCCGGGCAGGAAACTTCCGGCACCGGCCGGCGTCGTAACCGGCGCCGCATGCGTCTCCTCGCCTTCCTCCTGGCCTCCGCCCTCGCCGCCCCGCTCGCCGTGGCCGCCGGTTCCCCGGCCGCGCTGCGCTTCGACGGCCCCGCCCTCGCCCCCGGCCAGGTGGCCGTGCCCGGACGCATGGTCTCGAACCTGCTGCTCGTCGAAGCCACCGCGAGCGGTGCCGGCCCGTACTACTTCCTCGTCGACACGGGGTCGTCGGTCAGCCTCGTCTCCGATCGGCTCGCAGCGATGGTCCCGGGCTTTCGCCCCAACACGATGCTCGCGCCGACCCAGGTCGTTTCGGCCGCTGGCGGCGCCACGATGCTCGGCACCACCACGCTGCCGTCCCTGGAGTTCGGGTCCGTCCGGTTCGCGGGGGTACGAGCGGCCGTCTACGACTTCGTCGATTTCTCCAATCATCTCGGCATCACCGTCGACGGCATCATCGGCTTCCCTGTCTTCCGCGATCATCTGCTCACGCTCGATTACCCGCGCAACCGCGTCGTGCTCACGCCCCGGTTCCCGGCCCGTGCCATCCCGGGCATCGCGATCCCGTTCGCCCTCGAGGACGGCACCCGCCCGATCGTCAACGTCGCCCTCGGCGACAAGACCTTCATGGCGCTCCTCGACTCCGGCAGCGACCTGGCCTTCACGCTCGACGCCACCGGGCTGAACCCCGCCTTCAAGGCCGGCCCGCGCACCGGGCCCGTCGTGGCCACCCTCTCCGGCAACGCCCCGCGCCAGATCGGCCGCCTCGCCGACGACCTAGTGCTCGGCACCGCGGAAATCCGCGAGCCCCGCGTGATGCTCACCGACCAGTTGTCCACCATCGGGGCCGAGATCCTGCGGCATTTCACCCTGACCTTCGACCAGCGGCGCGCGCTCGTCATCCTCACGCCCGAGCGCGCCACCGCCGTAAAGCTGCCCGCGCAGCGCACCACCGGCCTGAGCTTCGCCCGCCTGCCCGCCGAGTGGCGCGTGCTCCAGGTGCTCGAAGACGCCCCCGCCACCACCCGCCAGATCGAACCCGGCGACGCCATCATTGGCATCGACGGCGAACCGATCGTGAAGTGGAACCTGGATCGCTTCGAGAAGCACCTCCGCGGCGCCGAGACGATCGAGTACCTCTTCCGCCGCGACGGCCGCAGCTACTTGGTGAAGGTTGCCGTCTACGACCTGGTGCCTTGATCCGGCGGCGCACCCTCACGGCGCGAGCGAGACCTGCAGGCGCAGGAACCGCCGCGGGAGCGTGCTGCGGGCGGTGGTGTCGCGGATCGTCTTCAGCGAGCCGTCCTCCACCCCGCAGCTGCCGACGGTGGTCCAGGTCACGAGATCGGAGCTGGCCTGCACCGTGTAGGTGAGCCCCGGAGCCACGCTGCGCCGCGGGAATTCCAGCGCAATGTAGTCGACTCCGCCCTCGGTCTTCGGGACCAGCTTGGTCGGCACAGTCACCGGGCCGTGGGTCGCCAGATTGAGCGCGTAGCGCATCAGGTTCGTCACCCCGCAGCCGGCCGGATCGCCGGAAGGGCTGGTATACGCCGCCTGCTGCCGCTCGGCGGCAGTGAAGTTGGAGACAAGCCAGTCCTGGAATGACCCCGGCGTGATGCCCAGGATCGTCAGCGCCGCCAAGTCCGGGTCCGCCGAAAACGGTGTCGTCCCGCCGTAGGGGGCCAGGCCCGAGGCATCGAACCACCGTCCCTGCATTCCGGCCGTGGCACCGGTCTGATCCCAAGCCAGATAGACCAAGGACGCTGAGCCTTCATGGATGCCGTCGGGAACATAGCGCACGCGATCCTCGGCGCGGAGCAGGAGAAAACTCCCCTCCGGATTTCCGGGCGCAGCCAAGAAGTTCGTCCACGAGAGCCCGTCGTTGGTGCTGAACTGCCACCGCGTGTAATCGAGGAAAAACTGCGCCAGCGCGATGCCCCGGCGTGCGCCGCTGTCGGCATCCGTGATGCTCGTGCCGATTATGCTCTCCACGGTCTGGCCGGAGTTGGCCACATCCGTCGCTGCAATCGGGGTGAGCACGGGATTATTCTGGGTGAGCACCGGCGCGTGGTTGGCCGTCATCGTCACCGTCGACACCAACACCGGTTGGACCAGGAGCGTGTGCGACGCCGCTCCGCTGTCGTGCAGCAGGACGATCGACACCGTCCGCGCCCCGAGCGCCGGGGCCGGCGCATCATTGCGGTACTTCAGGCCGCCGATCAGCTTCGACATCGCCGCATCGTCGAGGGACAGACCGCTGAGAGTCACGCTTCGCGAGTTGTTCGTGCCGGAAGTCGAATAGTTGCCCAGCCCGGCAATAGTGCCACTGCCGGCTAGCAACGGCAGGTCGACGCCATTGACGACCAATACCTCGCTCGCCCCGTCGACGATGCCATTGAGGGACAGATCGAGCCGGACAAACACCTGTCCTAGGTTGTTGGTCTTCGCCACCACGCTGCCAAAGAGGTCCACACCCGTTGTCTGCGGACCAAAGGAGGGATTCAGCGCCGTGGCCGCGAGCGTCGGCGCGCGATTCGGCGAGACGGTGACAGTCGAGGTCAGGTTCGGCGTGCCGACATTGAGGCCGGCCGAGCCGTCGTCGGTAATCGAGAGAATCGTGATCGCCCGCGTCCCATCCTTCAGCGAGGTTGCCGTGTTGCGGTAGGCCAGCCCGGCAATGAGGGCATTCATGGCACCGCCGAAGATCGGCCCGGTGGTGAGCTGCACCCGGACGGCGTTGGGCCCGTCGGCCACGACTGAGTAGGCCACGGTATCTGACTCCACGGAACCTGCCTTACCGCTGCCGCCCGCAACCAACGGCACCGCTGTGCCGTTGATCGCGAGCGTTTCGCTGTCGTCGTTGACTAGGCCGCTTACCCCGAGCACCAGCCCCGTGAACCTCTGCCCGTCGTCGTTGGTCTTCGCATCAACTCCGTTCCAGAGCGCCACCCCCGCCCCGCCGGCGGAGAAGCCGGGATTGAGACCCTTCGCGATCACGCTCGGCGGCGTCTCGGTGGTGACCTTGAAGTGCGAAGCGAACTGGAAGCCGGGCCCGATCCCGATCGGATAGCCGACATCCTCCCGTCCGATCCAGTACCACGGCGTGCCGATGCACCGCAACAGGTAGTCCCGGGTGCCCACGGTCGGTCCATTGTATACCATGTTCTCAAAGCCGAACGGGCCGTCGGCGTTGGAGACTGGACCGCTCGGGCTGGTCAGCGCCACTGCCGTCAGATGGTCGGTGAGGTTCGGAGGCAACGCGCATACCTGATCGAACCCACGGTAGCCGACCGCTTGATCCCAACCGCCAATTTCGTAGATGAAAGGTTCGGATCTCTGCGTGGAGAAGGCATAGATGTAGGTAGGCTTCGCCATCTCCCCCTGAAACACGATGATCTGGTCTCCATGCTGCGCGTAGAAGAGCGGATCAATTTCATCCTTTCTCTGGAACGCGAGTGCTCCGACAGCGGTCCCAAAATCCGTCAGCCCTCCATGATCTGATTCACGTTTAGGGTCTGAACCGTTCAGGTCGGCCACCGTCTTGCCGTTACCTGCATCCATAACCATGACAGTGCCGGCCGGGACAACCTTCGTAATGGTCCAATTGACCGATGTGTACCGATCCGGATCTCTGCCGCCGTCTCCAGCGATAAACAGTCCGTCGGCCGCGACGCCTTGTGCCGTGAACTTCACCACTGTGCCGATCTCCAACTGGCGCAGCACAACTACCGCCCACCGCGCGTCGAGGTACCCGTCATCATCCGGGTCAGTTGCGTCGGAGGCATTGAACCCCAGCACCGCGATGTCGCCGGGCTCGAGCACCGTGCCGGCGGCGTGAACCGCGGGAGCGGCGACAAAGCCGAGCCCGAGCACGCAGGCGCAGGCGAGGAAAGACGCGCGGAAACGACGGAGGATCATGGCCGGAAGGTGGGTTTGCACACCCCCACTCCGGGGCGGCGAGCGTCGCGCGGCTTGTGGGGAAGCGCACAAAAACCTGCCGACCGTAATCAGATCCTCAAGCCAATTCCCACCGGTAATGAGAACCCATCATGCCGGCGCCAAAACGGCGCGCGATAGCCTCGACACGTAGGTCGTCCCTTCAGGGCGACCCGGCCGGCGTGGGTTGGCTCCCGGGACCGGCGCGAGCACCGAGTCGAGCGGGGCGGGCTGAAGCACCGCCCCACGTCAGTTCGCGCCGGCCTCGATCGACTCGGCGGCCGGGGCGACGGGCGCGGGCAGCGCGGTCTCTCGCCGGTCGGTGTGCGTGCTGCGCACCGACTCGGCGATTGGCGTGAGCAGACCGGTGTCGGAGTGCGCCTCCTTGTTGAAGCGCATCGAGACCGTCTTGGATACGCCGCGCTCCTGCATCGTCACGCCGTAGATCGCGTCGGCGGCGGCCACCGTGCGCTTGTTGTGCGTGATGATGATAAACTGCGAGCTGCTCACGAAGCGCTTCAGCAGTGTCGTGAACCGCTCGATGTTCGACTCGTCGAGCGGCGCGTCGAGCTCGTCGAGCAAGCAGAACGGGCTGGGCTTCACGAGGTAGAGCGCGAAGAGCAGCGCCACCGCGGTGAGCGTCTTCTGGCCGCCCGAGAGCAGCGTGAGGCTGTTGAGCTTTGTGCCGGGCGGCTGCGCGATGATGTCGATGCCGCTCTCGAGCGGGTCGTCCTGCGTGACGAGCTGCAGGTCGCAGTTGCCGCCGCTGAAGAGCGTCTGGAACGTGAACGCAAAGTTCTTCCGGATCTGCTCGAAGGTGAGCGCGAACTGCTTGAGCGAGGTCGCGTTGATCTCGTCGATCGCCTTCATCAGCGCGTCCTTCGAGGAGATCAGGTCGTCGCTCTGTGTCTTCAGGAAGTCGTAACGCTGCTTGAGCTCGGCGTACTCCTCGATGGCGACGAGATTCACCGCACCCATGCTGTTGAGGCGCTGGCGCAGGGCCTGCACCTCGCTGCGCACCTGTTCCCAGTTCGTCTGGTCCAGCGCGGCGAGCTGCTCCTCCGTCGGCTCGCCGCGGGGCTCCTTGGCCTTGCGGCTGCGGCGCGGTTTGGCGGCGGCCTCGGCCGGGGCGGAACCGTCCGCTGCGACCACGGCGACCGCGGTCTCGGGCTTCGCGCCCTCCTCGTCCTCGTCTTCGTCGAGATCGAGCGGCTTGAGGCCCTCGGGCTCGTCGTCGGCCTTCCAGAACTGGAGACGCCAGTTCACCTCACCGAGATCGATGGAGAACTCGCGCATCGCCTCCTCCGCAAGGAAGCGCGAGCGCGCCTTGTGCTCGGTGTAGCGGATTTCGCACTGGCTCAGTTCGCCGGCGGAGGCCTCGGCCTGGTCGCGCAACGAGCTCTGCTCGCCCTCGACGGCGTTCACCGCCTGCTCGAGCTCGGCCAGCTCGCGCCGGATCGACTCCACCTGCTCCTGCGCCACGGCCTGCGTGCGCGCCAACTCCTCGACCCGGGCCGCCTGGCCCTGCTCGGAGGCCTCGAGCTCCGCGATCTGCGCCGTCCATGTTTCCAGTTCGCTCCGACGCTGTTCGAGGAGCTCGGCCAGCTGCGCGCGGCGCTTCACCATCTCGCCCAGGCCGCGGTCGATGATCTCGACGCGTTGCCGGCGCTCCGCCAGCTCGAGACGGGCGTGGCCGAGCGTCTCGCGCTGCACGTCGCGCGCGTTGCGCACCTCGACGATCTTGGCCTCGTTCGCGGCGATGGACTCGCGGCCGGCGGTGATCGCCCGGTCGACTTCGATGAGCACCGTCTGCGCCTTCGCGAACTTCGCCTCGGCCTCCTGCCGCATCGACTCGATGCCCTGCACATCGCGCTCCAACCGCGCCACGCGTTGCTCGGCTTCGTCGAGCGCCCGTTGCCCGGATTTTTCCTCGGCCTGCGCGGTGGCAACGGCCTCGTTGGCGGTCTGCACCTCGGCCCGTTTGTCGGAGAGCCGCTGCTCGATCGCGGCCAGCTCCGCGGTAATCTGGTCGATCAGCGCCTTCTGCTGGTCATGGAGCTCCTGCTCCTTCGCCACATCGCGCGCCGTCTCGCGGATGTCGATCTCGCGCTGGACGATACTGGACGCCGGCCGCTTTTGGTAGCCGCCGAACACCATGCCGCGCCGGTCGACCCACTCGCCCTTCGGCGTGGCGACCATGAGGAAACTGAAATCCTGCCGCTGCGCCCAGAACCCGAGGAACTGCTCCAGCGAGTCCGCGACGTAGCACGAGGCGAGCACGCTGTGCAGCGGGTGGCCCGCACAGTCGTCGGTGAAAACCGATGTCGCCGCGCGCAGGAACGCCGGCAGCTCCGCCGGCACCTCGGCCACCGCCTGCTCCGGCGCGGGCACCTTCAGGTACGCGCCGCCGATCTTGTCGTTCTCGAGCCGCGCGAGGATCGCCTGCGCCGTGGCGAGGTCCGCCACCTGCACGGCCTCGACGGCCGCGCCGAGCAGCGCTTCCGCCGCCTTCGCGAACTCGGGCCGGAAATCCACGCCGTGCGCGAGTGCGCTGAACGACGCCCCGCCGCCAAGGTCGGTGAGCCGGCCTTGGAGCAGCGCCTTGGCACCTTCGCCGAACCCTTCCCACTTCTCCTGCAGCTGCTGGAGCAGTTTCAGGCGCGCGTGCTTCTGGGCGAGACCGCGGTCGATCTCCTGCAGGCGGCGCTGGCTGTCGCGGAATTTCGCGGTCGTCTCCTGCACGCCTCGCTGGGCGTCGGCGACCTCCTGCTGCACGGTCTGCACCGCGGAGCGTGCGGAAGATGCGGCCACGCGGAGCATCTCGAGGTTGGCGGTCGCCTCCTCGCGCTGCGCCATCGCGCCGGCCATGTCGCCCTGCAACTGCTCGTGGCGGGCCACGGCGGTCTTCTGGTCGACCTCGAGCGCCGAGCAGTCGGTGCGCAGGCGCGCAACCTTGCTCTCGAGCTCAAGCAGCTGGAACTTGGACTGCTGCACCTGCTGTTCGAGGCGCGTGAGTTCGCCCTCGACGAGCGCAAGCTCGCGGTTCTTCGCCTGGAACGCCGAGTCCGACTCGCCGAGCAGGTTGAGCTGCTGCTGGCGATCCTGCTGGCCGCTCGTCGCTTGGTCGGAGACTTCCTTGAGCTGCATCTCCAACTCGCCGAGATCGTCCTCCGCCGACGCGATCCGATCGCGCAGCCCCTGGCTCTTGACCTGATTGAGATGGATCTGGTTGGCGGCCTGCTCGCGTTCCGAGCGCAGGTCGAAGACCGCCTGCTGCGCCTCCTGCACGCGCTGGTGCAGTTCTGTGCGCCGCGCCTTCTGTGCCTCGAGCGAGGACTGGTGCTCCTGCAGCAACGAACGCCGCGTGTCGGCCTCGCCGCGCAGGACTTGCAACCGGGCCGACAGATCGTCGAGCACGCTGCGCAGTTGCTGGTACTGGAAACCATCATGCGCGAGCGCGAGGTGGCGCAGCCGGTGGCTGAGCCGGCGGAACCGCATCGCCTTCGAGGCCTGCCGCTTGAGGCTGCCGATCTGTCGGCCGACCTCGGTCACGACGTCCGCCACGCGCGCCAGATTCTGTTCGGTGAGCGCGAGCTTGCCGAGCGCCTCGCGGCGCTGCGCCTTGTAGCGCGTGATGCCGGCGGCTTCCTCGAAGACCGCACGGCGCTCGTCGGGCTTCGACGAGAGGATCTGGTCGATCTGGCCCTGCGCCATGATCGAGTAGGACGTCCGGCCGATGCCGGTATCCATGAAAAGCTTCTGGATGTCCTTCAGGCGGCAGGGCTGGCCGTTGAGATGGTACTCGCTCGAGCCGTCGCGCGACACGCGGCGGGTGATCTCGACCTCGTGGAAATCCAGCCCCATCGCCTGCTCGCAATCGGTCAGCAGCAGCGACACCTCGCACATCGAGTGCGGTTTGCGCGTGTCGGTGCCCTCGAAGATGACGTCGTGCATCTTGCCGCCGCGCAGCGCCTTCGCGCTCTGCTCGCCC
>JAEXPQ010000165.1 GCA_023446735.1 Verrucomicrobiota bacterium
CGGCACCGCCCGCCCCGCCCCGGCGTTGCCGCGCGACGGTGCGCCCGACCTTCGCCCACGCCGCGTGAACCGCCGCGCGCCCGCCCGGCCATGCCTTTGGTCCAGTAGTATATGGGTGTCACGCCCCGCCGCCGTAGCGTCAACGGCGGCGGGGCTCTGCTGCCAACGCCGCCTCGATTGACTCGTCTCCCGCCCCTCAACACGCTCGGTCCGTCCGCTCTCTGCTCCCGAGACCACGCCCAGGCCACCGACAACCGGCCACCGCACACCGCTCTCTCCCCAAGACCTCCCCCGCCCGCATCCTCGTCGCCGACGACCAACCCGACATCCTCGAAGCCCTCCGCATGCTCCTCAAAGGCGAGGGGCACCAGGTCGAGACGGTGAAAACGCCGCAGGGTGTCCTGAAAGCGCTCGAATCACGCGATTTCGACCTGCTGGTGATGGACCTCAACTACACGCGCGACACCACCTCGGGACAGGAGGGCCTCGACCTCCTCCAGCGCATCCGCAATCTGGACTCCACGCTGCCCGTCGTCGTCATCACCGCCTGGGGCACGGTCGACATCGCCGTCGAGGCCATGCGCCGCGGCGCGCGCGACTTCGTCACCAAGCCGTGGGACAACGCCCGGCTGCTCGCCACCGTGGCCACCCAGGTGGAACTCGCCTCCGCCGTGCGCCGCTACCAGCGCCTCGAGCAGGAAAACGAGGTCCTCCGCGGCAAGGGCGGCCCCAAGCTCATCGCCGACTCCCCCGCAATGCGCCCGGTCCTCGAGCTCATCTCCCGCGTCGGCCCCTCCGACGCCAACGTCCTCATCACCGGCGAGAACGGTACCGGAAAAGGCGTCGTGGCCGAGGCGCTCCACGCCGTCTCGCCGCGCGCGCGCAAGCCGCTGCTCACCGTCAACATGGGCGGCCTGCCCGAGGGCATCTTCGAGAGCGAGCTCTTCGGCCACGTGAAGGGCGCATTCACCGACGCCAAGACCGACCGCGCCGGCCGCTTCGAACTGGCCGACGGCGGCACGCTCTTCATGGACGAGATCGGCAACATCCCGCTCTCCCAGCAGAACAAGCTCCTGCGCACGCTCGAGACCGGCGAGTTCGAGAAGGTCGGTTCCTCGCGCACCCAACGCGCCAACGTCCGCATCATCTCCGCCACCAACGCCGACCCGCTCGCCGAGGTCGCCGCCGGCAAGTTTCGTCAGGACCTCCTCTTCCGCCTCAACACGATCGAGATCCACCTCCCGCCGCTGCGCGAGCGCCCCGAGGACATCCCGCTGCTCGCCCATTTCTTCCTGAAGGAGCACACCGAGCACTACCGCAAACTCGTCACCGGCTTCGAGGACAGCGCCATCGCCGCCATGAAGGCCTGCCCCTGGCCCGGCAACGTCCGCCAGCTCGACCACGCCGTGGAGCGCGCCGTGCTCATGTGCCAGGGCAAGGCCATCCGCGCCGTCGATCTCGGCCTGCAGGCCGCCGCCGAGGCCGCCGCCCGCGTCGACGACATGAGTCTCGAGGAAGTGGAGGCATTCCTCATCAAGAAGGCCCTCGCCCGCCACGAAGGCAACGCCCGCAAAGCCGCCGAAGCCCTCGGCCTCAGCCGCAGCGCCTTCTACCGCCGGCTGGAACGGTACGGGCTGTGAGCGCCGGACGTTTCTCGCGATGTCCGCTCGCCCGATTCGCTGCGCCGCCGAGGTAGGGACGTTTCTCCGAAACGTCCGCTCGGCGTCCGTGCCAACCACGGACCGAGTTCACGGCGGTTTCGGAGAAACCGCCCAACCCGCGATCGCCTGCCGGTAGCGTCGTAATGCCCTCAAACGGTTCTCCATCTTCACATGGCCTTACTCGCCGTTATGATGAATAAGGGAGTCACCCAGCCGTGGTACTTCTACTCGATCCCCAACCTCTGGGCGATCATCCTCGCCGTTCCCGTCTTCACGTGGTTCTTGATCCGTCGGAACAAGTGGACCCGCCTCCTCGGGCTTTCGCTCGTCGCGCTTTCATTGGCATACGTGATCAACAATCTGAAATGCGCGTTCGGGGACCGAGACGTGTACATTCATCCGGAGAACGACTTTCGATTTCTCGCCCTCAGTTTTGCTGCCGGAATTCTTCCAGTCGTTGCCGCCACCACCGCCTTCGTTCTTCCAAAACGGTAGCCGAAGTCGCCGAGCCCTTCCGCCATTAGCATCGATTAGCGCCCATTAGCGGTTCCCCTCTCCGACTCGCCCACCCACCGCCCTCCGCCCTTTCTCTCCTCCGTCGTTCCCTCCCTTGGTTCCCATCTGTCACCCCTCCGATATTCCGAGTTGATTCCCACCTTGAGATGCCGAAATTTTAATAGCATATTTTCGGCATTCCACGAATGAAGACCCCGTACGGAGACCTACAGAGCCGCCTGCTGCGCCGCATCAAAGGGAAAGGCCCGGACTGGGCCTTTACCCCGAGCGACTTCGCGGACTTCGGCGACCCGCGTTCCGTGGGCAAGACGCTCACCCGTCTCGTCCGCGCCGGCACGATCCGCCGCGTGAGCCGTGGTGTGTATGAGACGACGCACGAGCACCCGTTGATCGGAACCATTGGCGCGGGAGCGCAGGCCGCCACCGACGCCATCGCGCGTCGCGACGCACTCAAACTGCTCCCCTCCGGCGCCAACGCCGCCAATCTCCTCGGTCTCAGCACCCAGGTCTCCGCGCGCGTCGCATACGGCGTCGCCGGCCGCTCGCGCATCCTCCCCACCGGCGGGAAATCCGAAGTGATATTACGTCACCGGTCTCCCAAGAAGATGGCGCTGGCTGGTCGCGCGAGCGGCTGGGTCGCCGAAGCGCTGCGCAACCTCGGTCGCCAACACATCACGACGAAACGCCTCGCCGAGCTGAAGACCCGTTTCAGCCCCGCCGACCGCCGCCAACTCCGCGCGGATCTGCGCTACGTACCAGCTTGGATGCGCCCGCATTTCCTCTTCCTCGCCGGCGATGAGTAGCAATTCGTTCATCGCCCTCTCGCGGGAGGATCGCCGCGAGGCCTGTCTCCAAACCATGGCCGCCACCGGCATTCGCGCCAACATGGTCGAGAAGGACGCGTGGGTCTGTTGGGTCCTGCGCGAACTCTTCGCCCTGCCCGGCGCCGCCGATCACTTCATCTTCAAAGGCGGCACATCCCTCTCGAAGGCGTGGAAGGTCATCCACCGGTTCTCCGAAGACGTCGACATCTCGCTCAGCCGCGAATGGCTCGGCTTCTCCGGCGCCCGCGATCCCGAGGCCGCCACCAGCCGGAAACAACGTGCCAAGCTCCTGGAGGAACTCTCCGCCGCCTGTGCCGCGAACCTGGGCACAGTCGTCGCGCCCGCGCTCCGCGCCCGCATCGCCACCGCTTGCGGTTCGTTCAGCTGGTCCCTCGACGTCTCGCCCGAAGATCCGCAAACTCTGCTCTTCGCCTACCCGAGCGTCTTCGACGGAGGAGACACGGCCGGCTACGTCCGCCCCGTCGTGAAGATCGAATGCGGCGCGCGCTCCGACCGTTGGCCTGTCGCGCCACAGTCGCTCGCCCCCTATCTCGCCGAAGCGTTTCCGCAGGCATTCCCCGACGCGACCTTCACCGTCCCCGTGCTCGGCATCGAGCGCACGTTCTGGGAGAAGGCCACGATCCTCCACGCCGAAGCACATCGCCCCGCCGGAAAACCGGTCCCCGATCGTTTCTCCCGCCACTACTCCGATCTCGCCGCGCTCGCCGCGCATCCGGCCGGCGTCGCCGCACTCGACCGCACCGACCTCCGCGAACGCGTCGCCGCCCACAAACAGGTCTTCTTCGCCGCCGCTTGGGCCAACTACGAGACCGCTGTGCCTGGCACCTTCAAACTCATCCCATCGCCCGAGCGCCTCAACGCCCTCTCCGCCGATTACCGCGCGATGCAAGACATGTTCTTCCGTCCGCCCTCGCGCTGGCCCGACGTCGTCGCCACGCTTTCCGCACTCGAAACCCGCATCAACACCCTCTGCCCTTAGCGCCAATTAGCGCCCATTCGCGATTCCCCTCTCCGATTCGCCCGCCCACCGCCTCCGCCCTTTCTCTCTTCCGTCCTTCCCGCCCTTCGTTCCCTTCTGTCGCCCGCTCCGGTCTCTTCCCCCTCCGTGCCCCCCAAGCCCTCCAGCCCCCAGCCCCGCCGCAAACCCGAGACGCCCTTCGACCGGCGCCTCCTCTGGCTCGTGCTCGGCACCGGGCTGCCGGCCGTCGCCACGGCCATGACACTGCTCTTCGTCGACGATTTCACCACGCGCACGCGCTGGACGCTCGGACTCGTCATCCTCGGCAGTTGGTTCTTCGGCGCGCTGCTCGTGCGCGAACGCGTCGTCCGCCCGCTCCAGACTATCGCCAACCTCCTCGGCGCGCTGCGCGAGGGCGACTTCTCCATCCGCGCCCGCGGCACCTCGCCCGACGACCCGCTCGGCGAGGTCCACGTCGAGATCAACTCCCTCGGCGCCATGCTGCGCGAGCAACGCCTGGTCGCGATGGAAGCCACCGCGCTCCTGCGCACGATCATGGCCGAGATCGACGTCGCCATCTTCGCCTTCGACGAAAGCTACCACCTCCGCCTCATCAACCGTTCCGGCCAGGAACTGCTCGCCCAACCAGCCGAACGCGTCATCGGCCGTAGCGCGGAGGAACTCGGACTCGGTTGCTGCCTCGAGGGCGAGGGCACCCGCATGCTCGCCTTGTCATTCCCTGGCGGACACGGCCGCTGGGGCATGCGCCGCACCTCCTTCCGCGAACAAGGCCGCCCGCACCACCTCGTCGTCATCGCCGACCTCTCCCGCGCCCTGCGCGACGAGGAGCTCAAGGCCTGGCAGAAGCTCGTGCGCGTGCTCGGCCACGAACTCAACAACTCCCTCGCCCCCATCAAGTCCCTCGCCGGCAGCCTCGGCACCATGCTCAAGCGCAAGCCCGCCGAGTGGGAGGAGGACATGCAGCGCGGCCTCGAGATCATCGCCACCCGCGCCGACGGCCTCGCCCGTTTCATGGAGGCCTACGCGCGCCTCGCCCGCCTGCCGCAGCCCAACCTCGCGCCGGCCGACCTCTGCGCCATCGTGCGCCGCGTGGCCTCGTTGGAAGCACGCGTGCCGATTCACGTTGCCGACTGCCCGCAGCTCACACTTGCCCTCGACGCCGCCCAGATCGAGCAACTCCTCATCAACGTCCTCAAGAACGCCGCCGAGGCCGCGCTGGAGACCGGCGGCGCCGTGCACGTGAGCTGGTCGACGAGCGGCCACGAGGCCGAGGTCCGCATCGCCGACGACGGCCCCGGCATCGCCAACCCGGGCAACCTCTTCGTCCCGTTCTTCACGACCAAGCCCGGCGGCTCCGGCATCGGTCTAGTCCTCTGCCGCCAGATCGCGGAGAACCACGGCGGCAGCCTTACCCTCGCCAACCGCACCGACCGGACCGGCGGCGTCGCCACCCTCCGCCTGCCCCTGCAGCGACTCCCGGACTCGTGATCGCCCCGAGGGCCCGGCCCGCGCGGCTCCCCTCCCGCCTGTCGGCGTCCAGCGCCGTCTCGCCCCCGTCCACAAGCCTACGTTTCCGCGTCTTCCGCGCCCCGGTCTCCGCCGCCGCTCACCGGCAACCGTCGACCGTTCACAGTTCACCGTTTCCCGGCCTACCCGCCCGCCAACACCGGTTGGAACCCGGCCTTCTTCAGAATCTCTGCGACAACCTCGCGCTTGTCGCCCTGGATCTCGATCACCCCGTCCTTCACGGTGCCGCCTGAGCCCGCGGCGTTGCGCATCTTCTTCGCCAACTCTTCCTTCTCCGGCAGGCCGATGCCGACGAAGCCGGAGGCCGTCGTGACCGTCTTGCCGCCGCGGCCACCGGTCTCGCGTCGGACCTCGACCCGGCCGCGGTTGTTCTTCGGCGCCGCGACCGCCTTCGCGACCGGCGAAGGGGACACCGGATTGCCCGGCGGCAGCCCGGCGGCACTGAGCGCGCCGAAAGGATTCTGGCCCAGCGACGAACCGGAGCCATCGGTGGCGATACGGGGCGTTTTGCTCATGGTAGATGCCCGCAGAATCATGATTCGCCCCCGCTGCCAACCCCACAATGCGCGGTCCCTTTTCCGGATCATGGGGCGGACTGCTGGCCCGCCGCGCCCGGCCTCCCACCGGAGTCCGGATCTCCCCGCGCCGGCTATTAGTCCCGCCCCCATCCAAACACGCCGCCATGAGCGAGACTTCAAAACGCGGACACACCTCCGTACGCCATTGAGAGAAATGGCCGTTTCCACGATGATCCGCGTCCCATGAAACTCCCGGCCGTCACTCACCCGACCCGTCTCACGCCGACCCGTGCCGACGGTTCCGCGGCCTGATTCCCTTCGTCTCGCGATCCGTACCATGAGCACCTCGTTCGCCACCCCGTTCAACGCCGACCTCATCGACGAATACTACCAGCGCTGGCTCGACAACCCCGGCGCCGTCGACGCCAGCTGGCGCGCCTTCTTCGAGGGCTTCACCCTCGCCGCCAACGGCCAGACCGCCGCGCTCCTCGCCACCCCTGGAGACTCCGAAGCCGCGCTCGCCGAGAAGAAACAGGCCCGGGTCGACAGCCTCATCTTCCACTACCGCTCCATCGGCCATCTCCAGGCCCACCTCGACCCGCTCGCCGCGCCGCCCGCTCCGTTGCCGCGACTGGAGATCGCCGAGTACGGCCTCGGCGAGGAGGACCTGGACCGTGCCTTCAACGTCGGCCACTACCTTTCCGGCGGCTCGATGAAGCTGCGCGACCTCGTCGCCAATCTCTCCCGCACCTATTGCGGCCACGTCGGCGTCGAGTACCTGCACATCCAGGACACGGACGTGCGTCGCTGGCTCCAGTCGCGCATGGAGCCGGTCTTCAACCAGCCGTCGTTCGAGCGCGCGCAGAAGCTGCGGATCCTGCGTCGCCTCCACAAGGCCGAGACCTTCGAACGCTTCCTCCACACCCGCTTCCTCGGCCAGAAGCGCTTCGCCCTCGAGGGCGGCGAGACGCTCATCCCGCTGCTCGACACCCTGGTCGAGTTCTGCCCGGCCCTCGGTGTGAAGGAGATCGTCATGGGCATGGCTCACCGCGGCCGCCTCACCGTCCTCGCGGGCATCTTCCGCAAGAGCTACGAGTTCATGTTCGAGGAGTTCTCCGAGAACTACCTGCCCGACACCGTCGCCGGCGACGGCGACGTGAAGTACCATCTCGGCTACGACACCGAGGTCGTCACGACCGGCGGCGCCACCGTCGGCCTGCGCCTGGCCGCCAACCCCTCCCACCTCGAGGCCGTCGACCCCGTCGTGCAGGGCAAGGCCCGCGCGCGCCAGCGCATCCTCGGCGACATCCCGCACCGCAAGAAGGTCGTCCCGCTCCTGCTCCACGGCGACGCCGCCTTCGCCGGTCAGGGTATCGTGGCCGAGACGCTCAACTTCTCCCAGCTCCCCGGGTACCGCACCGGCGGGACCGTGCATGTCGTCATCAACAATCAGATCGGGTTCACCACCAACCCGACCGAGGCACGTTCCAGCCGTTACTGCACGGACATCGCCAAGATGATCGAGGCGCCGATCTTCCACGTGAACGGCGACCACCCCGAGCACGTCTGCATGGTCGCCGAGCTCGCCCTCGAGTTCCGCCAGCAGTTCGGTCGCGATGTCGTGATCGACATGTATTGCTACCGTCGCCACGGCCACAACGAGGCCGACGAACCGGCGTTCACCCAGCCCGTCCTCTACCGCAAGATCGCCGAGCACCCGCCGATCTCCGAACTCTACAGCCGCGAGCTCGTCGCCGCCGGCGTGCTCACCCAGGCCGAAGCCGATGCGATGAAGAACGAGTACCTCGCCGGCCTCGAGGAGGCCCTCGCGAAGGTCAAGAAGGCGGCCCAGGACAAGGCCGACGCCAAGGCCAAGCTCGCCGGCTCCACGGGCCGTTTTCAGCCGCCCTACTCGTTCGCCCCGGCGCCCACCGCCGTCCCGCGCGAACTCCTCGAGAAGGCCGTACGCGGGCTGACCACGCTCCCCGAGAGCTTCCGCCCGAACCCGAAGATCAAGCGCCTGATCGAGACCCGCGCCAAGGCGCTCACCGAAAACCACCCGATCGACTGGGCCACCGGCGAGTCGCTCGCGTTCTCCACCCTGCTCCTCGAAAACATCCCCGTGCGCCTCTCCGGCCAGGACGTCGAGCGCGGCACCTTCAGCCAGCGTCACTGCGTGCTCAACGACGTCGAGACCAACGAGAAGTATTCGCCGCTCAAGAACCTCGCCGCCAACCAGGCGCAGTTCTGCGTGTACAACTCCTCGCTCTCCGAAGCCGCGGTGCTCGGCTTCGACTACGGCTACTCGCTCGATTTCCCGAACCTGCTCTGCATCTGGGAAGCCCAGTTCGGCGACTTCGCCAACGGCGCCCAGAGCATCATCGACCAGTTCATCGTCTCCGCCGAATCCAAGTGGCAGCGCCACAGCGGCATTGTGATGCTCCTGCCCCACGGCTACGAGGGCCAGGGCCCCGAGCACTCCTCCGCCCGCCTCGAGCGTTTCCTCCAGCTTTGCGCCGAGAACAACATTCAGGTCTGCAACCCCACCACGCCCGCGCAGATCTTCCACGCCCTGCGCCGCCAGATGAAGCGCGACTTCAAGAAGCCGCTCGTCGTCATGTCGCCCAAGAGCCTCCTGCGCAACCCGGCCGCCGTGTCCCACCTCGACGACCTCGCCACGGGCCACTTCCAGGAAATCCTCGACGACCCCGCCGCGCCCACGCAGGCCGACCGACTGATCCTCTGCTCCGGCAAGGTCTACTACGATCTCGTCGACCAGCGCACCAAACTCAGCGCCACCGGCACCGCGATCGTCCGCGTCGAACAGCTGTATCCGCTGCACACCGAACGCCTCGTCCAGCTCGCCGCGAAGTACGCCAAGGCGAAACTGGTTTGGTGCCAGGACGAGTCGCAGAACATGGGCGCCTGGACCTTCATCGCGCCGCAGCTCGAAGCGATCTTCGGCCGCAAGGCGCTCTACGCCGGCCGCGATGCCTCGGCCAGTCCCGCCGTCGGCGCCCTCGCCCTCCACAAACTCGAGCAGGCCGCCCTCCTCCAGCAGGCGTTCACCCTCTGAACATTTCCAATTTGGGATTTCCGATTTTCGATTCCCGGATACCACTGAAGCGCCACCCGACCCGTTGAAACACTGATCTCCACCGATGGAGTCCCCCTCCTTTGCGGATTAGCGTCAATCAGCGTCCATTAGCGGTTCCCTCTTCCTCCGTCATCCCATCCGGCTTCCCGCCTTCCGATCTCCCGTCTCCGGTCTTCCTCCCATGTCGCTCCAAGTCAAAATCCCGCCCCTCGGTGAATCCATCGCATCCGGCATCCTCGCCAAATGGCACGTCGCCAACGGCGCCACCGTGAAGAAAGGCCAGGCGCTCTTCGAGCTGGAGACCGACAAGATCACCTCCGAAGGCACCGCCGAGGCCGATGGCGTGATCACCCTCGTCGTGGCCGAAGGCGCCGAGGTGAAGATCGGCGCCGTCGTCGCCACCATCGAACCCGGCGCCGCAACCGCACCTGCCGCGCCTGCGTCCGCACCGGCCACCGGCCACAGTTCACCGTCCACTGTTTCGCCCGCCGTCCGCCGCCTTGCCGAGGAAACGACAATTGATCCCGCCACCGTCCCCGGCACCGGCAAGGCCGGTCGCGTGACCAAAGGCGACATGCTCGCCGCCGCCGAAAAACAGCCGACTCCGGCACAACTCGCCGCTCCCGCCCTGCCCCCTGCCGCCGCGCCGGCATCCGACCAATCCGCAATCCGCAATCCGCAGTCCGCAATCGCTGCGTCCGCCCAATCGCAGATCGGCAATCTGAAATCGGAAATCGCGGCGCCCGCCACCCGGCAAACCCGCAAGAAGATGACGCCGCTGCGGGCGAAAATCGCCGAGCGCCTCGTCCAGGCCAAGAACCAGACCGCGATGCTCACCACCTTCAACGAGGTGGACATGACCGCCGTGCGCGACCTCCGCGCCCGCTACCAGGACGACTTCACCAAGCGGCACGGCATCAAGCTCGGCTTCATGTCGCTCTTCGTGAAGGCCGCGGTCCACGCCCTGCGCGAGGTCCCCGCCGTCAACGCCAGCCTCGACGGCGACACCATCGTCCAGAACAGCTACTTCGACATCGGCGTCGCCGTCTCCACCGAACGCGGGCTCATGGTGCCGACGCTCCGCGACTGCGACGGCAAGAGCCTCGCCGAAATCGAGAAGGACCTCGCCGCGTACGCCGTGAAGGCGCGCGAGGGGAAGATCGGCCTCGAGGACCTGCAGGGCGGCGTCTTCACGATCACCAACGGCGGCATCTTCGGCTCCCTCCTCTCCACGCCGATCCTCAACCCGCCGCAGTGCGGCATCCTCGGCATGCACGCCATCCAGGACCGTCCGGTCGCGCTCAACGGCCAGGTCGTCATTCGCCCGATGATGTACCTCGCCCTCAGCTACGACCACCGCCTCGTCGACGGCAAGGAGGCCGTGACCTTCTTGGTGAAGATCAAGCAGGCCATCGAGGATCCGGCCCGCCTACTGCTCGGAGTTTGAGCCCGCCCCTCTCTCCACCCCACACGATCGATCTTCGACCGGGCCACACTCCCAAGTGTGGCCCTGTTCGTTATTTAGGCATCCCTCTCCTTCTTCGACAGTGCACCCGGAAAGCACGGTCTTTCCGCAGCACTTCACTCCTTGGTTCCCGGTCTTTTCCGTTGGCAACCGCCCCCCTGCCTGTCGTCAGTAGAAGCGACTTTTTCTCCCATGCTCATCCTCCGCGGCGCGCCCGCCCTCTCCGACTTCCGCACGCAAAAGCTCGTCCAGGACCTCCTGGCCGCCGGCCTCCCCGTCAAGGACGTCGCCACGGCGTTCATCCACGTAGCCGAGACCTCCGCCGAGCTCACCTCCGCCGAGCAGGACGTGCTGGAAAAACTGCTCACCTACGGACCGACCCACGCCGCCCATCAGCACGCCGGTCTGCTCCAGGTCGTCGCACCACGCCCGGGCACCATCTCGCCCTGGTCCTCCAAGGCCACCGACATCGCCCAGATCTGCGGCCTCGCCAAGGTGAAGCGCGTCGAGCGCGCCATCGCCTACTGGATCGACCTCGGCGGCTCCACGCCCAACGAAGCCCAGACCAAGCTCATCGCCGCCCGCCTCCACGACCGCATGACGCAGGCCGTCTTCGGCGCCCTCGAGGAGCTCGAGGTCCTCTTCCGCCACGAGACGCCCAAGCCGTTCACCTCCGTGCCCGTGCTCGCCAAGGGTCGCGCGGCACTCGTCGAGGCAAACACCTCGCTCGGCCTCGCCCTGGCCGACGACGAGATCGACTACCTCGTCAAGAACTTCACCGCCCTCGGCCGCGACCCGCACGACGTCGAGCTGATGATGTTCGCGCAGGCCAACTCCGAGCACTGCCGCCACAAGATCTTCAACGCCTCCTGGGAAATCGACGGCTCCGCCAAGGACCGCTCGCTCTTCCAGATGATCAAGAACACCTACCAACTGCACAGCGACGGCATCCTCTCCGCCTACAAGGACAACGCCGCCGTCATGGTGGGCCACCGCGCCGCCCGGTTCTAC
>JAEXPQ010000224.1 GCA_023446735.1 Verrucomicrobiota bacterium
GGGCGACGCGACGCTGAACGGCCGCGCGCTCGCCCTCGCGCGCGACCTGACCGACCCCGGCGTGCCGCGGCGGGGCGGCCGGGCCCCGCCCCCGGCCGCCCACCGCCGGAGAAGGCGACCACGGATCACGCATTCTCACGGATGGGCGCTCCGTATCCGTGCGCTCCGCGCAGTCCGTGGGTGCGCTGTCCGCCTCCTTAGCCGTAGTCAGCCAGTCGAGGGTCGAGGCGACGAGCGTCGAGAGTCGGAGTGTCCAGCGAGGCTTCGGGCAAACCAGCGCACTGGATCAGCTCACCGACAGTTTGGCGCTCGTCCCTCGTCTCCATTGGGCATGCGGAACGAATCTCCCCTTCCCGGCGGCGCGGGGATTTGCTAGCACTGCCTTCATGAGACGGATCGTTGCCCTCCTCGCCTTGGTCATCGGAGTCGGCGCGCTGCTGTATGCAGGTGCCCAGATCGTTCTGCTGACCTGGGGGAAAACAGGCGACGCCCGCATCGTGCGCGTCGCCTACGACGATCCCGAGACCGAGATCCGCCGTCAGCGGCGCAGCGCCTCCAAGGCCACCGGGTACTTCAAGATCGCGATCACGGTCGACTATCGCTTCGACGTGCCGCCCTCTCCCGCCGAGGCCCTCCGGAGGGGTTCCAACGAGCCGCTGGAGCGGAACGTGGAGGGCAGCGACACGTTGCATTGGAGATCTCGCGACACAGAGGCGGAGCCGCTGCGCGAGGGGCAGCCGATCGCCGTGCGCTATTTCCCGGCCTATCCGGCGTGGAACCGCCTCGATCGCCCCGGCGCGCTCAAAGGGGCGGCGGTCACCTTCGGGTCCGGCGGACTGGTGCTCGTGCTGCTCGGCACCCTGCTGCGGCCACGCGCCACGGCCGCGGGCAAGCCCCGCCGCAAGGGCGCGCCCGGCGCGGCCAAGGGACGCGAGCCGGCCGCGTGATTGGCGGGCTGAGCCCGCGTGGCCGCGCGGCCGGCCGAGCCTCCCGCGGGCGACCGACCGCGGGGGATGGCGTTGCGCGTGGTCTTCCGTCCCAACAGCCCCAGCGCCGGCGCGCACGCGAGTCGGCCGGCGCAAGCCTCACTCCTCGCGCGGAGCGGCGGCGGAGAAATCGGCGCGTTTGGCGGCGAGCGAGGGACAGCCGAGCGCGTGACGCTCGGTGTCGCAGATGCCGCGTTCGTCGACCTCGGCGACGCTTGGTTTGGCCGCGAACCCGATCATCACCGCACCCTGGGTGCCGAAGCGTTGCTCGAGGCCGACGGAATTCAGCATCCGATCGTAGGTCGCGGCCACGAGCCAGCGGCCGAGGCCGCGGTCGCCGAGGAGCAGGGAGCAGACGGCGAGCTCGTGCGCGAGGCGGTAGCCCTCGAAGGCGGCGCTGTGCTGGAGCACGAGCGAGGCGCGGGTGTAGTCTGCGGCGGTGCGCAGGCCGTCGGCTGCGACAATCTCGCGGATACGGGCGTTGCGGCGCCGGTCGGCCGCGGGGAGGTCGCGCTGTTGGTCCGGGGTGAGCGCCGACCAGTTCATCCGCGCGGCCTGGTCGGCCTCGACGATGGCCTGCACGTCCGCGTGGCCGGTGGCGGTGGCGGCGCGCGCTCGGGCGGCCGCCGGATCGCGCCAGACGAAGCGGATCGCGTCGGGGGCAGGGTCGAGGGCGAAGGCGCCGCTTTCCCTGTCGTAGGCGTAGAGTCCGGCGGCGTCGTAGCGCATCGGGCGGCCGAGTTTGCAGAGCACCATGTCCCAGGCGAGCGGCAGGAAGCCGGCGGCCTGCGGGTGTCCCTTGGCGGCGGCGGTCAGCAGCAGCTCGTAGCGCAGGCGGGCCGCGCGGAACTCGGTGACGGGACCCGCGAGCAGCCCGGCGGCGCGGAAGTAGTCGTCGGCGGTGCGGAGGGTGTTGCTTTCGACGAGTTGCTCGACCTCGGCGCGCCACGCCGGATCGCTCGACGGGCTGGTGCCGGAGGGGCCGACACGGGCCTCCAGCGCGGCGAGGCGGTCGGCCGGAAGCGGGGCGGGCGCACCGTCTTCGGCGCTGGCGGCGGCCGCCGCCGTGAGCAGCAACAGGAGGAGTGCGAAGTGGGCGGGTTTTTTCATGCGGGGCGGAGGCGGTCCGGGGTGGGAAGGACGAGGCGGGCGAGCCGGCGAAGGTCCGCTCCGGCGCGGTCCGGGGTGCAGGTTGGCCGCCGGGCGACGGCGGCGCAAACCGAGACCGACGGGAGGCGCGGACTTGAGGCGCGGCCGGTCTTTCGCCAGGGTTCGGCCATGTCCAAACCCCAGGTTGGTGTTGTGTTGGCCGGTTGCGGCGTGTTCGACGGTGCCGAGATCCGCGAGGCCGTGTTGACGCTCCTCGCGCTCGACCGTGCCGGGGCCGAGGCGCACTGCTTCGCGCCCGACATGCCGCAGGCACACGTGTTCGACCACCGCGCCGGCAAAGTCGTGCCGGGCGAGACCCGAAATGTGCTCGTCGAGGCGGCGCGCATCGCCCGCGGAGCGATCCGTCCGCTCGGGCAGGCGCGGGCCGTGGACCTCGACGCGGTCGTCGTCCCCGGCGGGTTCGGGGCGGCGAAGAACCTCTCCACGTTCGCGTTCGACGGACCGAACTGCTCCGTGCAGCCCGACCTCGCCCGCCTCCTGGTCGAGATGCACGCGGCCCGCAAGCCGATCGGGCTGATCTGCATCGCGCCAGTGATCGGCGCGAAACTTTTCCAGGCTGCGGTCACGATCGGTAACGATCCCGGCACTTCGGCCGCGATCCGGGCGATGGGCGGCACGGCGGTGGCGAAGACGGTGACCGAGATCCAGATCGATGAGACGCACCGGATTGTGACGACTCCCGCCTACATGTACGATGCGCGGTTGGGCGACATCGCGACTGGCATCACGAGCCTGGTCGACGCGGTGCTCGCGCTCGCGCGGTGACCCGCGCGCTCGGGCCGGGGTCAGTTCTGGCAGCAACCGGCTCCGCCTTCGCAGCCGGAGCAGGAGGAGCACGATTCGCGGATGACGCGTTCGCGGGGAAAGGCTTCGACCTTGCACTGGCTGAGATCGAGCAGGTGGGTGTGTTGAGCGATCACTTTCAAGCGCCCGGGGCTGAAATCGATCTGCATGGGCACGGTGCGCCCGCCCACGTCGTCGATCCGGCTGATGGTCTCGAAGGGTTCGATGAACGAGCCCGTGCCGTGGGCGGTGGTGACCCGCAGGCCGGTGTGGGTGGTTTTGACGGAGCTGAGCGTGCCGTCGGCGGTGAACTGGATCGAGTTGATGTCGGCACTCATGCCGAGCATCTCGGCATCGAAGGCTTTCACGATGCCGACGGGGGTCGCCACCTCCTCGACCTTGGCCGGCTCGAAGGATCGCAGCGCACCGCTCTCATAGAGTGCGAAGCCCTTGCGCACGCGCACCGGCCCGAGCGGGGAGTGGATGGTGATCCGCTCGCTCGGCCACAGCGTGAGGGAGCGCAGCGCGCCGCTCGGATAGAAGCGCAGGCTGATGACCTTGGCGCTGAACTTGCCCACGGGGAGGTCGAACGCCATCGGCACGGCGAGTTCGGCCTCCTTGCGTTCGGACCAGTAGCCGTCGATCTGGCCGTTGAGCGGAAAGATGCGGTGGATGGCGCCGTTTTCGTAGAAGCTTACGGCCTCGGCGTTGAGCGGGCCGAGCGGAGTCTGGACGGGCATCGATTGGTCGAGCGCGATGCTCTTGATCGCACCGTTCTCGAAAAAGGCCAGCGAACGGCGGTCCTTCTTGTTGCGCTCACCGAGTTCGGCGGTGCGGAAGAGCGGGATGAGCTCGCCGATGGGCGTGCGAAGGCGGTTTTCGGCCGAGAGGCGGCACGATTGCGGGGCGCCGTCGCCGTAGGTGGTGCAGTCCGCGATGCCGGTGACGGTCCCGAAGGAGGTGTCGATGCGATCCATGGTGGTTCGCTCCTGCTGCAGAACTCGTACCGGATCCGCGGCACCTCGTGTGTTTCTGCGGCAACCGGGCCGGGGTGGCGGGGCAGGGTCGGTCGAATCCGCGACGGCAGCGGCGAGATGCAAACAATTCATGCGGGTCTGGCGCCTCTGGCCGGCGTTCGCGGTGCGGGTGGGGGCGGTCGTTGCCGCGGGGTCACGGACCTTCGACGACGGTCGCAGTCGACTCCAACCCGGAGGGGAGGAGCAGGCGGGCGGCGAGCGGCTGCGCGGCCGCGGGACGGCCGCAGGAATCCTGTCCGGCTCCCATCGTCACCCGGGCAAGCCCGTTCACGGTGACGGCATCGCCATTGGGCTGGGCGAGTCCGGATCCGGCGATTTTGACGGATACCGTCCCCGTATCGGAGAAAAGGAGGTACGGGACGGCCGAGAGTCGGGTGCTGATGTCGTGCACGACCGCGAGACCGCCGACGGTGGCGACGCTTGGGGCGTACAGTCCGATCGGGCCGTGCGAGCCGGCGTACGCGACATTGCCGTGGTGGATTCCGCCGACGCTGCCGTCGGTCGAGATGACGCCGGAGGCCGCCACGGCGGCCCAGCCCACATACGGTGCGTCGGTCTTCGTCACGCCGGGATTGTTCGCGGTGCCCACCGAGTAGATCGTGAAGTGGGTGGTTTGGTCGGCGCCGGCCAGGATGACCGTGGGGCGGCCCTTCATGTAGCGAATGCCCGTTTGGTTGTAGAACGCGGGTTCCACCGGGCCGGTGGCGTCCTCAAGGACGACGGTGATGGCTCCGGCGCCCGACATCTCCACTTGCACGATACTCGCGTTTTCATCGAGGAACGACAGGCGGGCGATCTGGTCGGGCTCGGCGCTGAAGGTGCCGGCCGCGCCCGCGAGGAGGAATTGGTCGTAGATGGCGCCGTTCGGGTGATGGATATCCTGCCACTCCGCACGTGTGGCGACCTCGCCGGCGGTGCGTTGACCGGGGGCGGGAACCACCCCGACGACAACGGGAGCCGAGAGCGCGCCGCCGGCCGGACCGGTTGCGATGCAGTCATAGAGACCGGCTGCGGCGGAACCGACCGCCGGGAACGTGAGGGACGCCTCATCCGCCCCGGGAATGGAAATACCGGCCCGAAACCACTGGAAGCCGGTGGCCCCGACTGCGGATACCGCGAGCGACGCCGGTTGGCCGACGGCCGCGGCGACCGAGTGCACCTGGTTCTCGATGGTCGGAGGGGACGTGGATTCGATCCGCAGAGTGGCCGAGTTGCTCACGACCGAGGCCACGCCGTTGGAGACGACGACCGAGTAGCTGCCGGCGTCGCCTGGGCGCACCGAGTCGATCGAGAAGGCCGCGTCGGTGGCGCCGGGAAGAGCCGCGCCGTCTTTGCGCCATTGGTAGGAGAAAGGGCCGGGGCCCGCGGCCTCGACGGCGAAGCTCACGCGCTCGCCGACGGCCGCGACGCGCGGGGAGGGTTGGACGGCGACGACCGGCAGCAGGGCGGCACCGTAACTTTCCGGCGGCCCGAGGTAGCTGGGGCGCGCGCCCGTCGTCTCGACCAGGATCTTTTGCACGACGACTCCGGGGTCGACCGCCCAGAGTTTGAGCGTGTGGTAGCCGGCCTGCTCGATCCTGTGGACGGAGCGGCCGGTTCGGGCGCTGTTGCGCACGGACTCCTCCCACTCGGCATTCCCGTTCTGGGCGTTGAACGAGGCCGGGACGAGGGTGACGACCTGCGGCGGCTCGTCGTCGAAAGACGCGGCGTAGCGAAGGGGCCGGCCGGCGCCGAAGTTCAGCGTCGGCCCGAACACGGGCGAGAGGGCGACGGCGCCGGTCGTGAAGAAGTGGATCCGGTATTCGAGACAGGCGGAGTCGACTCCGGGCGAGGCCGCCGGGCTGTCGGCCGGCGCCACGGCGCGCAGGCCGGAGAGGGTGCGGCCGTAGCCCTCGATGCGGTCCCAGCGGCGTTCGCCGGCCGCGAGGTTGGCGGTGTAGTGTTCGGGTTCGATGGAGACGACCCCCTCGGACTCGACGAAGCCGCGCAGGTCGGCGCGGGTGACTTCGGTCGGGTTGAAGATGGACAGGTCGGCGGTCACGGCGGCGCCGGCCCCCGTGAGGGCGATCGTCGCCGTCGTCAGGCCGGTCGGCGCGAGTGCCCAGTCGATGGAGATGGAGAGGCGGACGTCCTTGGTGACCGTGCCGGCGGTCTCGGAGACGCGCACCCAGGGCGCGCTCGGCGTGGCGGTGAAGGTGAAGGGCGTCTGCCCCTGGTTGAAGAGCTCGAGCGAGCGGGTCTGCCGGTTGAACGCATCGAACGGCGGCAGCGCCGGCCGGCCGGCGCTGCCGCCGTT
>JAEXPQ010000252.1 GCA_023446735.1 Verrucomicrobiota bacterium
ACCGCGGCGTCTGGTTTTACGCGCCGTCGGCCGGCGAAACCGGCTCCTGCCTCGCGGCGTAACTAGAAATCGGATCAGGTCACTTCTCAGCCCTGCCTATTTGGGCAACAGCCCCTCCACCGTTGACCGCCGCGCGGCCATCCGCCGCCATCGGAGCATGTCGCGCGCCGTCATCGCCCGCCCCTGCCCCCGCTGTCCGGCGTGCCGGCTGCCGCCGCGCTGGTGCATCTGCGCGGCGCACCGCGCCCTGACCAGCCCGCTCGCCGTCGACCTCCTGATGCACTACTGCGAGGTCCACCGGCCGAGCAGCACCGGACACCTCGTCCACCGGCTGCTGCCGGATTCCCGCCTGCTCATCGGCGGGGGAGGCCGCCCGCTCGATCGTGCCACGCTCGACCGGCCCGGCCGCGAGCTTTGGGTCCTGCACCCGCAGGGGCAGCTGCCTCCGGCCAACGTGCCGCCGGTGTCCGTCCAGGTCCTGCTCATCGACGGCAGCTGGAAACAGGCCTCTGACCTCCTGCGCACGATCAAGGGCTGGGGGCGCACCGTGCGTCTGCCGATGTCGGGGACGAGCCGCTTCCACCTGCGCACCCAGCAGGGCGACGGTCAGTTCTCCACGATCGAGGCCCTGCTGTTCCTGCTCGGGCACTTCGGGCTGGAGTCGGTCCAGAAGGAGATGGGGCTTCAGTTCGAACTGCACGTCTTCGCCGGGTTGCTCGCCCGGGGCAAACAGCTCGACGCGCGGCGCTACCTCGCGGGCTCACCGCTCCGCGAAGCGTTCCCAGAACTGGTGGCCCGCCTCGATCCGCCCCCGCCGGTTTGAGTGGGACGGCGGCGCTCAGGGGGTCGCCGTCGTCTCGCCGAGGAGCCGCTCCACGCGTTCGACGATCTCGAGGCACGAACGACCGTTGTGATACGGGCATTTCCAGATGCCCGCCTTCGGCTGACGTTTCTCGATCCGGCCCTTCTCGTCACGTCCCCAGAGCCACTCGCCGTGTTCACGGTCGACAATCCGCTCCTCGATAAACGTCCAGGAACGGCGCGCGGTCTGCAAGAACTCGGCGTCACCCGAAAGCTCATAGGCGTTGAGGAAACCCACGGCCGCCTCGGCCTGCGGCCACCAGTCTTTCCCGGCGTTCACGATGCCGTCCGGCGAGCCTTCGTTGTACATGCCGCCGTCGAGATCGAGCCCCTCGGCACGGGCGACGCGGGCAATCTCGAGGGCCACCGGCCGCAACCGCGCGGCCAACGCCGGATCCGCGAGCACATCGACCGCCTCGGTCAGCAGCCAGCTGAACTCGATGTCATGCCCGTAGGAGAATTCCTTCGACTGCGCCGACCAGTCCGCCGCCATCAGCAGGGTCAGATGCTTGGTTTTCGGATCGATCACGCGGGTCACCATCCGGTCCACAAGCTCGCTCAGGCGACGGCGCAGGAGGTCGTCGGGCCACACGCGATAGAGGTTCGTGTAGGCCTCCATGATGTGGAGCATCGTGTTCTGGGATTTCGGTGCATCGGCGCCGATCAGGCTGCGTTCGCCCTCCGGCAGCGGCTTCCAGTCGCGCTCGAACGCCTCAAAATAGCCACCTTGCTCGGCGTCGTAGGCATGTGCCTCGACCAACCGGAAGAGCTCCTGCGCCCGGGCCAGGGCCGCGCGATTGCCCGTGGCGCGGAAATACTCGGCGCAGCCGTAGAGCGCGAACGCCTGGGCATAGATCTGCTTGCGCGTCTCGAGCGGTTTGCCGCTCGGTTTGGCCGTCCAGAAAACCCCGCCGTGCGTCTCGTCCCAGAAGCGCTTCACGAGATCCTCGTACGCCCAGTCCGCCATCCGGCGGTAGCCGGGCGTCGAGTACCGGCGGTTGGCCGCCGAGAACGTCCACAGGATCCGCGAGGTCAGGAGAGAGCCGCGCGGCGCGCCGTCGCGCACCTTCATGTTCAGGTCGATCTGACCGTAGAAGCCGCCGTCCTCCGTGTCGCGCGCATGCCGGAGCCAGAAGGGCAGGATATTGACCCGCAGCTCCGCCTCGGCGCGCCGCGCCAGCTCACGCAGCGCGTCACGATCAGCGGCGTTGGCAACAGGAACGGAGAGCGGCAATCCGGTTTCGAGCGTGGCCATCGGCGGCAAAGTCGGGACAGTTGCAGTTTTGGTGGCGGCGCCGAGCGGAACAACAAGCCCAAACGTCGCGAGAACAAAGGCGGAGAGTCGCATTGCGGAAAATGAAGCCGGGAAGGCGAACAGCCGCGCCCGGCAAAGGCAAGAGCGGGACAACGAGGAGATCCCCGGGGATCAACCCGTTCGAATCAACGCATTCGCTTTCGTTGATATGTTTTGCTTTGACGACTGCCTCCCTCTCCTCATCCTGCCCCGCACCATGGCCGCCCACGTCTACACCAACGCCTCCGCCGCCGCCCTCTCCGCGCTCTTTGCGCAGCGCATCGCCATCCTCGACGGCGCCATGGGCTCGATGATCCAGGGCTACAAGCTCCAGGAAGCCGATTTCCGCGGCGCGCGTTTCGCCGCCCACCCGCACGATCTCAAGGGCAACAACGACCTCCTCTGCCTCACGCGCCCCGACGTCGTCACCGAGATTCACTCACGCTACTTCGCGGCCGGCGCCGACCTCGTCGAGACCAACACCTTCAACGCCACCTCGATCTCGCAGGCCGACTACCGCACCGAGCACCTCGCTGCCGAGATCAACACCGCCGCCGTCGCCTGCGCCCGCTCCGCCGCGCGCGCCGCCGAGGCCGCCACACCGGGCCGCCATTGTTTCGTCGCTGGCGCCGTCGGCCCGCTCAACCGCACGCTCTCGATGTCGCCCGACGTCAACCGCCCGGAATTCCGCGCCGTCGTCTGGCCACAGGTCGTCGCCGCCTACACCGAGCAGATCCGAGCCCTCCTCACAGCCGGCGTCGACGTTCTCCTCATCGAAACGATCTTCGACACCCTCAACGCCAAGGCCGCGCTCTTCGCCGCCGAGTCACTCTTCGACGAGCTCGGCATCCGGATTCCGGTGATGATCAGCGTCACCATCACCGACGCCTCCGGCCGCACGCTCTCCGGCCAGACCGTCTCCGCCTTCTACCACAGCGTGCGCCACGTGCGGCCGTTCTCGGTCGGCTTCAACTGCGCGCTCGGTGCCAAGGACATGCGCCCGTACCTCGAAGAGCTCGCCGCGTTGGCCGAGTGCCACGTCACCTGCTACCCCAACGCCGGCCTGCCCAACGCCTTCGGCGGCTACGACGAGCAACCCGCCGAGACCGCTGCCATCCTCCGCGACTACGCCGCCCAAGGCTGGCTCAACCTCGTCGGCGGCTGCTGCGGCACCACCCCCGACCACATCGCCGCCATCGCCGCCGCCGTGAAAGGCCTCCCGCCCCGCCGCACCCCGTCTCTCGAACCCGCCCTCCGCCTCAGCGGCCTCGAACCGCTGGTGGTGGGGTGAGCACAGACAACACCCGTAGATCATGAAGATCTTTCACTCCAGCGTGCTCGTAAGCCTACTCGCGGCGATGACTCAACTATCCGGAGCAGACCACGCGCAATCTCCAGAACGTCCGCGCGCATTCCAGCAACAGGATCAGGCAGACCTCGTTCTCCTTTTCCGCGACTGGGACGAACTCCTGATAAAGGACCCCGAACAATCCAGCCCCTCCACTTGGCTCACTCAGTCAACGTTCCTATCAATTCTGGAAACGCAGAAGACCCGGAGAAATCTGGTAGTTATCATCCTTGATAAGCGCGTTCCACGCCCGGGAAAGGACTTCTCGAATGAGAAGCTCGTATCGGCATTCCATAAACTCGGCTTCAGACGAGTTGTGATCCAGCAAGCGCAGAGTGCTATCCACCCCGACGGCCTTCCGATTCTGACAGATTCAACGGTGCCGGAGGCAAACCAACCATAGCGTGGTCAAGGGCCTCCATTCCTGGCGTCTCCTGATTCGCGATCCGACCCGCACCATTCCGCAATCCGCATTCCGAAATCCGCAATCGCCCGGCCCTCCGCCCAATCGCAAATCGGCAATCGCAAATCGAAAATCCCATGTCCTCCGCCGCCCACGCCCTGCCGGTCTTCGACTCGCCCTTCGCCCTCGTCGCGCGCCGCGGCCGGCATGTCGTCGCCGAACTGCGGACACCGGCCAAGGTTCTGAGCACCTGCTCCGTCAACGGCGGCCTGCGCACCGACGTGCGCCACCTCGTCAACCACCAGAGCTGCGAGCCGGTGAAGCACCAGGATCGCTTCGAGATCATCACCGGACTCGGGCCCGAGGGCTACCACCGCTCCGTCTGCGCCGAGCTCGAACTCGCGCCGGCAAGCACCGCCGTCATGGGCACCGCCGCCGCGATGCAGTATCTCGGCATCGCCACCCACACCCACGCCGACCTCGCCATCACCGCCATCGTCACCGGCGGCGTCACCGGCAACGCCGGCAGCGCCGGCGACACCGCCTTCTACGACGAAGCCGACGGCAAATGGGTCCGCACCGTCCCGGCCGACGCCGCCGCGAAGCCGCCGGGCACGCACAGCGGCACGATCAACACCCTGCTCCTCTTCTCCGCCCCGCTCAGCGACACCGCGCTCGCCCGCGCCGTAATGACGATGACCGAGGCCAAGACCTCCGCGCTCCTCGAGCTCGCTGTCGGCAGCAAGTCCTCGTGGCGCCTCGCCACCGGCACCGGCACCGACCAGTACGCGATCGCCGCACCCGCCTCGGGCGCCTCCGCGCGCACCTGGACCGGCAAGCACACGAAGGCCGGCGAACTCATCGGCCGCGCCGTGCGCGAGGCCACACTCGAAGCGCTGCGTTGGCAAAACGGCCTCGAACCGAGCTACACCCGCTCGCTCTTCCACGCCCTCGGCCGCTTCGGCCTGAAGGAAGACGACTTCAAGACGCAGATCGCGCGCTTCCTCGACGCCAAGCAGTGCCAGCTTCTCAAGGACAACTGGAACCCTGTCATCTACGAGCCGCAGTCCGCCGCCGCCGCGTACGCGTTCGCCGCCGTGCTCGACCGCACGCTCGCTGGCACACTCTCGCCTGCCACGGCCCGCGAGGCGCTCATCAACCAAGCCGCGCTGCTCGCCGCCGGCCTCGCCGCCCGCCCCGAGGATTTCCCGACACTGCGCGCCGAACTCGTGAGCGCTCTTCCAGTCACGCTCGCGCCGACACCGGAGTCGCTTCTCCCCGCCGCCGTCGAACTCGTCACCCGCGCCCTCGCGCTCGGCTGGCAACGCAAGTGGCAGCGCTGAGCCGGCCATGAATCGTATTCTCAGCACCTCCGAGGGTAGGGACGTTTCTCCGAAACGTCCGCTCTGCGCTCGGACCAATCTCGGGCGACGGCTGCGGCGGTTTCGGAGAAACTGCCCTACCGCGGACCTCGGAGGCTGCGCCTGACATGCCCGCCCTCGCCGCCACTTTCACCGACGCGCTCCACGCCTCCGTCGGGTTCCTCGAACCGCGTTTCTTCCTCTGGGCCGCGCTCGGCCTCGCGCTGGATGCGTTGATCGGCGACCCGATCTTCGCCGCGCATCCGATCCGCCTCCTCGGCCGCCTGCTCGCCTTCTACGAGCGCGTGCTCTTCCGTCTCGGCGCCAACGGCTACGCCGGCGGCATCGCGCTGCTCTTCCTGCTCGCCGGCACCGTGCTGCCGCTCGTCTTCGCCTTTCTCGCCGCCGCTCACGCCCTGCACCCGTACGCGTTCGACGCCGCAGCCGGCCTCGTCTGCTGGGCCTGCCTGGCGCTGCGCGACCTCATCGCCCACGGCGAACGCATCGCCCGCGCCGTCGCGCGCGGCGACCTCGCCGCCGCGCGTCACCACGTTTCGATGCTCGTCGGCCGCGACACCGACAAGATGGACCTCGCCGCCTGCGGCCGCGGCGCCGTCGAGAGCATGGCCGAGAACCTCGTCGACGGCGTGCTCACCCCGCTCGCGTTCCTGCTCTGCTTCGGACCGCTCGGCGGCGTGCTGCTCAAGATCATCAGCACCATGG
>JAEXPQ010000281.1 GCA_023446735.1 Verrucomicrobiota bacterium
CGGCGACGAACTTCACGCGCTCCTTCGCCATCGCCTCGGCGTCCTTCTTGCCCATCGCGCGGCGGAGCATGTCGGCGCCGCCGAGCGTGTAGCCGGCGATGACGCGCGTGCACTCCATGACCTGCTCTTGGTAGACGATGATGCCGTACGTCTCCTTCAACACCGGCTCGAGCAGCGGGTGCGGGTACTCGACGGCGGCGGGGTCCTTCTTGCCGCGCGCATAGTCGGGGATGAACTGCATCGGGCCCGGACGGTAGAGCGCGGAGATGGCGTTGATGTCGTCGACGTTGGAGATGCCGACGAGCTTCGAGGCGTTCTGCATGCCGCCGGACTCGAGCTGGAACACGCCGACGGTTTTTCCCGAGTTGAGCAGCTTGTAGGTGACCGGGTCGTCGATCGGGATCGTGTCGATGTCGAACTTCGGATCGGCGGTGCGGCGGACGTTCTCCACGGCGTCGGAGATGACGGTCAGCGTCTTGAGGCCGAGGAAGTCCATCTTCAGCAGGCCGAGCTTGCCGACGGCGCTCATGTCGTACTGCACGGTCACGTCGCCTTCCTGCGAGGTGAGCGGGACGAACTCGTCGAGCGGCTTGTCGGTGATGATGATGCCCGCGGCGTGCTTGCCGGTGTTGCGCACCATGCCCTCGAGCACGAGGCCCTGGTCGATGATGTTTTTCGCGATCGGGTTGCGCTCGAGCTCGGTGCGGAGTTCGGCGGACTTCGCGATGGAGTCCTCGAGCGAGATGTTGAGCTCGTCGGGGATCATCTTCGCGATGCGGTCGGCGTCGGCGAAGGCGAGGTTGTGGACGCGCGCGACGTCGCGCACGACCATCTTCGCGCCGAGCGTGCCGTAGGTGATGATGTTGGCCACGCAGTCGCGGCCGTACTTGTCGCGGACGTAGTCGATCACCTCGCCGCGGCGGCGCATGCAGAAGTCGATGTCGAAGTCGGGCGGGCTGACGCGCTCGGGGTTGAGGAAGCGCTCGAAGAGGAGGCCGAAGCGGATCGGGTCGATGTTGGTGATCCCGAGCAGGTAGGCGACGAGGCAGCCGGCGCCGGAGCCGCGTCCCGGGCCCACGGGGACGTTGTGCTCCTTGGCCCAGTTGATGAAGTCCCAGACGACGAGGAAGTAGTCGACGAAGCCGGTGACGTTGATGATCGAGAGCTCGTAGCCCGTGCGCAGGACGAGCACCTCGTGCGGGTCGAGGCCGGAGTAGTCGGGCGCGGTGGGTTTCTGGCCGGCGGGAAGGTTGGTCAGTTTCGCGAGGCGCTCGGCGACGATCGCGTGCTGGGCGACGGAGGCCTGGTCGCAGTCGTAGCGCTTCTTCAGGCCGGTGACGCAGAGGTCGAAGAGGTACTCGGCCGGGGTGAACTTCGCCTTGATCTCGATGGGCAGCGGGTAGCGCGGGTAACGCTCGGAGCCCTTGGGGAAGGGGATCGCGAGGTTGCACATGTCGGCGATGGCGACGGTGTTCGTGAGCGCGCCGGGCACTTCGCCGAAGAGCGCGTGCATCTCGTCGCGCGACTTCATGTAGAACTGCGTGCCGTCGAAACGCATACGGTCGGCGTCCTCGATCTTCGCGCCGGTCTGGATGCAGAGCAGCGTGTCGTGCGGCTTCGCGTCGGCGGCGTTCACGTAGTGGACGTCGTTGGTGCAGATGACCTGGAGGTTGAACTCCTGCGCGAGCTTGAGGAGGCCAGGGATGATCTTGCGCTGCTCGGGGATGCCGTGGTCCTGGAGTTCGACGAAGTAGTTTTCGCGCCCGTAGATCTCGACGAAGCGACCGCAGGCCTTGCGCGCGCTCTCGTAGTCGTCGGCGAGCAGGTGCTGTGGGATGATGGCGGCGAGGCAGCCGGTGAACGCGATGAGGCCCTTCGAGTACATCGCGAGCGTTTCCCAGTCGGTGCGCGGCTTGTAGTAGAAGCCCTTGAGGTGGGCGTCGGAGACGAGTTTCAGGAGGTTCTGGTAGCCGTCGAGGTCGCGCGCGAGCAGGCCGTGGTGGAAGATGGATTTGCCCTCGCCGTCGCTGCGGCCGGTCTTCTCGAGGCGGGAGCCGCGGGCGATGTAGACCTCGCAACCGATGAGCGCCTTCAGGTGGTTCTCCTTGGCGGCGTTGTAGAACGCGATCGCGCCGAAAAGATTGCCGTGGTCGGTCATCGCCACGGCCTTCTGCCCGAGGTCGACGGCGCGTTTCATCAACCGGTCGATGCGGCAGGCGCCGTCGAGCAGGCTGTAGTCGGTGTGGAGGTGGAGATGGACGAAATCAGAGGAGGCGCCGGACACGCGGAGGATCGCACGCCCCGCGGCGGCAACCGGCAAGAGGAAAGGGCGTGGCGTCACGGTGGACGTGGAGATTGAACCGGAAGGCGGAGTCGAAGGTACGGCTCGCCGGGCGCGGCGCCGGTCGCCGTGTCGACGGGTAGGGGAGCGATGGAGTCGCGGGAACAATGTCCGGAACGCCCGCGCACGATGAGGGCCCGGCCGGCGGCGGGCGCGCCACGTCGCGTCGCGTTCGGATCCCGTGGGGCGCTGTTCCGCCAAGCAAGTTCACGACCGTGAGCGGATTCGGCGCGGGTCGGGACGGCGGAAGCAGCAGGGTGTATCCGGGAATGGGTGGCTCCGGCGCCCCAAAGGCTCGTGGCCGTGAGGGTGTTGTGTTCCGGTGACGGGAGGGCGGAGCAGGGAGCGGCGGGCGCCGGTGGGGCCGGGCGGCGGGCGCTGAGAATGAACAAGAATTAATGGCACCGGGGCTTGCCCGGCCGGTCTCGCGTTCGCATGCATGAACGGACCGCGCCCGCACTCCGGCCCGGGGCTGAAGCCCGGCGCGGAACAACTGCTCCGATGCCCGAGATCGTCACCTGCCCACAGCCGCGCACCGTCGCGGTGCTCCCGCACCGCACCGGCTGGGCTTGGCCGTGGTGGGCTCCCTTGCTCGTGGCGTTGGTCGTAGGCCTCGCGTTCCAAGGCTCGCGCGGCCTGCAGGAGACAAGCGAGACCCGCTACGCGGAGTGCGCGAGGGAGATGCTGGTATCGGGCAACTGGATGGAACCGACGCTCGAGTTTCAGCCGCACTGGACCAAGCCGCCGGTGACCTACTGGTGCCTCGCGGCCGGGATGAAGGTGTTCGGCGTCAACGCCTGGGGGGCGCGACTGCCCGGCGTGCTTGCCTTCGTGCTGGCGACCGGCGCCGTGGTGGCGACGGCGCGCCGGCTGCGCGGCCGGCGCTCCGGCTTGGCGGCCGGGCTGGTGTTTGCGGTGGGCCTCCTGCCGGCGGCCGGAGCGCACGTGGTCACGACCGACATTTTTCTGACGGCGGCCGAGGCTTGGGCCGGCGCGGGTTTCGTCTTCGCGGCGACCGAGAGGGATCGGGTGCGCCGGTCGTGGTGGGTGGCGGGGATGTGGGCGGCGTTCGGGCTCGGGTTCATGATCAAGGGCCCGCCGGCGCTGCTTCCGTTGCTCGCGTTCATCCCGTGGAGTCTGCTGCAACCGAAGGAGCGTCGCGTGCCGCTGGCGGGCTGGGGTCTGCTGGCGTTCGGCGCGGTGGCCTTGCCGTGGTACGTGGCGATGATCCTGCGTCACCCGGAGTTGCTCCGCTACTTCGTCGGCACCGAGATCATCGCTCGGGTCTCGACCGATCTGGGCCACAACCGGGCCTGGTATAAGGCGTTTTCCGAATACGGTCCCGCGCTGTTGCTCGGGCTCGGCGTGCCGGGCGTGTGGGCGTGGTTGATTGCGTGGCGCGAGGCGGCCGGGCGCCCCGGCGCCGTCTGGCGGCGCCTCCGGGAGGCGCGTGGTCCCGGGCTGCTGTTGCTCGGCTGGCTGGTGCTGCCTCTGGTGGTGTTTGCCGTTTCGCGCAGCAAACTGACGCTGTACGTGCTGCCGTTGACGGTGCCGGCGGCGGTGCTCGTGGGGCTGCTGCTGGCGGAGCGGGCGGAGTGGCGGCGTTTCCGCGCCGTGGTGCTGGGTTCGCTCGCGTTCGTGCTGGCGGCGAAGGCCGCGATGCCTTTCTACACCACGCGGCAGAACATGGCGGCGCTGGGCGAAGCGATCATTGCGGCGCGCGCGGAGTGGCCCGAGCCGGGACCGGTGATTCTCTGGAACGAACCCACCAACCACGGCGTGAACTTCTACCTCGGCGCGACACCGCACACCCTGTGCGAGCGCATCGCCGTGGGCGAGAAGCAGCGGTTCGAGGAGTGGTCGCCGGCGGAGTGGCGCCTCCGGTACGAGGCGGGGGCCTACCCGCACGGGGCTTTGCTGGTGGTGGCGCGGCGCAAGGCGCAGGCCGAGCTGTTCCGGCAGTTCCTGCCCGGTCTGCCCGCGATCGAGAGCGAGCATTCGACCGCGCGCTGGCGTCTGCTGCGCCTGGAGCCGCTCGCTGCGGCGGGCGCCGGAAGTTGAAAACGGCCCGCGCACGAAAAAAGGCGTTGACCGCGGGCGGAGCGCCCGGCTTCCTCCCGGTTTCTTCCGACCAACCCTTTCCCTTTCCTCATGCCTATCGAGATCAAGATCCGTAAAAACGAGCCGGTGGACCGCGCTATCCGCCGCATGAAGAAGAAGCTCGAACGCGAGAACATCATCAAGGATGTCCGTGCCAAGCGCTACTACGAGAAGCCCTGCGAGAAGCGTCGCCGGAAGAACAAGGTCGCGGCCTTCACCGCGATGCTCCGCGCCCGCTACGCGCAGTAAGTTCCAGCCTTTCGGCGCCGATCTTCTGATCGGCGCCTTTTTTGTGCCCGGACGGTGCCGGGAAGAATCTTGCGCCGGCCCGGTTGTGCCGGTTCCGTAGCGGCCCGGTTCGCGTGAAACCCATCCTCTCCCTCTCGACCAGTTGGTTGTCGCAGCGTCACACGGACGGGCACGCCATGTTGCGCGAGGTGGCGGACCTCGGTTTCGAGTGGGTGGAGCTCAGCCACGGCATCCGAGTCTCATTGGTCCCCGGGATCCTGAAGGCGCTCCAGACCGGGGTCGTCGGCGTGTCGTCCCTGCACAATTTCTGCCCGCTTCCGACCGGCTTCACCTCGCCGGCACCGAACATCTACCTGCCCTCGGCGGGCGACCATCGGGAGCACGCGCAATGGTTGCGCCATACCCGGCGCACCATCGACTTCGCCAAGCAGGTGGGCGCGCGCGTCGTGGTGCTGCATCTGGGCGCGGTCGGCTTCTTCTGGTTCAATCCGGTCAAGAAATACCGCCGCTACCTCCAAGATCAGGGCGAGGCGTTCTCGGCCGAGGCGCCGGAGTACCAGGCGCTGTTGGCCCGGACGCTCTCGCGCATCCGCAAGCGCATGGCCCCGTACTGGACGCGCGTGAAAGCCAGCTTGGAGGAGATCCTGCCCTACGCCGAGGAGCGAGGCATCCGCCTCGGGCTCGAGAACCGCGAACGCATCGAGGAACTGCCGCTCGACGACGGCTTCACCGAACTGCTGGACGGTCTCAGCCGGCAAGGGCTCGCGGGCTACTGGCACGATGCCGGCCACGCGCAACTCAAGCAGCGCGCCGGACTGGTCGACCACGAGCGCCATCTCGAGACGAACGCCCCGCATCTGCTCGGCTTCCATCTGCACGACGTCGATGCGGCGGGCAAGGATCACCAACCGGTCGGCACGGGAACAATCGACTTCGCGATGGTGTCGCGGTTCTTCCGTCCCGGTCAGCTCTTCGTCCTCGAGTACGGTCCCAAGGTGAGTGCGGCGGACGTGCTCGCCTCCCGGGACCGGGTGCTGTCCCTTCTGCCCAAACCACCACTTCCCCCTTCCCACGAATGAATCCATCTATCCGTTCCCTCGCGCTGACGCTCCTCGGTCTCGGCGCCGCCATCACTGCCGGTGCCGCCGGCGAGACCACGACCACCCCGCCGGCTCCGCCCCCCGCGGTCGCTCCGGCCGAAACGGCCCCGATCGTCGGCGAGTTGAAGGAGCTCATCGAGGTGATCAGCGGCCGGCTCAAGGCCGCGCAGGGCAACCTGGGGCCGGGCGACCTGACGGCCGAACTTGCGCAATTCGACGCCTTGGTTGCCAAGTATCCCGAGGCCAAGCCTGAGGAGCGCGCCGGTGTGCTCTGGGCCAAGGCGCTGCTGTTCCTCCAGGTATTCGAGGACTACGAGCGCGGCGCCGCGATCGTGCGCAGCTTCAAGACCGATTTCCCCACGACCGAGTTCGCGACCAAGGCCGACGAGATCCTCGCCGCGATCGAGAAGGACCGCCAGACGGCCGAGTTGCGCAAGTCGCTCGTCGCCGGTGCCGTCTTCCCGGGCATCGCCGGCAAGTCGACGGCGGGTGCCGCGGTCTCGACCGAGGCGCTCAAGGGCAAGGTGGTGCTGGTCGATTTCTGGGCGACCTGGTGCCCGCCGTGCCGCGAGGAGCTCCCGCATGTGCTCGCCGCGTATGAGAAGTACCACGCCAAGGGGTTCGAGGTGATCGCGGTGAGCCTCGACCAGGACGAGGCGGCGCTGAAGAAATTCGTCGAGGAGCAGAAGATGCCCTGGGCCCAGATCTACGAGGGGGCCTCCGCGATCGCGGAGAAGTTCGGCGTCGAATCGATCCCCACGACCTTCCTGATCAACGCCGAAGGCAAGATCGCCGCGACGAACCTGCGCGGCGCAGACCTCGAGAAGCAGCTCGAGGCATTGCTCGGCGGGAAATAGCCCGTCGGGCCCCGAACGGGTTCCGGCTCACGCGCGCGCGAGCAGCTCGCGCACCCAACGTCGGTGCGGACCGGAGAGCGTGACGTTCTCTAGTTCCGCCAACGGCACCCAATGCAGCGCCGCTTCCGCGGCGCTGTCTTGTTTTTCGCCCTTGCGGGAGCGGTCCGACACGGCGGCGGGGGGGAGTTCGTGGATCGCCTCCTCGATCCGGTAGCGGGTGATGCTGCGCGAACGGCGGAGGAGAAGCGCACCGCGCTCCGCGACGGCGGCATCGAGGCCAAGGTCGGCGGCGGCGGGCAGTTCGTGGAGCTCGGCGAGCCGGCGGGAGGTCGCGGCGGCGCGGTGCAGGAGCAGCCGGCCGTCGCGCACACACCAGACGCGGACGACCCGCCGCTGCTCGGTCTTCGGCCGTGTGAGGGCGGGGATCGTCGCCGCGCGGCCTGGCTCCGCCGTGGCGCAGTGCTTGAACAATGGGCACAGCAGGCAGGTCGGCGCGCGCGGGGTGCAGACCGTGGCGCCGAGCTCCATCATGGCCTCGTTCCATTCGCCCGGATGCGCGGGCTCGAGCACCTCGGCGGCGAGCGGGCGGAACTGTTTCACGAGCTCCGTGCCCGAGGCGAAGGCGGTGGTGTCGGCGGTGAGGCGGGCGAGCACGCGGGCGACGTTGCCGTCGACACAGGCCACGGCATCGCCGCAGGCGATGCTCGCGATGGCGGCGGCGGTGTAGGGGCCCACGCCCGGCAGTTCCTGCCATTCGACCGAGGTCCGCGGCGGGGCGGGCAGGGCGGCGACGGCGCGGGCGAGTTTGTGGAGGTTGCGGGCGCGCGAGTAGTAGCCGAGGCCTTCCCAGTATTTGAGGACGTCGGCCTCGGGGGCGGCGGCGAGCGCGGCGAAATCGGGGAATCGCTCCTGCCAGCGGGCGAAGTAGGGCAGGACGGTCTTCACCTGCGTCTGTTGGAGCATTAACTCGCTCACGACCGTCTTGTAGAGCGAAGGCCGCTCGCGCCACGGCAGCGAGCGCTTGTGCGCGCGGAACCAATCGAGCAGCGCGCGGCGCAGGGCGGGCAGGGACTTGGGCGGAAGCGTGGGAGCGGCCACGCCGCCGAGGAGAACGAACAGCTGCGGTCAAGCAAGCTCCGGCGCTAGTCCCCGCGTAACGTTTTCCCTCTGCGTGTTCGAGCCATGCCGCCCGCGCCCCTGCCACCCGCTGCCTTGGGCCCTTTGTCGCCGAGTTCGACCGGCTCGTCGCCGACTTTGAGCGCAACGATCTGAAGGCGTGATTGCTCAGGAGGGCCGAGTGCTTCGGCGTCGGAGCGACGCGTCGCGAAAAGCCTGCTGTTCTTTTGCGTCGGATTCCTGCTAGCTGGGCGGCGACGATCATGGCGAAGAAATCCAGCGGCGATCCGGCCGCGCCCAAGAAGCTCAGCACCTACACGATCAAGCTCGACGACGCGCAAATGAAGAAGCTGCGCGCGGCCTGCGAGGCGAAGTCGTGGGAACCGACGACCGTCGCCTATACCCACTTCGCCTTCAAGGGACCGGATTGCAACGTGAGCGCCTACACGAGCGGCAAGGTCGTCGTGGCCGGCAAGGGCACCGAGGATTTCGTGCAGAACACGATTGAGCCCGAGGTGACCGGCCAGGCCAAGCTCGGCTACGACGAGGTGCTGCATCCCGAGTGGTTCACCGCCCACGCCGGGCTGGACGAGAGCGGCAAGGGCGACTTCTTCGGCCCGGTGATCGCCGCGACGGTCGTCGCGGAGAAGCCGGCGATCGACGCGTGGATCGCGGCCGGCGTGAAGGACAGCAAGAAGATCGCCGATACTCAGATCCTCAAACTCGACGAACTCATCCGCAACACACGGGGCGTGGTTGTCGAGACGTGTTTTTGCGGGATGGAGAAGTACAACGAGCTGATGGGGCGCCCCAACGCGAACCTCAACCGGCTGCTCGCCTGGCAGCACGCCACCGCGCTCAACGCGGCGCTGAACAAAAAATGGGTGCCGTGGGGCCTGCTCGACCAGTTCACGGAACAGCCGCTCGTGCAGCGCGAACTTGCGAAGAAGGCCACGGCGCAGTTCGACCTGAAGATGCGCACGAAGGCGGAAGAGGACCCGGTGGTCGCGGCGGCGTCGGTCGTGGCGCGCGCGGCGTTCGTGCGCGAGATGCGCGATCTCTCGGCGCAGTTCGGCGCCCCGCTCCAGAAGGGCGCGAGCGCGCAGGTGAAGGTGCAGGCGCACGAGATCATCCAGCGGTTCGGCGCGCCCGCGCTGCGGCGTTTCGCGAAACTGCATTTCCGTACGGCCTACGAGGTCGTGAGCGAGGCCGGCAAACTCGACGAGTTGCCCCTCAAGGCCCCGGCCGAGAAGACGGAATGGGGGAAATGGTAGGAATCCGGAACGCGGAAGCCGGAGAGCGGCGGGCCGAGCGCGAACAGCGAACCCCCAATTCCGCCCTTCGATCTCTGAACTCCGAACCCTGAACCCCGAACTCTGACCTCTGCCCGCCCCCATGGCCAAGCGCCGCCAACTCCGTGGCTTCGACCTGAAGCAGATCACCGGTTTCGACACCCTCATCGGCGTCGACGAGGCCGGCCGCGGCGCGCTCGCCGGTCCGGTCGTGGCCGGGGCGGTGCGGGTGAACCGCGAGTTCCTCGAGGGCCGCTGGGCGCAGACCCGCGCCTCGAAGGTCAACGACTCCAAGCAGCTCAGCGCCGAGCAACGCGACGAGGTCTTCGCGGACCTGCAGGCGCTGGCCGCGCAGGGTGAGATCGCGCTTGGCGTGGGCCGGGCCGAGGTGGGCGAGATCGAGAGCCACAACATTCTCGGCGCCACCAAGCTCGCGATGCGGCGCGCCTTGGAGGCGATCTATCCTCCCGAGGTGTTCCGCCAGCGCGAGGAGCCGGACCTGTTCGCCGGTCCGGAGGCGCTGGCGGCGTTCCAGCCCACGGTGAACTGCCGGGTGCTGATCGATGGCGTGAAGCTGCGCGGCTTTCCCTATCCGCACGAGGGGGTGGTGCACGGCGACGCGCGTTCGCTCTGCATCGCGATGGCTTCGGTGGCCGCGAAGGTCACCCGCGACCGCGCCATGGTCGCGCTCGACACCGAGTATCCGGGCTACGGTTTCGCCGGCCACAAGGGCTACGGCACGGACGAGCATCGGGCGGCGCTCCTGCGGCAGGGGCGTTGTTTCCAGCACCGCGACAAGTTCGTGCGTTCGTTCCTCGAGGACAAACGGCGCGACGTGGCCGGCCAGCTCGGGCTGTTCGGGGAGCTCGACGAGGGCGCCGAGGTCGAGGAGTAGGCCTGTCTCCGCCCGTTCGCGGCGGGCGCGGGCCCGGAAGGGGCCGCGCCTGCGGGGTTGAAAACCGCGGGCGCGGCGCCAGAACGGGGGCGTCGTGGCGAAGAAACAGAACCCCTTGGAACGCCTGCTGGGCCGGCTCGACCATCTCGACTCGGCGGGCCTCACCACTCTCGTGCAGCGGCTGGCGCGCGAACGCGGCCTGCTCGAGGCAGTCCTGAATACGGTTCAGGAGGGCGTGCTGGTGATCGCCGACAGCGGGACCATCGAATACGGCAACGCCGCCGCCGCCCGCCTGCTCGGCCTGAGCGAGGGGGCGCTGGCGGGCGCCCAGCTCTGGCGTGTGCTGCCGGGTTTGAGACAAACCCTCGAGGCCACCCTGCAACGGGGCGGCCCCCGGCCGGAGGTGATCTCGCGGGAGCTTGAGGTGAGCTACCCACAGCGCCGTTTCCTGCGGCTGCATCTGGTGCCGTTCGACCGCGAGGCGGCGGAGCACGGCGGCCCGCGGCGTTTCACCGCGATCCTGGCCGACATCACGCAGGAGAAGCTCTCCACGGAGGAGCGCATCGAGAGCGAAAAGATCAACTCGATCCTGCTGCTGGCCGGCGGGGTGGCGCACGAGCTGGGCAACCCGCTCAACTCGCTCACGATCCACCTCCAGTTGCTCGGGCGGAAGCTCAAGAAACTACGCTCGCTCGACGACGCCGATTCGGCGCGCGAGTCGTTGCGGATCTGCCAGGAGGAGGTCGACCGGCTCGACGGTATCATCACGAACTTCCTCGAGGCGATCCGGCCGCGTCCGCCAGATTTCAGCGACGTGAACCCGGCCGAGGTGCTCGAGGAAGTGCTGCGTTTCCAGGGCAGCGAGCTCGAGAACCGCGGGATCAAGGTCGATGTCGAGTTGCCCGCGGAGCCGCTCGTGATCCTGGCCGATCGCAACCAGCTCAAGCAGGTGTTCTTCAACCTCGTGAAGAACGCCGCCGAAGCGATGCAGCCGGGCGGGTGCCTGCGGGTGCGCTCGCGCCGCGACGACGAGAGCCTGTTTCTGCTGTTCGGCGACACCGGCAGCGGCATCCGCCAGGAGGACATGGCGCGGATGTTCCAGCCGTACCATACGACGAAGAAAGGGGGCCACGGGCTGGGCCTGATGATCGTGCATCGGATCATGCGCGATCATGGCGGCCAGATCGGCATCGATAGCCGCGAAGGGGTCGGCACGGTGGTGACCTTGCAGTTTCCGCTGAAGCACAAACGGGTGCGCATGCTCGAGCATTGAGCGAGGGGCGGTCGGGAATATTCCGGAAAAAATCCGGGGTCCGTTTGAGAACCGAGGGCCTTGCTCCATAATTCCGCCTCTCGGCTCCGCGATTTCTCAACCCCGGCGGAGGCGAGATGGTCGTGGAGTCTACCCCTTGGAAAATCCTGGTTCTCGCCGAGCGCGAGAGCGAGCTGCGGCCGCTGAGGTCGGAGCTGGAGCGCGCGGGCAAGCCGGCCGAGTTGAATCTCGTCCGCACGCTCGCGGAGGTGTTGGCGGCGCTTGATCGCGGCCCGTGTGATGCCGCGGTGCTGACCGCGCACGCGAGCCAGCTGCATCTGGCGCATGTGCTCGCGGAGTTGCACCGGCGCGATCCGGCGATTCCGGTGCTGCTGGTGGCACGGGCGGCGGACCTCGCCGGGTTGCAGGATGCGCTGCGGATCGGCATCGCCGGTGTCGTGGTGACCGAGGCGCTGGCGCTGTTCGGGCCCATGCTGGAACGCGAGATTCTGCGCGGGCAGGAGGCGCGGGCTCGGCACTTGCGGCTGCAGCGAGCGGCCTGGCTCGAGGCCGCGGCTCAGGCCGCACCGGCGGCGTTGGCGATCGTCGATCGCACTGGCCGGTTGCGCTGGGCCAACGCCGCCTATCTGGCGTTGGCCGGACTGGCGGCCGAACGGCTGGAGGGGGAATCGGTGCCGTTGTTGGGCCCGGATGAGGAGCGTTGGGCCGAAGTGCGGGAAGCGACAAAGCCGGGGACGGCGTGGCGTGGCCCGGTGGCGGCGGAGTCGAGCGGGGGCACCGCGACGTTGCACCACCTGACGGTGGTCTCGTTGAGCGAGGAAGCCGGCGGTCCTTGGTATGTGGCGGAGCGTCATGTCGCGGAGTCGACCGGCGCAGCGACCCCCGAGTCGCATGCCGCCGCGCAACGCAGCGAGTTGTTCGCGGCGATCGCCGGCGGGATCGCCCACGACCTCAACAACATCCTCGCGCCGATCACGATGGCGGCGGGCATCCTGGGCGACCAGGGTTTGTCGGAGGAAAATTCCGAACTGGTGCACACGATTGAGCACAGCGCCGAGCGCGGGGCCGCGGTGATCCGGCAGGTGCTGACCTTCGCGAACGGCAGCGACAATTGCGCGATGGATCTGCAGCCGCGCTACCTGCTGCGGGAGGTGGCGCGTTTGGCCAGCGAGATTTTCCCACCCAACATCGGTGTCCGCGCGGAGATCCCGTCGGCGCTCTGGACGATCACCGGCGATCCCGGCGAGATCCACCAGGCGTTGATCAACCTCCTCCTGAACGCACGCGATGCCATGCCGGAGGGGGGGCACATCGCGATCACGGCGCAGAATTGCACCTGCACGACGATCCAGCCGTCGGCGATCTTCAGTGCGGTGCCCGGCGACTTCGTCGAGGTGTCGGTCGAGGATACGGGCCCCGGGGTCGACCCCGAGTATGCGAGTCGGATCTGGGAGCCGTTTGTGACGAGCAAGGGCGCGGGCCAGGCGGCCGGCCTGGGCCTGAGCCGGGTGGCGGGCGTGTTGCGCAGCCACGGGGGCTTCGGCCAATTGCGGGCGCGCCATGGGTGTGGCACGAAGGTCAGCCTCTATTTCCCGCGTGCGACCGCTGCGACGGTGCGGTCCGTGGTCGAGGACGGGGGAATCGCGCCGCGAGAGACGGGGCGGGTCCTCGTGGTGGACGACGAGGAGTCGATCCTCACCCTCAGCCGGCGAATCTTGGAACGCGCCGGTTACGAAGTGCTCGTCGCCAGCGAGGGTCGCGAGGCGTTGGGGCTTTTTGCGCGGCACCGGGCGGAGATCGGTCTGGTCCTCACCGATCTGGCCATGCCGGGCATGAACGGGTTCACGCTGCTCTGGGCGCTGCGCCGCAGCAAACCGGACCTGCGGGTGATGGTGGCGACGGGTCAGGGCACTGAGACCAATCTGCGCGAGTTGGAGCTGATGGGCGTGCGCGAGGTGCTGCTGAAACCGTTCTCCTCGAGGCGTCTGCTCGACGGGGTCGCGCGGACGTTGGCGGAACCGGTGCGGTGCGAGCCGGACCTGTTCCTCGATGCCGTGGCGGCCAACGGCGCGTAAAAGCGGATCCGTCGCAGGCGAGCGGCGGCTTCAGGCTTGCGTGTCGCCGGTTTCCGGAGGTCTTGGTCGCGCATGACGTGGCCGACTTTCGATTCCCTGGAGAATCTGCGCGATCCGGGGCTGTTCCTGTTTCGCGCGGTGGCGGGCGGCGCGTTCCTGTTTTGCGGCGCGGCGGCGCTGGCGACCGGGCGGGCGGCCTGGATCGACCTCGGCGTGGCCGTGGGGATCGCCGGTGCGCCGGCGGCCTCGCTCGTGGCGGGACTGGCGGTGGCGGTGCTGACGTTTACGGGCGGCGCGCTGCTGGTGCTCGGGGCGTGGACCCGGCTCGCGGCGCTCGGGCTCGGCGTCATGATGGCGGGGGCGGCGTTGCTGCGTTGGCCGGCGGTGCTCTCGGGCACGCTTGAGGCGGCCGTGGCGTTTTTCTACCCCTTGTCGTTGGCGGCCGCGTTGGGCGCGCTGGCGACGACCGGCGGCGGGCGCTTCGGGCTCGACGCCGTGCGGCGCGAGCGGCTGAAGAAACGGCGGCGTTGAACGAAACTGCCCCCTTGGAAAGCGAGTGCTCCGCGACCAACAGTCCGGGCATAGCCGGCCTTGGAACGGGTGTGCGGGCCGCTACCCGGTGACGAAGCCGACCAACACGGTGATGTTGTCCGGGCCGCCCGCGGCGTTGGCTAGGTCGATCAGTTGGCGTGCTGCCTCTGCGGGCGTCGCGCTGCGGGCGAGGGTGGCGCCGATCGCCTCGGACGAGACGGGCTTGGTCAGGCCGTCGCTGCATAGTAGGAGGCGGTCGCCGGGGAGAAGCGCGAGCGCGCGCACGTCCTCCTGCGGGAGGTAGGGCAAGCCGAGGCAACTGCTGAGCATGTGCTCGGCCCCGTGCGGCATGCGCGCGACCGACCCGGCCGCGCGGCGTTCCCGCACTTCGGCCGCCACGGTGTGTTCCGGGGTGAGTTGCACGAGGTTGCCGTCGCGCAGGCGCAAGGCGGCCGAGTCGCCGACGTGGGCGAGCGTCAGCTCCGAACCCTGCCAATGCGCGAGGGTGAGCGTGGTGCCGATGCCTTGATTGGGACTGAGCTCCAGTCCGAGGGCGAAGACCGCGCGATTGGCTTCCTCGAGCAGACGCCGCCAGTCGGCAAGGGAGCCCGGCATGGCTTGGTCGACGCGCGCGGCGACGGTGTCGAGCGCCCGTTGCGCAGCCTCGGCTCCGCAGGCCATGCCACCCATGCCGTCGGCCACGGCCGCGACCTGCACGTCCTCCCGGAGGAGCCAGCGGTCCTGGTTCTCCTGCCGACGTCGCCCGATGTCGGAAGCCACCGCGAACTGGAGACAAAGCGCCATTGCCGGGGATGTTGCGGGTGCCGGAGTGGTTGTCGAACTTCGACCGTGGGCGCGGCCCGCGCCGGCCTTGTCACCTGAACGGCTGGAAGACCCGCTCGCGTGTCGCCTTGGTCAGGCGCTCGAACTCGCGCTTGGGCAGGCAGTCGATGAAGAGCCGGCCGTAGGTTTTCGTGAGGATGCGCGCGTCGAGGATCGTGATCAGGCCACGGTCGGTCTTCGTGCGGATGAGGCGTCCGGCGCCTTGGCGGAACTTCACCAGCGCGTCGGGCAACGTGAGCTCGGCGAAAGGATTTCCCCCGCGCTCGCGCACCCACTCGGCGCGGGCCTCGGCGATGGGGTGCGAGGGGACGTCGAAGGGCAGGCGCGTGACGATGACCTGGGAGAGCGCGTTGCCGGGTACGTCGACGCCGGTCCAAAAGCTGTCGGTGCCGAAGAGGACGCCGTTCTTGGCGCGTTTGAACTGGGTGGTGAGCTCGGTGCGCGAGTGGAGCTTGCCCTGCACGAGGAGCGGGCGGCCGGCGGCGAGAAAGTCCGGCTCCACCATCTCCGCACAACGGTTCAGGTCGGTGTAGCTGGTGAAGAGTACGAGGCTGCCGCCGGGCACCTGGAGCGCGCACCAGCGGATGTAGTCGGCGAGTTCCTCGAGGGCGAGGCGCGGGTTGTCGGCGGTGGGCTGGGGGATGTCGGCCGCGACGTAGACGCGCATGTGCCGCTGGTAGTCGAAGGGCGAATCCTCGATGATGACCCGCTGCTGTTCGGCTCCGGTGCGCTGCTGGAACGGCTCGATCTGGCCGCCCATCGCGAGCGTGGCGCTGGTGAGGAGGACCGAGGTGTCCTTCTCGAAGAGCGCCTCGCGGATCTGCGGGGCCACGTCGATCGGCGCGCTGCGCAACGCCACGATCTGGCCCTGTTTGCCGGAGCGCTCCACCCAGTGCACGTGGTCCTCGGCGGCGAGCTTCAGGAACTGGCGGATGTTGGTGAAATAGGTGCCGAGCTTGCCGCGCTGCTCGGTGATCTCCTCGCGCGCGGGGCCGTCCTCAAGGCGGTTGGCGAGGTCGTTGAGGAGCTGGTTGAGGATCTTGAACGGCTCGGGCGGGAGCGGCTCGCAGACCTCCTCGTTCATCACCCGCACGACCGGCTGCTTGGTGAGCACGCGGTCGCGAATGTGTCCGAAGAACAGCGACGAGGCGTCGAGGCAGTCCTCGACGAGCTGGCGCTCCCGGGCGTTGCCGAGCTTCTGGAGCAGGCCGCGCTTGCGCTGCGGGTGGTAGAGCGACTTGAGGAAGCGGTCGACGCCGTAGGAGGTCACCCGCAGGCCGAAGTGCTCGGTGGCGACCTCGGGCACGGTGTGGGCCTCGTCGAGCACGAGAAAATCGTCGGGAAACAGGATACCGCGTTTGGCGCCGCGCTCGGCGGCGCCGCCCGCCTGGATGTGCGAGAAGAGCAGGCTGTGGTTGACGATGATCAGGTTGGCCTCGCGGATCCGGGCGCGGGCGCGCTGGTAGGGGCAGTGCTTCGGGTCGCAGTGCTTGCGGCTGCACACGGAGGAGTCGGCGTGGACCCATTCCCACACGTCGGGGTCGGGCGCGGGGCTGAGCTCTTGGCGTAGCCCGTCCTTGGATTCCTGGGCCCACGCGGCGATGCGCTGGAGTTCCTGTTGCTCGTGCGAGGGGAAGAGCTCGGCCTTGGCCGCGATGGCCTGCGCGAGCCGGGTGGAGCAGAGGTAGTTGCCCTTGCCGACGAGGAGGGCGGAGCGGAAGTCGGCGAGTTGCTCCAACTCGGGCACGCCGCGGAACAGGCGCCGCACGATGGCGAGGTCCTTCTGCTGGATCTGCTCCTGGAGTGAGATCGTGTGCGTGGAGACGAGCATCGGCCGGCGGGCGGTCTGCGCGAAGATCAGGCCGGGCACGATGTAGGCGAGGCTCTTGCCCACGCCGGTGCCGGCCTCGGCGAGCAGGACCTCGTCGTCGAAGAAGGCGCGGGCGACGTTCAGCGCCATGCGCTCCTGCTGCGGGCGGTGCTCCAGTTGCAGGGCGTCCTGCAGCCAGCCGCCCTCGGCGAAGGCGCGCGCGACAAGTTGCAGCCACGCCTCTGGCCGGGCGGGCGGGCCGCCGTGGTTCTCGTGCAGGCCGATCATCGGGTGAAACCGGAGACCGGAAGGCGGGGACCGGAACGCGATGGCTGGCGATCAAGCCCACGGGTGGGAACGCATCCGGGGACGCGGCGCGCAACGGGGGCGTCGGACCGCGAGGTCGGACCCTGCGGAAGCCGGGAGGTGGATCGTTGCGCCATGGCCAAGCAGTAGGCCGCTGGGGGGAATTTGGTGGCAAGCGGATTTGCCCGGCGTCACGGGCTTTCGCGGGCAAGGTCCTGCGCGGCGGGAGGCGGCGCAGCGGACACGCGGTTTTGGCACCGGCCGGCGCGCGGATCCATCGGAGGTTTTTGCATCGGCGAGGAGTGTCGCTTGCTCCTCGCGGCTTCCCGGGCCTGAGTCGCGCCGTTCGCAACCGCGCCACTCCCTCCTTTCCGGTCATGAAACTTCTTTTCGTCGGCGGCACCGGCAACATCAGCACCTCCTGCAGCCGGCTCGCGCTGCAGCTCGGCCACGAGCTCTGGCTTCTCCACCGGCCCGGACGGCCGGGCGTCGCGGGCGCGCGGAATTTGCACTGCGATATCAACGACGAGACGGCCGCGGCGTCCGCGTTGGCGCCGCACCGGTTCGACGCCGTGGTGCAGTTCATCGCCTTCACTCCCGCACAGATCGAGCGCGACCTCCGGCTCTTCGCCGGGCGTTGCGGGCAGTACGTGTTCATCAGCTCGGCCTCGGCCTACGCCAAACCGCGCACCTTCGCGCCCACGACCGAGCGCACGCCGCTCGAGAATCCGCGTTGGCAATACTCGCGCGACAAGATCGCCTGCGAACAGGTGCTCCGCGCGGCCGGGGGGGCGCGGTTGCCGTACACGATCATCCGCCCGTCGCTCACCTACGACACCGTGATTCCGCTGCCACTCGGCGGCTGGACGGATTTCACCACCGTCGAGCGCATGCGCCGCGGTCAGCCCGTGATCGTGCCCGGCGACGGCACCAGCCCGTGGACGATCACCCATGCCGAGGATCTTGCGCAGGGCCTGCTCGGGCTGCTCGGTAACGGCGCCGCGCTCGGTGAAGATATCCAGATCACCTCCGACGAGGCGCTCACCTGGGACGAGCTCTACACGCAGACCGCGCAGGCCGCCGGCGTGGCGCAGCCGAAGTTGGTGCACATTCCGTCGGACCTGCTGATCGCGTGGAATCCGGACTTGGAAGGCACGTTGCTCGGCGACAAGTCGCACACCGCGATCTTCGACAATTCCAAGCTGCGGCGCGCCGTGCCCGGTTTCCGTCCGCGCATCGCCTACCGGGACGGTATTCGGCGGACGCTGGCGTGGTTCGATGCTGACCCGGCGCGCCGCCGGCTCCCGCCGGAGCGCGCCGCCTTCATCGACCAAGTCCTTGCCGCCTACGCGCAAGCCTGGCCTGCGGGCAAGATCGGGTAAACGCCGCGAGACGACCCGTGCTCAGGGGCTGTCGATTGGCTGCAACCAGTCGGGCGGTTGTGGTGGATTCTCGGAGTCGAGACGTGCCTTCCATTCCGCGTCGGTCACGCGTTTGCCGTCGGGCTCGACGAACTCGTGGTAGGTGAGGACCGCGCTGCGGCAGAGGACCGGCTGGCCCTGCCACGGGTAGAGCAACCACATCCGCCGCGGCCGGCCGACGGCAGCGTGTAGCGTGGCGTTGGTCGAGGGACTGTTCCAGATAGGGACGGTTTGCGGTGCGCGATCGGGTGGGATCGCGCCGCTCGCCCCCATGAAGCCCCCGCCGAGGCCGGTCGTCGCGAAGATGAGAATGTCGTAGAAGAAGGCGGCCAGTTGGGTGTCTTCGGCGTCGGCGGGAAGGCCGGTACCTTGGCGCAAGGCGAGGCGTTCCGTGCTGTAGGCCATCTTGCGGAGTGCGGACCAGCGATCGACCAGCGCGAGGAGACGAAATGCGGAATCATCGGTCCGGTTGCCGGCTGTTGCGGCGATGAGCTCTGCTTCGCCATAGGGGCGCAGCAGACCGGCGACGGTGAACTTGTTCTCGAATACATCAACCACGCCTCGGAATGCCGACCAGAACTCGGGTGACGGTTCGACGATGAGCGGTGGCGGCGCATCGATTCCGAACTCGATCGCTGGCACTTCTGGCTGTTCGAGCGCGAAGGCGCGGCGGGTGAGCGCCCAGCTGGCGAGCGCGGCGTTGGCCGATTTCCACTGCCAGGCGGGGCGGCGCATGAACTCCGGGGCCCACGGCGCGGGTGGTTGCGCGAGCGAGCGCCAGAGCGCGAGAAGGTGTTCGTGGGGATTGTCGCGAAGCACGGCCGCGATCGAGGGCGCGCGTTGGCTGAGGATTTCGCCGCGGAGGTAGCCCTCGCGCATCCCGTCCCAGTCGATGTTGTCGTTGGCGGCGCGCGGGACGGGCACTGCCTCCCACGGACGGGACGGCGTCGACCAGCCGGCGCGGCGGGCCCGCTCCTCCGCTCCGGCGAAACCGAGCCAGCCGGCGATGATGAGGCCGGTGGGCATGGCGCCCGGTCGCTGAATTCTAGCGACCGCTTCGTTGAGCGCGTCCTGGTCGGTGGAGAGCCCGCTGGGCAACACGTGGAAGATGACGCGGGCGAGCGGATCGGTTGGCTCCTCACGGCGTCGCCGGCGCGGGTCGACCTCGAACGGTTTCCGGTGCGCGAGAGTCTTGCGTGCGGTCGAGCTCCACTCCGTGGTTGTGGTTGGGTCTCCCTCCCACAGGCTGATCTCTTCCACCGCCGGGGAGCGGTAAGGGGCCATGAGGTCGAACCACGTGACGAGGGCCGGCGGTGTCGGTTGGCCGCCTTTGCGGCTGGCGAGTAGCAGGGCGGCGACGGCTTCGTTCTCTAGGCGCGCGCGGAAGGGGACGGACTGAAGCCAACGCGTGGCGCGGTAGAGATCGGCGAGCTCTGGTGTCTCTGCGTAGAAACTGACTGGTTGCAGCGCCGCGTAGTCGATCCGCTCTTGCGCGGCCAGGGATGGATCCTCGCTGGGCGGCGCCAGCCAGAGCGGTGGTTCGGCCGGTTGGCCGGCGCGGATGCGCTGCACTTCGGCCTCAATGGCGATGCGTTCGGAGTCGGCGATGCCATCGAGCGGTTGGCCGAGCAGCAAGAGAGCGGGGCCGAGAGTCCGGCGCACATGCCTGAGCGCGCTTTGGCCGAGGGGATCGGAGCCGAGCGGGCCGGCCGCGTCCGCGTTGGTCTTCTTCCACAGGGCGGCGAGGTACGCGGCGAGCGGCTCGCGGCGAGCGAGACCGAGCGCCTCCGTCGAGTCGCTCAGCAAGGCGTGGAAGGTTTCGAGGGCGATGTCGGCGGAGAGGAAGGCCGGCTCGCGCTCGCGTTTCAGCGCCTCGAAGCCTCGAGGCAGCGATTCCGCGGTGATGAAGCCGTCGTGTTCGAGGCGCGCGATCTGCGCGTCGGAGAGCTTGTGCGCGGCGGCCTGCGCGCGCCAGTCGGTCGATGGTTCGTCTCCGGCGAGAGTGAGAGCCGGGCAGAGGAGGAGTGAGGCGCCGCGGAGCACGCGTCGGAGGGAGTGCCATCCGGATTCCATGGCGCGACGCTGGCGGTGGGACGTGAGCACGGCAAGAACGGTGCGTGCTCGCTGGATGCATCGAGGCACCCACGAAGCCAACCCTGCCGGGCGCCTTTGGCGTCGCGGTGGCGCCGGCGCATCCCGAGCCCCGGACGTTTGCTCTCACGGTCGTGAGGGTAAACATCCGGAGGGGATCGCGCTTGGGACTAGGGGCGTGTTGATGCTCAGAACGTCAGGCGCAGGCCGACGGAGAGACTGCGACCGGCGAGGGGGGCGTATTCTTTGAGGAAGGAGACGTGGTTGCGGGCCTCCTCGTTGGCCAGGTTTGTGCCGCGCAGGAATACGAGGTACTCGAGGCGCCTGACCTCGACGCGGTAGCTGACCTCGGCGGAGACGAGCGTGTATCCGGCGGTCTCCTCCTCACCGGGGGCGGTGCGGTGTTGCGCGGAGGCGCGGATCGCGTCGATCCCGGCGGTGAAGGCGCCGCCGCGGTAGTGCAGGCCGGCGAGGAAGCGGTGCGGCGGGATGCGCGGCAGCGGCTGGTCGTCGTTGAGCTGGGTGGCGCGCACCCAGTCGGCGCCGAGGCGCAGGTCGAGCGCGTGGGCCTTGCCCTCGTGCAGGTGCCACCAGGTCTCGATCTCGCCGCCCTCGAAGCGGGCGTCGCGGGCCACGAACGCGTACACGGGCAGGCCGTCGGAGGTGGCGCCGGTGGGCCGCTCGAAGATGTAGTCGTCGAAGCGGCTCCGGAATACGGTGACGACGCCGGTAACGAAGCCCGCGCGGCGGCGCAGCGAGAGCTCAACGGCGGTGGCGCGTTCGCGGTCGAGGGTGGGATCGCCGAGCTCGTAGGCGGCGGTGGCGGCGTGGGGGCCGTCGGCGAAGAGCTCGGTGGCGCTGGGCAGGCGGGTGGTGCGGGCGACCGAGGCGGCGAGGCCCCAGTTCTCGGCGAACGACCACACGGCGCCGAGCGAGCCGCTCACGCCGTCGAAGGTGCGGGCGGCGAAACCGGAGGAGGCGACCGGGGCGACGCGCTGGTGTTCGTAGCGCGCGCCGGCCTGCCAGGCGACGGGGCCGGTGACGAGCTCCTCGAAGAGGAAGCCCGCCCAGTTGGTGGTTTTCACCGTCGGCAGGTAGGCTTCGCCGCCGGCGGCCTTGAGTTCGGTGAACTGATACTGGGCGCCGAGTGCGCCGGTGAGTTTGCCGTACTCCTGCTGGGTGAGCTCGAGGCGGCCTTCGTGGCCGGTCTGGTCGAAGCGCGTGCCGACGGCCTCGCCTTCGAGTTCGCTGTGGTCGTAGTCGGCGAAGGCGAGCTCGAGGTCGGCGCGGGCGAACGGCCCGAAGGGTTCCGTGATGGCCCCGCGCACGTCGGCGCGGCGCTGGTGGAGATCGCTGCGGATCGCCTCGGCGGCGTGGTCGTGTTCGTCGTGGGATTCGGGCTCGGCATCGTCGTGGCCTTCATCCTCCTCGTGCTCATGCGCGTGGCCGCCGGGCGGGATGCCGAAGAGGGAGTTGTGGGCGGTGAAGGCGGCGCCGAGGTAACCGGTGCGCCAAAACCACGTGCCGCCGGCCGACCAGCCTTCGCTGTCGATCGCGGTGTTGGGCACGCGCCCGTGGACGGGTTCGGCTTCGTGTTCCTCGTGTACATGCTCCTCGCCCTCCTCGGGTTCGTGCGCGGCTTCGTCGTGCTGGTGGAGGGTGGTGCCGGGGATGTGGAGGTCGCCGGTGCGGCGGGCGAAGACGCGGGTCTGCCACGCGAAGTTGGCGGCGCCGCCGTTGAGCAGCAGGGCGCCGGCGCGTTCCTCGTCGGCGGTGTTGCCGCGCAGTTCGGCGCGGCCGGAGAGCGCGGCGGTGGCGCGCTCGGTGGGCACGCGTCCGTCGAGGACGTTGACGACGCCGCCGATTGCGGCGCTGCCGTAGCGCAAGGTGGCGGGGCCGCGCACGACCTCAATGCGGTCGGCGAAGAGCGGCTCGGTGCCGATGCCGTGGTCGGGGCTGATGTTCGAGACATCGAGCGTGCCGACGCCGTTTTCGAGCACGCGTACCCGATCGCCGCCGATGCCGCGGATCACGGGGCGGCTGGCGCCGGGGCCGAAGTCGGTGGCGGAGAGGCCGACTTCGCCGGCGAGGGTGGCGCCGAGGGTGCCGCGTTGTTGCGCGGCGAGACTTTGGCCGGTGAGGACGGCGGTGGATTGGGCGAGGTCGGCCTGGCCGCGGGTGAGCGGGGAGGCGGTGACGACGAAGTTCTCGAGGACGATGGGATCGTCGTTGGCGGCGCGAACCGGTTCGGCCCGAAGGGCGGAGCCGTGAACCGCGGCGAGGGCCGCGGCGAGTTGGAGGGAGAGTGGAGTGCGGAAAAGGGACATGGAGATTCGAGTTTGCGGGCATGCGGCAGCCGCGAAGGGTGCGGCGTGCACGAGGAGCTACCACCGACGGACGCGAGAGTGCGACGCGGGGGTGGGCGGACGGAACGCGGGTTCGAATCAGACCGGCGGTGGTCCGCAGGGCGGGGGCAGGCGCAGCGCGGGCGCGGCGTGGACAACCGGTGCTACCGCGCCCGGCAACTCGCGATGGGGGAGCGGAACCGGCGCGACGAGAGTGGGCGCTGGAAGGAGCGGTGCGATGCCGTGCGCGAACAGCGTGGCCGCGCAGGTGGCGGTCTCGCATTCGCCATCGTGGTGCACGTGGGCGTGCAGGCGCGGGGAGAATGCCGCCAATCCGACACAGAACACCGCAAGCCCAAGCACGGCGGCGCAGAGGCGCAGCCGGAGCGGGAGCGACGGATGTGGGTCAGAAGGCATCTTCGGTGATGTCGTTGGTTTATACCGAAGTCGTCAAGAGGTGGCCGAATTCGTTGCGCAAGTGTCACCGGAGGCGCCGCGGGGTATAAAAAAACGGGATG